>NZ_JBSFTU010000066.1:0-27174 GCF_053591435.1 Streptomyces sp. NPDC003027
GTGACCATGACGGTGTCCATCGAGGTCTCCCGGAAACCGACCGCGCCGGCCATCGGGACAGCGGGCACGGCCGGTCCGAACGGCTACGACCCGAGGATCGTCGTCAGGAACTCCCCGGTCCACGCCAGCAGTTCGCGCCCCACCACCGGCTTCCCGCCGATCTTCCCGCTCGTCGGGCGCGGCACCAGGATTTGGTGGACCGCCGGCTTGACGACCGTACGCGGGTACAGCCGCTTGAGCCGCAGCTCCTGCGACTCCCGCAGCTCCACCGGCGCGAAGCGGATGTTCGGTCCCTGCAGGACGATCTCGCCGACCCCGCAGGCACGGGCCAGCATCCGCAGGCCCGCCACCAGGAGCAGGTTCTCGACCGGCTCCGGCAGCTTGCCGTAGCGGTCCGTCAGCTCCTCCCGTACCGCCTTGACGTCCTCCTCGGAGTTGGCCGAGGCGATCGCCCGGTACGCCTGGAGGCGCAGACGCTCGCCCGGCGCGTAGTCGTGCGGCACATGGGCGTCGACGGGCAGCTCGATCTTGACCTCCAGGGGGGCCTCCTCCTCGACGCCTCCCTCCATCTGCGCCCGGTAGTCCGCGACCGCCTCGCCCACCATCCGTACGTACAGGTCGAAGCCGACCCCCGCGATATGGCCGGACTGCTCGCCGCCCAGCAGATTGCCAGCGCCGCGGATCTCCAGGTCCTTCATGGCCACGTACATGCCCGCGCCCATCTCGGTGTGCTGGGCGATCGTCGCCAGCCGCTCGTGCGCGGTCTCGGTCAGCGGCTTCTCCGGCGGGTAGAGGAAGTACGCGTAACCGCGATCGCGGCCCCGGCCGACCCGGCCGCGCAGCTGGTGCAGCTGCGACAACCCGAAGTTGTCGCCGCGCTCGACGATCAGGGTGTTGGCGTTGGAGATGTCGATGCCGGACTCGACGATCGTCGTGGAGACCAGCACGTCGAACTTCTTCTCCCAGAAGTCGACCACGACCTGCTCCAGGGCGCTCTCGCCCATCTGGCCGTGGGCGGTGGCGATCCGCGCCTCCGGGACGATCTCCCGCAGCCGCGCCGCCGCCCGGTCGATCGACTCGACCCGGTTGTGGATGTAGAAGACCTGGCCCTCGCGCAGCAGTTCGCGCCGGATCGCCGCGCCGATCTGCTTCTCCTCGTACGGGCCGACGAAGGTCAGCACCGGGTGCCGCTCCTCCGGCGGGGTGGTGATCGTCGACATCTCGCGGATGCCGGTCACCGCCATCTCGAGCGTACGGGGGATGGGGGTGGCCGACATCGTCAGCACGTCGACGTTGGCGCGCAGCTTCTTCAGCTGCTCCTTGTGCTCGACGCCGAAACGCTGCTCCTCGTCGACGATGACCAGGCCCAGGTCCTTGAACTTCGTCTCCGACGAGAACAGCCGGTGGGTACCGATGACGATGTCGACGGAGCCGTCCCGCAGCCCCTCCAGCGTCGCCTTCGCCTCCGTGTCGGTCTGGAACCGCGACAGGGCGCGGACGACGACGGGGAACTGCGAGTACCGCTCCGAGAACGTGCCGAAGTGCTGCTGCACCAGCAGGGTCGTGGGCACCAGGACGGCGACCTGCTTGCCGTCCTGCACCGCCTTGAACGCGGCCCGTACGGCGATCTCCGTCTTGCCGTAGCCGACGTCGCCGCAGATCAGACGGTCCATCGGGACCGTCTTCTCCATGTCCTCCTTCACCTCGGCGATGGTGGACAGCTGGTCGGGCGTCTCGGTGTACGGGAAGGCGTCCTCCAGCTCCCGCTGCCAGGGCGTGTCCGGGCCGAAGGCGTGTCCGGGCGCCGCCATCCGGGCGCTGTACAGCTTGATCAGGTCGGCGGCGATCTCCTTGACGGCCTTCTTGGCGCGCGCCTTGGTCTTCGTCCAGTCGGCGCCGCCGAGCCGGTGCAGGGTCGGCGCCTCGCCGCCCACGTACTTGGTGACCTGCTCCAGCTGGTCCGTGGGGATGTACAGCCGGTCGCCGGGCTGGCCGCGCTTGGCCGGCGCGTACTCGACGAGGAGGTACTCGCGGGTGGCGCCCTGGACGGTGCGCTGGACCATCTCGATGTACCGGCCGACGCCGTGCTGCTCGTGGACGATGTAGTCGCCGACCTCCAGGGTCAGCGGGTCGATGGTCTTGCGGCGCTTGGCCGGCATGCGCCGGCCGTCCTTGCCGGCCGCCTTCTGGCCGGACAGGTCCGTCTCGGTGAGGACGGCCAGCTTGAGCGCCGGGTCGACGAAGCCGTAGTCGATCGAACCGCAGGCCACATGGACGACCGACGGGGAGATCTCCGTCAGGTCCGAGTCGAGCCGGGCGGCGATGCCCTCGGAGCCCAGGACCTCGACCGTGCGGGCCGCCGGGCCGTGCGCCTCCGTGACGTACACCGTGCGCCAGCCGTCGGCGAGCCAGCCCTTGGTGTCGGCGAGCGCGCGGGCGGTGTCGCCGCGGTACGACTCCGGGGCGTGCATGCCCAGCTTGACGGTGTCGGCGTCGAGCGTCTCGTCGGCCGCGAACGGGGACACCGACCACCACATCATGCCCAGCTCACGAGCCCGGTCCCGGACGTCCGCGATCCCCCGCAGGGAGGCCGCGCCGACGTCGATCGGGGCCTCGCCACCGCCGGCGGTGGCCGCCCACGAGGCCTGGAGGAACTCCTGACTCGTGGCGACGAGGTCGGCGGCCCGGGTACGGACCCGCTCGGGGTCGCAGACGACGGCCATGGACCCCTGGGGCAGCACGTCGAGCAGCAGCTCCATGTCGTCGACGAGGACCGGGGCCAGGGACTCCATGCCCTCGACCGCGATGCCCTCCGCGATCTTGCCGAGGAGTTCGCCCAGCTCGGGGTGGGCCTCGGCGAGGGCCCGGGCCCTGTCCCGTACGGAATCGGTCAGCAGCAGCTCACGGCAGGGCGGCGCCCACAGGCCGTGCTCGGCGACCTCCAGGGACCGCTGGTCGGCGACCTTGAAGTAACGGATCTCCTCGACGTCGTCGCCCCAGAACTCGATCCGGAGCGGGTGTTCCTCCGTCGGCGGGAAGACGTCCAGGATGCCGCCGCGCACGGCGAACTCGCCGCGCTTCTCGACCAGCTCCACCCGGGAGTACGCGGCGGCCGCCAGGCCTTCGACGATCTCGTTCAGGTCCGCCGTCTGCCCGCTCCGCAGGGCCACGGGCTCCAGGTCGCCGAGGCCCTTGACCTGCGGCTGGAGCACGGAACGCACGGGGGCGACGACCACCGAGACGGGACCGGCGGCCGGGTCGTCCGGCGAGGGGTGGGCGAGCCGGCGCAGGACGGCGAGGCGGCGGCCGACGGTGTCGGAGCGGGGTGAGAGCCGCTCGTGCGGCAGCGTCTCCCACGAGGGGTAGTCGACGACCGTGTCGGGGTCGAGGAGGCTGCGCAGGGCCGCCGCCAGGTCCTCGGCCTCCCGCCCGGTCGCGGTGACGGCCAGCACCGGCCGCCCGGCCTCCCGGGCGAGCGCGGCCACGGCGAAGGGCCGCGCGGCCGGGGGGCCGACCAGATCCACGTGCGTGCGGTTTCCGTCGGCCGCGGCCTTCACCGCCTCGGCGAGGGCCTTGTCCTTGACGACGAGGTCGAGCAGACCGTGCAGGCTCATGGACTTCCATCCCGGTGGGTTAACGGGTGCGGGCAACGCGAACAGCCCGACACGTGTCACGGGCCGGGTCGGCCCGGCGCGGGGCCGGGTGGTCCCAGCCTACGACGTGGGTCTGCCACTCGCCGCCGTGAACCGGCTCACCACCGGGGGCCGCGAGCACGGGCACGGCCCCGGCGGAACCAGGTCCGCCGGGGCCGTCCACGCCCGGCCGTCCACGACCGGCACGCGCTACTCGGTCGCGATCGCGTTCAGGACATTCATCCGGCCCGCCCGGAACGCCGGGACCAGCGCGGCGAACAGCCCCACGAACGCCGACCCGGCGAAGACCGCCAGGATCGTCGGCCACGGGATCTCCAGGACACCCAGGCCCTCCAGGGCCAGCAGCTTCTGGGCCGACGTGCCCCAGCCCATGCCCAGACCGAGGCCCAGGAGGGCGCCGAAGAGGGCGATCACCACCGACTCCAGGCGGATCATGCGGCGCAGCTGGCGGCGCGAGAGGCCGATGGCCCGCATCAGGCCGATCTCCCGGGTCCGCTCGACCACCGACAGCGCGAGCGTGTTCACCACGCCGAGCACGGCGACGATGATCGCCAGGGCCAGCAGCCCGTACACGATGTTGAGCAGCTGGCCGACCTGGTCCTTCAGGTCCTGCTTGTAGTCGGCCTGGTTCTGCACCTTGTACTGCGGGTAGGCGGCGAGCGACTCCTTGATCGCGGCGTACGCCTCGGTCTCCTTGCCGTCCTCCGCCGTCGCGAACATGATCACGCTCCGGGGCACTCTGTCCGCCGGGAGGTACCGCGCCGCGGTGGTGATGTTGGTGTACATCACGCCCTTGTCGACGTTGTTCTCGTCCGAGGTGATCGCCGCGACCTTCAGCCTGGCGCTCTCACCGCCCTTGAAGGCGACGGTGAGTTCGTCGCCCACCTTCACACCGTGTTCGGTGGCGTAGTCGCTGCCGACGGACATCGCGTTCTCGTCGTACGCCTTCGTCAGCGTGCCGGCGGTGGTGTCCCGGCGCAGATCCAGCGCGTACGTCGGTTCGGCGGCGACCAGTCCCTTCTCGACGGCCCTCCCGCCCGGGGCGGTGATCGTCGCCTCGACCCAGGTGTACTCGGTGACCCGGGCCAGACCCGGCGTCCTCTCCAGCGCGGCCTGCGCCTGCGGCACGATCGGCTGGCCGTTGGCGGACTGGACGATGAAGTCCGCGCCGACCGAGCGGTCCAGCTCCTCGGTGGCCGAGGCGACCATCGACGAGCCGACCACCGACAGGCAGGCGACCAGGGCGAGCCCGATCATCAGGGCGGCGCCGGTGGCACCCGTACGGCGCGGGTTGCGCAGGGCGTTGCGCTCGGCCAGCCGACCGACGGGGCCGAAGACGCGCAGGACGACGACGCCGAGGACCCGGACGACACCGCCCGCCAGGAGCGGGCCGACGACGACGAAGCCGACGAGGGAGAGCACGACGCCGAGGCCGAGCCAGAGGGAGCCGGCCGCCGCCTCGTCCGCCCGCGTCGCCACCCACAGCGCGCCGGCGCCACCGGCCGTGAGGAACAGGCCGATCCCGCCGCGCACCAGGCCGGCCCTGCCGTCGGCCGGGGTCCCGGCGTCGCGCAGCGCGGCCATGGGTGAGACCTTGCCGGCCCGGCGGGCCGGGATGTAGGCGGCGAGGACCGTGACGACGATGCCGAGGAGGAGACCGACGGCGGGCGTCGTCCAGCGGACGGTCAGGTCCCCGGTCGACAGCTCCATGCCCATGGAGCTCATGAGCTCCATCAGCCCGACCGCCAGTCCGACGCCGGCCGCGACACCGGCGACCGAGCCGACGACCCCGAGGAGCAGCGCCTCGACGAGGACGGAGCGGTTGACCTGCCCGCGGCTGGATCCGACGGCCCGCATGAGGCCGATCTCCCGGGTCCGCTGGGCGACCAGCATGGAGAAGGTGTTGACGATGAGGAAGATGCCGACGAGGAAGGCGATTCCGGCGAAGCCGAGCATCGCGTACTTCATGACGTCGAGGAACCCGGCCACGTCCTCACGCCCCGCGTCGGCGGCCTCGGCCGCCGTCTGCAGGGTGTACGCCCCGCCGACCGCGGAGGCGATGTCCGCCTTCAGCGTCTCGTCGCTGACGCCCGGGGCGGCGTCGGCCGTGATCTGCGTGAACAGGCCTTCCTGGCCCAGGAGTTCGCGCTGCGCGGTGGCGGTGTCGAAGTAGACGACGGTGGCACCGGGGTTGGTGGCCTTGAAGTCGACGATGCCGGATATCCGGGCCTTGAAGTCACCGGTGACGGCGATGGTGCGCAGTTCGTCACCGATCTTCAGGCCGTGCTTCTCGGCGGTGTCGCCGTCGACCATCACCTCGGTGGGGCCGCGCGGCGCGTGGCCGGAGGTGAGGTCCATCGAACGCAGCTCGACGTCCGACCAGTTGACGGCGATCGTCGGGGCGCCGCTGGTGGGGCCGACGTTCTTGTCACGGGAGTCGACGACGGTCACGCTCAGCGAGACGACCGAGCCCCGGGCGTCCTCGACGCCCCGGACCTCGCGCACCCGGTCCACGAGGGAGGCGGGCAGGGTCTCGGGGCGACCGGTCGCCGGAGTCTCGTCGTCCGTCGCCGCGCCCTTGGGGCTGAGGGTGACGTCGGACGCGGTCGAGGCGAAGAGCTTGTCGAAGGTGGTGTTCATGGTGTCCGTGAACACCAGCGTGCCGCTCACGAACGCCACGGACAGCAGGACGGCGACGGCCGAGAGCGCCATCCGCCCCTTGTGCGCGAGGAAGTTGCGCAGCGAGGTCTTCCACACGGTCATGACGTCCGCCCGCGCGCGTCGAAGTCCTTCATCCTGTCGAGTACGGCGTCGGCGGTGGGCCGGAGCATCTCGTCGACGATCCGGCCGTCGGCGAGGTAGAGCACACGGTCGGCGTGGCTGGCGGCGACGGGGTCGTGGGTGACCATCACGATGGTCTGGCCGAGCTCGTCCACCGACTGCCGCAGGAAGCCGAGCACTTCGGCGCCCGCGCGGGAGTCGAGGTTTCCGGTCGGCTCGTCACCGAAGATGATCTCGGGGCGGGCGGCGAGCGCGCGGGCCACCGCGACGCGCTGCTGCTGACCGCCGGAGAGCTGGGCGGGCCGGTGCGTCAGCCGGTCGGCGAGACCGACGGTCGCCACCACCCGGTCGAGCCACGCCCGGTCCGCCTTGCGGCCGGCGATGTCCATCGGCAGCGTGATGTTCTCCAGCGCGTTCAGCGTCGGCAGCAGGTTGAACGCCTGGAAGATGAAACCGATCCGGTCCCGGCGCAGTTGGGTGAGCTTCTTGTCCTTCAGACCGGTGATCTCGGTCTCGTCGAGGTGGATCCGGCCGCTGGTGACGGTGTCGAGCCCGGCGAGGCAGTGCATCAGGGTCGACTTGCCGGAGCCGGACGGCCCCATGATCGCGGTGAACGCCCCACGGGCGATGTCCACATCGACATGGTCGAGCGCGACGACCCGGGTCTCCCCCACTCCGTACGCCTTGACGACCTGTCGCGCCCGCGCGGCGAAGGCCGTACGCCCGCCGGTATCCCCGTGGCGGGGGGTGGTCACAGCCGAAGTCACGGTATGTCTCCTATGGATGGGTGTACTCGGATACAGCCTGGTACGGCTTGATACGGCCGGAGGGCGGGAGCGGGTCAGGCTCGGGTCGAGTCTGCGAGGAGCCGGGGCGGCGGGCCATGGTGCCGGCCGCACTCTTCGCCCTGGGGTTCTCCCCAGGGCTTGGGTGTTCCGCAGGACCGAGGCGTTCCGCAGGACCACGGTGTTCTGTAGGACCAAGGTAAAGACGGGAGGGGGGCTTCCTCGTCCTCCGTCGGGACGAACGGGCCCTGCCCCGTATGGGGGAGATCCCCCTAGGGGTTCTCCGCCCGAGGCCGGAATGAGAGGCTGAGCCGGCGAATCGGATGGAGGACGCATCGGCAGGGCGAAGGGCTCGGGCCGCGGGGGGAGAGGAACGACGGGGTGTCCGAGACCACGACGGAGCGCGCCGGCACACCCGCCACCACACCGCGCGGACGCGGACCGGTCGTCGCGGCGCTGATGCTGGGCATGGCCCTCGCCGCACTGGACGGCACCGTCGTCTCGACCGCCGTGCCGCAGATCGTCGGCGACCTCGGCGGCCTGTCGGTGTTCTCCTGGCTGTTCTCCGGCTATCTGCTCGCCGTGACGGTCACCCTCCCCGTGTACGGGAAGCTCTGCGACACCTTCGGACGCAAGCCGGTCCTGATCGCCGGGACCGTTCTCTTCCTCATCGGCTCCCTGCTGTGCGCCGCCGCCTGGAACATGGGCTCCCTCATCGCCTTCCGCGTCGTACAGGGCCTGGGCGGCGGCGCGCTCCAGGGCACGATCCAGACGATCGCCGCGGACCTGTACCCGCTGAAGGAACGCCCGAAGATCCAGGCGAAGCTGTCCTCCGTCTGGGCCGCGGCCTCGGTGGCGGGACCGGCGGCGGGCGGCCTGCTGGCGGGCTACGCCGACTGGCGCTGGATCTTCCTCATCAACCTGCCGGTGGGACTGGTGGCGCTGTGGCTGATCGCCCGGTACCTGGTGGAGCCCCACCGGCCGGGCACCGAAACGGCGCGTTGCGACAGGGCCAGGCCCGCTGTCGACTGGGCCGGGGCGCTCACCGTCTTCGCGACCGGGGTCCTCCTGCTCACCGCCCTCGTCCAGGGCGGGGTCGCCTGGCCGTGGACGTCCGCGCCCTCGCTCGGGCTCTTCGGCGGCGCGCTCGCCCTCGCCGGTGTGACGGTCCTCGTCGAACGACGGGCCGCCGAGCCGATCATCCCCGGCTGGATCTGGCGCCGCCGCACGATCGCCGCCGTCAACCTGGCCCTCGGCGCGCTCGGCCTCCTCATGGTCGCGCCCACCGTCTTCCTGCCCACCTACTCCCAGGCGGTCCTCGGCCTCGGCCCGATCGCCGCCGGATTCGTCCTCTCCGCCATGACCCTCAGCTGGCCGCTCACCGCGGCCCTGTCCAACCGGGTCTACCACCGCATCGGCTTCCGGCTCACCGCCGTCATCGGCATCAGCCTGGCCCTGGTGGTCCTGCTCGCCTTCCCGTTCCTGCCCTTCCCCGGCGAGCCCTGGCAGCCGGCCCTGCTCATGCTGCTGCTCGGCGGCGCGCTCGGCCTCTTCCAGCTGCCGCTGATCGTCGGGGTCCAGTCGACGGTCCCGTACGAGGAGCGCGGGACGACGACCGCGTCCGTCCTCTTCTGCCGCCAGGTCGGCCAGAGCGTCGGCGCGGCGCTCTTCGGGGCGGTCGCCAACGGCGTACTGGCCGCCCGGCTCGGTGCGGACGGCGGCGACCTCGACAGCCTCGCCCGGGCCCTCGACTCGCCGGGCTCCCTCACGGCCTCCGCCGCGGACCAGCTGCGGCGCGCGGTGGACGCGGCGGTGGACTACGTCTATCTGGGCGCGGCGGCCGCGGCCGCGATCGCCCTGCTCGTCCTGCTCACGCTCGCGCCGCGCCGTTTCCCGGTCCTGAAGGACGGCGACGAGCGGACCACCGAGTAGCCTCCGGCCGTCACGGCTTGCCGTCGTCCTCCGCGCCCGGGTCCGCAGCCGCGTCCGCATCCGAGCCCTGGCCGGCCTCCGGGCCGGAACCCCGATCCGCGTCCGGGTCCTGGGGAGAGGCGACGCGGCCCGTCAAGGACGCCAGCGCGGTGCGGATGTGGTCCATATGGGCATGGATCTCCTCGCGGGCCTCCTCATGCTCCCGCAGCACCCGCTCCGTCTCGCGCTCCGTACGTTCCTGACGCACCCTCGCCTCCGCGAGGAGCTCCGCGGCCCTCGCCTCCGCGTCCTCCTGACGGTGCCGGGCACTCTCCTCCT
Source organism: Streptomyces sp. NPDC003027 (assembly GCF_053591435.1). NCBI lineage: Bacteria > Bacillati > Actinomycetota > Actinomycetes > Kitasatosporales > Streptomycetaceae > Streptomyces > Streptomyces sp. NPDC003027. Next base: position 9,470 of record NZ_JBSFTU010000066.1, read on the forward strand.
CCGCCGCGTAGGCCCGTCCGGCCTCGTCGAGGCGGGACTCGGCGTCCGCGAGGAGCTTCGCGTGCCGGGTCTCCAGCTCCGCGAGCCGCGCCGCCGCCGCCTGTTCGGCGTCCTTCCTCAGGGAGGTCTGCTTCCGGCGCTGCCCGTCGAGGAGCGCCGCGGCCCGCCGCTCCGTCTCCTCCAGCTCCGCCCGCGCCGCACGGCGGCGCTCGTCCGCCTCCCGGCCGGCTTCCGCCCGCAGCGCCTCCGCCTCGGCGGCGGCCGCCAGCAGGGTCGCCTCGGCGGCGGCCTCCGCCTCCGCCAGCACCTCGTCGGCGTACGCCCGGGCCGCGTCCGCCGCCTCCCGGGCCGCCGCCCGCGCCTCCTCGCCCCAGGACTGGGCGGCGGCCTCGGCGGCTCGTACGAGGGCCTCGTCCTCCTCCTCGGCCAGGGCGAGAATGCGGGCGGCCCGTTCCCCCAGGGACTCGTACCGCTGCGGCGCGAGCGCCGCCACGACCTCGCGCAGCCGCGCCGCGTCCGCCTCCATCTCCTTGGCGAGGACGGTGAGCCGCGCCGCGCGCTCCCAGGCGGCGTCGCGCTCGTCGGAGAGCGAGGCGAGCTGACGGTCGACCTGTTCGGGCCGGTACCCGCGACCCCGTCCGACGGCGAAACTCATCCCTGGCGCCCCTTCCGTAGTGGCTCAAATACCAAGGATGCGCCATCGGGCATGACAAAAGGCGCTCGACGTGACGTACACATCGAGCGCCTTTGGCCGGACACGGACCCCAGCCGACCCAGTCGGTCGGACGGCCCGTTCTAGAGCAGGCCGTCCCACATCTGTTCGAGGAGCACCGACCACCAGCTGTCCGGTGACGCCAGCGCCGCCGGGTCCAGCATCGCCAGCTGCGCCTGGAAGTCGACCGTCCAGCGGCCCGCCTGCTCCGGGTTGAGCCCGAACCGCAGCCGCCACATCCGTCCCAGCAGCGCCATGGACCGGGTGAACTCCGGCAGCCCGGTGTTCACGAACTGCGGCGGCACCGGCTGCCCGCCCGGACCGGCCTCGACGGGTACGGCGACGATGTGCGCCGTACCGTACTGGACGCAGATCGCGCGCCCGAAGTCCGAACCGATGACGAGGTACGACCCCGCGTCCGACGCCGGCTGGACCTGCCGCTGCGCGGCGAGCTCGGCGAGTGTCGGCACGACCGGCTGCGCGGGCTGCGCCCAGAAGAAGGGCCCGAAGTCCGCCGGCAGACCCGCCCAGACGAGCGTGAGCGCCACCACCTCCGGGACTCCCTGCCGCGACACCGCCCGCTGGTCGAACCGGCAGATGCCCGGGCCGAACGCACCGGCCAGCTCCTGCGCGATCCCCTCCGGGGGGATCGGCGGCAGCGGCTGCACCTGCGGCAGCGGAGCACGGACCGGCGCCGGACGGGCCGGGCCGTCCGCGACCTGATGCAACTCACCCTGATGGGTGAGCAGTTGCCGCATGCCCTGCTGACGGCTCGAGTGATCCGTGCCGTACGGAGCGATGTTGGTGATCCGCGCCTGCGGCCAGGTCTCCCTGATCATCCGGGCGCAGTAACCGCCGGGCAGCTCGCAGGACTCCAGCTCCGTGTGGAGTTCGAGCACCTGCTGCGGCGGCACGTTCATGGCGCGCAGCTCGTGCAGGATCTGCCACTCGGGGTGCGGGGTGCCGGGAGCGGACCGCCGGATGATCTGGGCCTCGGAACCGTCGGGCGCGCGGTAGCGCAGCACGGCCTGGTAGCCCGGGCCGACGGTCGGCTGACCGGTGGGCTGCTGCGGATAGCCGTACGCCGGGGGAGCGCCGGGACCGACAGGCCCCGGAGGCGCCGGAGGCGGCGGGGCGGCCGGACCACCGGGACCGCCGGGACCGGGATGCGCCAGCATCGTCGCCGCGTGGTGCACACCGGGCGGGCCGGGCTGGCCGGGAGGTCCCGGCGGCGTGGGCGCACCCGGCGCACCGGGAGGTCCGGGCGGCGCGGGGGGCCCGCCCGGGCCGGGGTGGGCCAGCATCGTCGCGGCATGCTCGACCCCGCCACCGCGCGCACCGGGCATACCCGGCGGCGCGGGCGGAGGCGGCGGCGTACCGGGACCGCCCTGACTCGGGTTCGCCAGCATGGTCGCGGCCTGGTGCACAGGCCGCGGAGGCGTGGGCGGACCGGGAGGCTGAGGCCCGTCCGGCCCGAGCTGCGGCACCATCCGCGTCGGTACGTACCCCCCGGCGGGAGCCCCGGGAGCCCCGGGCGCCTGCGGCGGCGGAGGCGGAGGCGGATTGCCCCCGCCGCCACCCCGCGAACCGCGCGGCGGCAGAACGGCCTTGCTCGTGGCCGCGTCCGCGATGTCCCCGGTTCCGGCAACGCCGGGCATCGACGGCGGAGTGGCGGACGCGGCCGGCAACGGAGCCCCGGGCGCACCGGCGCCAGGAGCGGACGGGTCCGACGGTTCCCCCGCCCCACCGAACGAAGTCGGGCCACCGGAAGACGCAGCCGCGCCGGAACCATCGGACGCACCCGCGCCCGCCGGAGCACCGTTCACACCCGGCGCACCCGGCGCACCGGGCGCCGGCGCGAGACCGGGGAGCGAGGCCCCGGAACCACCCGAGGCATCCGGCGCACCCGGCCCACCGGCGGACACCGGGCCGCCGGGGGCGCCCGGGCCACCGGGAGCACCCGCACCGAACGGATCCGCAGGCCCCGAAGCCGGCCCGGAAGGCGGCCCCGCGTTCGGGTCCAGTCTCGGCGCGATCGCCGTCGGCGGAAGCGCGCTGCCGCCCGACATCAGGGCCGTCGGGGCGTCCGCGCCCACCACCGGCGGCGGAGTGTCGTCATCGTCCGCGCCCGAGAGCGGCGGCGCGAAGACCGTCGCCGGCAACGGCACCGACCCCTGCGCCCCACCCGAGCTCGCGTTCGCGTCCGCCCACGGGCTGCTCGCCGGCACGCCGTCCGACGCCGTCGGCTCGTACTCCGGCTCCTCAGGCGCCGACGAACTCCCGCCCGCCTGCGAAGCGTTCGGCCCCTTCGGCGGCAGACCCAGCTTGTCCGCCGCCTCCTGCAACCACTCCGGCGGGCTCAGCAGGAACGACGTCTGATTCAGATCCACCCGCTGCGCAGGCGCCGCCGCCCCCGCAGGAGCCGCCTCCTGCGACGCCCCGTACTCCTCCTCGTACCGCCGGATCACCTCACCCACCGGCAGCCCCGGCCACAGCGTCGCCTCACCGCTGTCCCGCGCGATGACCAGCCGCTGACGGCCCCCGTCCGACGTCGGCCCCTCCTCGCGGTCCTCCGCCCACACCACGAAACCCAGCTCGAACTCACGTACCCGCACCTCCCGATGCTGGTACGCGGGCACCTCGCCGTTGATCCACTCCTCGGCGCGCTCCTGCGCCTGCGCGAACGTCACCACAGAAACGTCACTCCCCCACCGGAACAACCGGAACCACAGGCACCGCGCGCGCGAAGCCGCCGTCCACCATCAGGTTCGCCACCGTCTCGAGCTCCGGCGGATTACCCGCCAACCGCCCCAAAAAGGCGTCGAAGTCCTCACCGCACGGCAACAGCAACCGCTCCACCCGCTCGTTCACCGACCAGCCGTCCTGATCCCGCGCGTCGTCGTACACGCAGAACCACACCGACCCGACCCCCTGGCCCTTCACCTTCACCGCCAGGATCCCGCCCTGCACGAAGGCGACACCCAGGAAATCCTTCGTCAGGTGGTCCCGCAGACACTTGTTGACATAGACGAGGTCATTGACCCCCGCCTCCTCCCGCACCGTGAAGAACGGCTGGTCCACCAGAAGACCCAGCTCCGCGTCGAGCGCCGCACCGACCGGCGCGCACCCACCGGCCGCCTTCAAGAACGAGCGGTACGCACCCGGCAGGCGGTACCCCAGGTCCTCCTCCACACCCAGCAGCTGCTGCTCCGACACCGACAGCGCACCCTTCGGCAACCCGAAGTGCGCCGGACGGGTCTCCTGCAACGGCCGCGTACCCCGCTTCGACTGGTCGACCGCAGCCGTCGCGATCCCACCGTGATGCCGCAGCAGCGCCTTCACCTCGACCGGCACCAGCTCCATCCGCCGACCGCCCGCCACGTGATGCCACGTCCAGCCGTGCGGCGTCGCCACCGCCGGAATCGTGTCCCAGAGCTCGTGCCCCGTCGCCGCCAGCGCCGCGTTCGCCGACACATAGTCCGTCAACCGCAGCTCATCGACGCCGAAACCCTCCGGCGGCTCGGCGATCTCCGCCGCCGCCCGGGCGTACGGCGAGAAATCCGGGTAGCCCTGCTCATCCACCCGCACCCCTCTGGGATGCCGGGACGCCCGGACCGGATCCGGGAAATGCACGACCTGCCCGGCGTAGGCCGCGTTCGGTGGCGCGGCATGCTGCCCGAGCCGACCTGTCGTCATGGCGGTTGCCCCCTGCGCTGGCTGCTGGCTGATTCCGCACAGCCTATGCGCTGCCACAAGCCCACCACCCGGCCCGATACGGCCACCACCACCGACCGTGACCAACTGTCACAGCCAGATGACACACCGACGATAGTTCCGACACACCCACCGCGCGTTTCCGCTACCCCGCTTCCCCACGCACCGCCCCATTTGGCACTCTGTTCCCGCAACTCGGGGGATTGCAAGAGGGGAAGAACGCACCATGCACGCAGCACCGACGCCCACCCAGGGTGACCCACGCCTCAACTGGAGCAGCACCGACACCACCCACGCCCCGTTACTGCGCTTCCGCCGCGACGGAATCCTCCCCACCGTCGGCGCGGCACTGTCCGTACGCGGCGAAACACTCACCTGCACCGCCGGCCGCGGCGACCAGCCCCCCGTACTCCACCCACTCGTCCAGGACTTCCTGGACACCCTCACCAGCGGCCAGCGCGAACGCTTCACCGGGCGCTGCCCCGAGGCGATCCTGCTCTCCCGCCACCTCACCGCCACCGACACCAGCCGCTCCAAGCGCGCCCAGCGCAAGCCCCTCACCCACGGCGAAGCCCGCCGCTCCCTCAAGCACGCCAAACTCACCGCGCGCCGCATCCGCGAGGCCGGCGACCCCCTCCACGGCAGCTACGCCGCACCCTGCCGATCCTGTACGGCGATGCTCGCCCACTTCGGCGTCCGCACCGTCGACCCCACCTCGACTGTCGAGAACGGCTGACCGCACCACCATGCCCGACCACCTGAGCACCACCCGATTCCCGGTCAACGTCGACGCCGCCCTCCGCGAGGCGGGCTGGCAGCCCGGCCGCTGGGACATCAGACTCGCCGAGGAATGGGCCGACACCCTCCGCGCCCACGTCTCTCCCGCCGGCCACCGGCACCACGTCTTCCCCGCCGCCGTCGAAGCCTGGGCCGAATTCGGCGGCCTGTGCGTCACCGCCCCCGGCGCCGGCCGCCAGATCGCCCCCGCGACCGTACGCTTCGACCCCCTCGCCGGCCTCCACATCGCCCGCACCCTCGCCGACCTCGGACGCGCCCTCGACACCGAGATCGCCCCCCTCGGCGAGGAAGGCGACCACCAAGCCGTCCTCGCCATCGACCTCGAAGGCCGGATCTACAGCCTCGACCACACCGGCGACTGGTACCTCGGCCGGGACATCGACACCGCCCTGTCCACCCTCGTCACCGGCATCGAGCCGACCCGACTCGTCACCGGCTGAAGCACGGCTGAGGGCGTCGGCACCGCGCGCGCCACGCCCCGCCTACGCCGCCCGCTCCTCCCCCACCGGCAACACCGCCGACACCCGGAAACCACCCGCCTCCGTCGGACCCGACACGAACACCCCACCCAGCCGCGCCACCCGCTCCCGCATACCGACCAGGCCGTTCCCCCCACTCGGCAGATCCGCGTCCGCCACCGCCGCGTCCGAAGGCCCGTTCTCCACCTGCATCGCCACCTCGGCCTCCCGATGCGCCAGACGCACCACGACCTTCGCGCCCGCCGCATGCTTGTGCACGTTCGTCAGCGCCTCCTGAACCACCCGGTACGCCGTCCGCTCCACCTCCGCGCCGTACGCCCGCGCCTCCCCCAGCACCACCAGCTCCACCACCACCCCCGCCTGCCGCGACTGCTCCACCAGCGACTCCAGCGCGTCCAGACACGGCCCGTCCCCGTCCTCCGACGCCGCCTCCGCCGCAGCGGCCGCCGCCGCACCCACCGCCGCCAACGGCACCACCGACGGACCCGGAGCCGGCACCGCGTCCTCCCGCAGCACCCCCAACATCTCCCGCAACTCCGTCAACGCCTGCCGCCCCATGTCCCCCACCAGCGCCGCGTTCCGCACCGCCTTCTGCGGATCCTTCAACGCCACCGCCTGCAACGCCGCCGCATGGACCACCATCAACGACACCCGGTGCGCGACCACGTCATGCATCTCCCGCGCGATCCGGGTCCGCTCCTCCCGCCGCGCCCACTGCGCCCGCTGCTCGGCCCGGTCGGCCAGCAACGACAACTCCTGCTCCAGACTGTCCGCCCGCTCGCGCAGACTCTCCATCAGCCGACGCCGAGCCCCTATGTACAGACCGAACAGCACGGGCGGCGCGTTCAGCCCCAGCGTCATGAAGAGCGACACGACCGGGACGTACCAGCCACTCGGATCGAAATCCTGCTGATCCACATCCGCCTGGGCGACGTCCTGACGCAGCCGCACCACCGTCACGAGGAACACCGCCACCGTCGACATACCCGCCAGCGCGGCCGTGATCCGGCGAGGCACCTCGGAGGCGGCGAGCGAATAGAGCCCGACGATCCCCATCAGAAAACCCATCTCGGCCGGCGTGATCGCCACCGAGACCAGAACGACGGTAATCGGCCACCGACGCCGCACCAGCAGCACCGAACCGACGACCAGCCCGAACACCACCCCCACCGGCACCGGCAACGACACCTCACCCGCGAACCGGACCCCCTCCAGCCCGCACTCCAGCGCCGACACCGCGGCCAGCACGATGTCCAGCACCGCACTGCGCCGTCTCCCCCACCACCACATACCGCGCGCGGGCGTGCCCGCCGCGTCCTGGTGCGCCCCCGTTGTGGTCATGACTCCCAGACTACGGGCGGGGGCCAGCCGTTTTCCGAAGACCACCGGACCTCCACCGTCGCATGGAGGGGGCCTGGTACGGCATAGTGTTGGGTGCCGATCCGACGGCCTGACCACATGTCCGGTTTAAGTCGGTTACCATCCCCCGTGGTGTAATTGGCAGCACTGAGGCTTTTGGTGCCTTATGTCCGGGTTCGAGTCCTGGCGGGGGAGCTTCTTGGTTCGGGTCCTGACCTCTCCGGTCAGGACCCGCACTCATGTCCGCCCCGAAACCCCCCGGTATCCTGCGGATGTCCACCACCCGAAAGCCGAAGGGCATTCCCGTGAGCGCCAACCGCCCGGCAGCCGTCGTCGTCCTCGCAGCGGGTGAGGGCACCCGCATGAAGTCGAAGACCCCCAAGGTCCTGCACGAAATCGCCGGGCGCTCGCTCGTCGGACATGTCGTCTCCGCCGCGCGCGAGCTGGAGCCCGAGCACCTCGTCGTGGTCGTCGGACACGCCCGTGAGCAGGTGTCCGCGCATCTCGACGCCCACTACGCCGGTACCCGTACCGCCGTGCAGTACGAGCAGAACGGCACCGGTCACGCCGTCCGGATGGGGCTCGAGGAGCTGGGGCAGGCGCCGGAGGGGACGGTCGTCGTCGTCTGCGGTGACACTCCCCTCCTCTCCGGGGAGACCTTGAAGGGCCTCGCCGCCACCCACGCGGCCGACGGCAACGCCGTCACCGTGCTGACCGCCGAGGTGCCGGACTCGACCGGCTACGGGCGGATCGTGCGGGACGAGGCGACCGGCGCCGTGACCGCGATCGTGGAGCACAAGGACGCCTCCGAGGCGCAGCGTGCGATCAGGGAGATCAACTCCGGGGTGTTCGCGTTCGACGGGCGGCTGCTCGCGGACGCGCTGGGCAAGGTGCGGACGGACAACAGCCAGGGTGAGGAGTACCTCACCGATGTGCTGTCGATCCTGCGTGAGGCGGGTCACCGGGTGGGGGCGTCCGTCGCCGCCGACCATCGCGAGATCCTCGGCATCAACAACCGGGTGCAGCTCGCGGAGGCTCGTACCCTGCTGAACCGGCGGCTGCTGGAGCGGGCGATGACGGCCGGTGTGACGGTGGTGGACCCGGGGTCGGTCCTGGTCGATGTCACGGTGACGTTCGAGCGGGACGCCGTGATCCATCCGGGTACGCAGCTGCTGGGTGCGACGCACATCGGTGAGGACGCCGAGGTGGGGCCGAACACTCGATTGAAGGACACGACGGTCGGCCGGGGCGCCCGGGTGGACAACACGGTCGCCGACTCGGCCGCCATCGGTGAGAGCGCGTCCGTGGGGCCGTTCGCGTATCTGCGTCCGGGTACGAAGCTGGGTCCGAAGGCCAAGGCGGGTACGTACGTGGAGATGAAGAACGCGACGATCGGTGAGGGGACGAAGGTTCCGCACCTGTCGTACGTGGGCGACGCGACGATCGGCGAGTACACGAACATCGGTGCGGCGAGCGTGTTCGTGAACTACGACGGTGAGGCGAAGCACCACACGACGGTCGGGTCTCACTGCAAGACGGGTTCGGACAACATGTTTGTGGCTCCTGTCACGATCGGGGACGGTGCGTACACCGCCGCGGGGTCGGTGATCACGAAGGATGTGCCGGCCGGCGCGTTGGCTGTCGCCCGTGGCCAGCAGCGGAATATCGAGGGTTGGGTGGCTCGTAAGCGGCCGGGGAGTGCCGCGGCGCAGGCTGCTCAGGTGGCCTCGGAGGTGTCCGCCGGCGAAAGCTGACCGGAAACGGCTACGTCGAACTCGGCGTACCGTGATACGTGCACATAAATTCGGCTGGCTCGCACGCGCGCACGAAGGCTCGTTGGTCGCGGCCAGAGAACACGTCTGAGGAGACAGTGCTGTGACCGGGATCAAGACGACCGGCGAGAAGAAGCTGATGCTCTTCTCCGGCCGCGCCCACCCCGAGCTGGCCGAGGAGGTCGCGCACCAGCTGGGTGTCGGCCTCGTGCCGACGAAGGCTTTCGACTTCGCGAACGGCGAGATCTACGTCCGTTTCCAGGAGTCGGCGCGGGGCGCGGACTGCTTCCTGATCCAGAGCCACACGGCTCCGATCAATAAGTGGATCATGGAGCAGCTGATCATGATCGATGCTCTGAAGCGGGCTTCCGCGCGGAGCATCACCGTGATCATTCCGTCGTACGGGTATGCCCGCCAGGACAAGAAGCACCGTGGGCGTGAGCCGATCTCGGCGCGTCTGGTCGCCGACATGCTGAAGTGCGCGGGTGCGCACCGCATCCTCACGGTCGATCTGCACACGGATCAGATCCAGGGCTTCTTCGACGGTCCGGTGGATCATCTGTCGGCGCTGTCGGTGCTGGCGGACTACGTGGGCGCGAAGGTCGACCGTGACAAGCTGACGATCGTGTCTCCGGACGCGGGTCGGGTGCGGGTGGCGGACCGCTGGTGCGACCGTCTGGACGCGCCGCTGGCGATCGTGCACAAGCGTCGTGACAAGGATGTCGCCAACCAGGTGACCGTCCACGAGGTCGTCGGCGATGTGGAGGGCCGGGTCTGTGTCCTGGTCGACGACATGGTGGACACGGGTGGCACGATCTGCGCCGCCGCCGACGCGCTGTTCGCGCACGGCGCCGAGGACGTCATCGTGACGGCCACGCACGGCATCCTCTCCGGCCCGGCCGCGGACCGGTTGAAGAACTCGAAGGTGAGCGAGTTCGTGTTCACGGACACGCTGCCGGTGCCGAGCTCGCTGGAGCTCGACAAGATCACGGTTCTGTCGATCGCGCCGACGATCGCGCGTGCGGTGCGTGAGGTGTTCGAGGACGGTTCGGTGACGAGCCTCTTCGAGGAGCAGTAAGCACACAGCTCGTACGAAGGGAGGGCCGTTTCCCCGTCGGGGAGGCGGCCCTCTTCCCCTGTGCCCGGGCGCCGCGGGTGATCGATTGGGTCGCTCGGGGGAGGGCGAGTAGACTGCCGGAGTTGCTCGGCGAGGGAGGCCGTACCCGGTGTGGTGCGGCGGTCCGTTATCGACGCGCTCTTCGTAGCAGGCCAGTCGTGGCCGGGTAGCCGACACTGTCCTTTTTACTGCTTACGAGGAGTGCATATGTCCGAGGTCAAGCTCGTCACGGAGACCCGCACGGAGTTCGGCAAGGGCGCTGCCCGCCGTATCCGTCGCGCCAACAAGGTTCCGGGTGTCATCTACGGTCACGGCGCCGAGCCGGTCCACGTCGCGCTGCCGGGTCACGAGCTGCTGCTCGCCCTGCGTACGCCGAACGTCCTGCTGTCCCTGGACATCGACGGTACGACCGAGCTGGCGATCCCGAAGGCCGTGCAGCGTGACCCGCTGAAGGGCTTCCTGGAGCACGTCGACCTGCTCCTCGTCCGCCGTGGCGAGAAGGTCACCGTCGAGGTCGTCGTCGAGACCGAGGGTGAGCTGGCCCCGGGCAGCTTCCTGGTCGAGAACGTGCTGAACACGATCTCCGTCGAGACCGAGGCGACGCACATCCCCGAGTCCGTCACGGTGTCGATCGCGGGCCTGGAGGCCGGCGACTCGATCCACGCGAAGGACGTTCCGCTGCCGAACGGCACCACCCTGGTGACGGACCCCGAGGCCGCTGTCATCCAGATCCTGGCCGCGCAGGCCGAGGAGCCGGCCGCCGGTGGCGAGGGTGAGTCCGAGGGCGCCGAGGCCTGAGCCGTAGGCTCTGCCTGACGTGACGGGGTGACGGGCCGCGACGGCCCGGCACCCCGTTTCTTCTGTACGTACACGAGGAGACGTGACGCGCATGACGGACGAGGCGAACGCCCCTTGGCTGATCGTCGGTCTCGGTAATCCGGGCCCGGAGTACGCGGGCAATCGGCACAACGTCGGTTTCATGGTCGTGGACCTGCTGGCCGAGCGTATCGGCGGGAAGTTCAAGCGGGCGCAGAAGGCGCAGGCGCAGGTCGTGGAGGGGCGTATGGGTCCGGTGGGGCCGGCCAATCGCCGGGTGGTTCTCGCGAAGCCGATGTCGTACATGAATCTCTCGGGTGGTCCGGTGACGGCGCTGCGGGATTTCTACAAGGTGCCGACGGCGCGTGTGGTGGCGGTCCATGACGAGCTGGACATCGATTACGGCATGCTGCGGTTGAAGATCGGTGGCGGGGACAACGGTCACAACGGTCTGAAGTCGATGACGAAGGCGATGGGGCCCGACTATCACCGGGTGCGGTTCGGTATCGGCCGTCCGCCGGGCCGGATGCAGGTGGCGGACTTCGTGTTGAAGGATTTCTCCTCGGCGGAGCGCAAGGAGCTGGGCTACTTCGTGGACCGGGCGGCGGATTCGGTCGAGTGTCTGGTGGCGGAGGGTCTGGAGCGGGCGCAGTCCGCGTACAACTCCTGACACGGACCGGCGGGCGGTACGACTGTACGATCGCGGGTCATGACGCATGCCCGTAACGCCGCCATGGCTCTGGTCGCCCTGTTGCTCGTCGTCGCGGGCGCGTGGTCGTCCTGGGGGACGGCGCAGCACATCCTCCTTCCGAAGGGCCGTGAGCACGGCACGTTGACGGTGACCGGTTGCAACGAGGAGACGTGCAGCGGGCGTTATGTGCCGGCGGATCCGCCCTCGCCGCACCACACGCTGACGATCGAGCACTCGGTGGCGGCGGCCAAGGGCCAGACGCTGCCGGTGGTGGTGAAGCCGGGGACGGCCGAGGCGGTTCGAGCGGGGTGGGGCGGGGGTCTGCACGCCTGGCTGCCGTTGGGCGGGGCGCTGCTGCTGGCGGCGCCGGTGATCGGGGGCGGGATGCGGATGACGCGGACGGCGTGGTCGGCGGCGGCGTTGGGCGGGGCGTTGCTGGTGGGCGCGTTCTTCGCGCTGTGAAGGTCGCGTTCCGATTGTTATCGGCGGTGGGTTAAGGGTGGCTTAAAGCTACGGATAGGCTGCCCCCGCCACCTCCCACGGCATCCCTCAACTCTCAGTTGGACAGCCCATATGCGACGTTCCCTGATTTCCGCCGGCACGGTTGTCACCGCCGTGGCGGCCGCTTCTCTGCTGCTGGCGCCCGCCGCCTCCGCCTCGGGCCCCAAGGGCGACAACGGCACCGTCAAGATCCACGACTCCAAGACCGGCGAGGAGCTCCGTCAGAACGAGCCCAAGGTCTGCACCTTCTACCTCGACGCCTTCGGGTTCGACGCCGGTCAGAAGGTCGAGTGGGAGATCCAGGCCTGGGCGAAGAACGACCAGGACAAGGGCACCACGGTGAAGACCGGTGCGCTCACCCTCGACGCGGACGGTCATGAGCGCACGGAGGACATGACTCTCCCGGACGGCCAGTACAAGCTGTTCTGGGACTTCGAGGGCAAGAAGGGCGCCCCGAAGCACAAGGTCTTCAAGAGCGAGTGCGAGCCGACGAAGCCCGGTACCGAGACCACGAAGCCCGGTACCGAGACGACGAAGCCGGGTACCGAGACCACCAAGCCGGGCACGGAGACCACCAAGCCCGGTGAGACGCCGGGTACCCCCGGCTCGTCCGAGACCCCGGGTGCAACGCCGTCCGCGACGGACAGCGCCGCCGCCGGGCAGCCGGCGCCGACGGCTTCCGGGAGCAGCGCCACCGGCGATCTCGCCGAGACCGGTTCCAGCGCCCCGGTCGGCGTCATCGCCGCCGTTGCCGTCGCCCTCGCGGGCGCCGGTGGCTTCCTGGTGATGCGTCGCCGCAAGGCCCAGCAGCACTGAGTTCCGTAACGCGCGGTGCCCCCGCCGGAATCCGTGGATTCCGGCGGGGGCACCGTCGTATGCGCCGCCGGTCAGCCGGTGTTGCGCAGGCCCGCGGCCACGCCGTTGACGGTGAGCAGCAGGGCTCGTGCGAGGAGCGGGTCCGGCTCCTCGCCGCGCTCGGCCGCCTCGCGCTGGCGGGCGAGGAGGGCGACCTGGAGGTAGGAGATGGGGTCCAGGTAGGCGTCGCGGATGGAGAAGGTCTGCTGGAGCACCGGGTTGGAGTCGAGCAGTCGCTGACCGCCCGTCACCTTCAGGACCTCGGCGACGGTCAGTGCGTGCTCCGCCTCGATGGTCTCGAAGACGTGCTTGAGTTCGTCCGGGACCAGGGTGTCGACGTAGTGGCGGGCGATCCGCAGGTCCGTCTTGGCCAGCGTCATCTCGACGTTGGAGAGGAAGTTGCGGAAGAAGTGCCACTTCTCGTACATCTCGCCGAGGACCGCGTCGAGCCCGGCCTCGCGCAGCGCCTTGAGTCCTGAGCCGACACCGAACCAGCCGGGGACGATCTGGCGGGACTGGGTCCAGCCGAACACCCAGGGGATGGCGCGCAGTCCGTCGAGTCCGGCGCCGGAGTCGGGCCTCCTGGACGGCCTGGAGCCGAGGTGGAGGTCGGCCAGCTGGTCGACGGGGGTGGCGGCGAAGAAGTAGGCGGGCAGGTCCGGGTCCTCGACCAGCCTGCGGTACGCGGTGTGGGCGGCCTCGGAGACGGTGTCCATGGCCGCGTCCCAGCGGGCGAGGGCCTCGTCGGACTGGCGGGGCGCCGTGTGCAGGGCGGAGGCCTGGAGGGTGGCGGCGACCGTCAGTTCGAGGTTCTCCCGGGCGAGGGACGGGATGAGGTACTTGTCGGAGATGACCTCACCCTGCTCGGTCACCTTGATCTCGCCCTCGAGGGTGCCCCAGGGCTGGGCGAGGATGGCGTCGTGCGAGGGGCCGCCGCCGCGGCCGACGGTACCGCCGCGGCCGTGGAAGAGGCGGAGGCGTACGCCGTAGCGGTGGGCGACGTCGCGCAGCCGGCGCTGGGCGCGGTGGATCTCCCACTGGCTGGTGGTGATGCCGCCGAACTTGGAGGAGTCGGAGTAGCCGAGCATGACCTCCTGGACGTCGCCGCGCAGGGAGACGAGGCGGCGGTAGGAGGGGTCGGCGAGCATGCCGTCGAGGATGACGTCGGCGGCCTTGAGCTCGTCGGTGGTCTCCAGGAGCGGCACGATGCCGATCTTGGCCCAGCCGGCGTGGAGGTCGATGAGGCCGGCCTCGCGGGCGAGGACGGCGGCGGCGAAGACGTCGTCGGCACCCTGGCACATGGAGATGATGTACGACTCGATGACCTCGGGGCCGAACCGCTCGAAGGCCTCCTTGATCGTGTGGAAGACGCCGAGGGTCTTCTGGCCGGCCGGGTCGAGCGGGGCGGGCGTGGGCGCGAGCGGCCGCCGGGACCGCAGCTCCTTGGCGAGCAGCTTCTGCCGGTAGTCGCGCGGCATGTCGGCGTACCGCCAGGACTCCTCGCCGAGCCGGTCGAAGAGCTGGCCGAGGGCATGGTGGTGGGCGTCGGCGTGCTCGCGGACATCCATGGTGGCGAGCTGGAGGCCGAACGCGGTCAGGGTGCGGATGGTGCGGTCCATCCGGCCGTCGGCGAACAGTCCGCCGCGGTGCGCGCGCAGGGAGGTCTGGATGAGGGCGAGGTCGTGGACCAGCTCGGCGGTGCCGAGGTAGTCGCGGCCCTCCTGGTGCGGGGTGCCCTTGGCCAGGCGTTCGCGGGTGTTGACGAGCTTCTGGCGGATGCAGGTGGCCTTGAGCCGGTACGGCTCCTCCGCGTTGAGGCGCTTGTAGCGGGGGCTGATCTCGGGCAAACGTTCCAGGTCGGCCTGGAGGGAGGTGAGGAGCTCGTCGGTGGCTCCGGCGTAGCGGATGGAGTTGGAGAGGAAGCCGCGCAGCTCGTCGATGAGTTCGAGGGCGTCGTTGATGCCGTGCTCGTGCTGGAGGATCAGCACGTCCCAGGTGACCGAGGGGGTGACGTTGGGGTTGCCGTCGCGGTCGCCGCCGATCCAGGTGCCGAAGGTCAGCGGGCGGGTGCCGGCGGGCAGCTCGACTCCGACGCGCTCCAGTTCGGCGGCGAGGTCCTCGAGGACGTCGCCGACGGCGCCCGCGTGCAGCTCGTCGAGGTAGTAGATGGCGTTGCGGGCCTCGTCGGCGGGCTCCGGGCGCACGACGCGGAGCTCGTCCGTCTGCCAGATGAGGTCGATGTTCTCGGCGAGCCGCAGGTCGTGGCGGCGCCGGTCGGCCTCGATGACCGGGGTCTCCAGCAGGGCGGCGATCCGGCGCAGCTTGTTGAGGACGGAGCGGCGGGCGGCCTCGGTGGGGTGGGCCGTGAAGACGGGCCGCACGTTGAGGTTCTTCACCGTGGCGCGGACGTGCTCGGGGTCGCCGTCCTTGAGCATGTCGGCGGTGCGGGCGAGCAGGCCGCCCTCGGCGGCGCGCCTCTCGCGCAGCTCGCGGCCGCGGTGCACCTGCTCGGTGACGTTCGCCAGATGGAAGTACGTGGAGAAGGCGCGCACGAGCTTGGCGGCGGTCTCCAGGTCGGTGTCGCCGAGCAGCTCGGCGGCGGCCTCGCCGTCCTCGCGGGTGAGCCGGCGGACCTTCTCGACGAGGTCGAGGAGCTCGTGGCCCTCCTGCCGGACGAGGGTCTCGCCCAGCAGGTCGCCCAGTCGGCGGATGTCGGAACGCAGCTCGGCGTTGGCGGTGGGGGTCTGGTCGGCACTGCTCACAGGTGCGGCTCCTTGCAGTGTTTGAGCACGTCTGGAGGGGTACTGGAGGCTTGCGGACCGCGCTGTCCGACGCACCCAGGATAGGCGGCCGTCGTCGTGGTGCCGCCGGTGGCCCGTTCGCGCCCTCTTGCCGCGCGCCACCGCGCTGCCATACTTACGTCGCCGTAGGTTACGGAAGCGTAGCCACACGCTCGTGTTCGCCCGAGCTTGTCCGCTCCTGTCCGTTTCCCCCTCTTCCCCCTCTCCTTCCTTTCTCCCCAGGGACATCCATGACCACAAGCCCCGAGGTGACCTCGGACTCCGAGGAGCTCGTCTCCGCCACCGCCCAGCCCTCCGCCACGCTCGGCGGTGACAGCAAGCGTTCGATCGAGCAGATCGCGCTGCTGCTGTTCATCACGGTGCCCTTCCTGGCCCTGCTGGCGGCGGTGCCGCTGGCGTGGGGGTGGGGGGTGAGCTGGCTCGATCTGGGTCTGCTGGTGGCGATGTACTACATCGGCTGCCACGGCATCACGATCGGCTTCCACCGTTACTTCACGCACGGTTCCTTCAAGGCGAAGCGGCCGCTGCGGATCGCGCTGGCGATCATGGGGTCGCTGGCGGTGGAGGGGCCGCTGGTGCGCTGGGTGGCCGACCATCGCAAGCACCACAAGTTCTCCGACGCGGAGGGCGACCCGCACTCGCCGTGGCGGTTCGGTGAGACCGTACCGGCGCTGATGAAGGGCCTGTGGTGGGCGCACATCGGCTGGATGTTCGACGAGGAGCGCACGCCGCAGGCCAAGTACGCGCCGGATCTGATCAAGGACCCGGCGATCCGGGCGATCTCGCGGCAGTTCATCGGCTGGACCGCGCTGTCGCTGGCGATTCCGCCGCTGGTGGGCGGTCTGGTGACGATGTCGTGGTGGGGCGCGTTCACCGCGTTCTTCTGGGGCTCCCTGGTACGGGTGGCGCTGCTGCACCACGTGACCTGGTCGATCAACTCGATCTGCCACGCGGTCGGCAAGCGGCCGTTCAAGTCGCGGGACCGCTCGGGCAACGTGTGGTGGCTGGCGGTGCTGTCGTGCGGTGAGTCCTGGCACAACCTGCACCACGCGGACCCGACGTCGGCGCGGCACGGGGTGCTGCGCGGCCAGGTGGACTCCAGCGCGCGGCTGATCCGCTGGTTCGAGCAGCTCGGCTGGGCCTACGACGTGCGCTGGCCGGACGCGTCGCGGATCGAAGCCCGGCGCCGGGGCGAGCCCGCCGACGCGGCATGATGGAGAACGTGGCGATCGACGGCGGTACCAGCAGCAGCGAGAAGCCCCGGCGCGGCCGCCGGGTGAGGATGACCGGCGCGGAGCGCCGGGAGCAGCTGCTGGACATCGGCCGGACCCTCTTCGCCGAGAAGGGGTTCGAGGGCACGTCGGTGGAGGAGATCGCGGCGAAGGCGGGGGTCTCCAAGCCGGTGGTGTACGAGCACTTCGGGGGCAAGGAGGGGCTGTACGCGGTCGTGGTCGACCGGGAGATGCGCCAGCTCCTCGACATGGTGACGGGGGCGCTGACCGCCGGCCATCCGCGTGAGCTGCTGGAGCAGGCGGCGTTCGCGCTGCTCGACTACATCGAGCGGTACACGGACGGCTTCCGGATCCTGGTGCGGGATTCGCCGGTGGCCCAGTCGACGGGCACGTTCGCCTCGCTCATCAGCGATATCGCCACGCAGGTGGAGGACATCCTGGGCCTGGAGTTCAAGGCGCGGGGCTTCGATCCGAAGCTGGCGCCGCTCTACGCCCAGGCGCTGGTGGGCAGTGTGGCGCTGACGGGCCAGTGGTGGCTCGACGTCCGCAAGCCGAAGAAGGCGGAGGTCGCCGCGCATCTGGTGAACCTGGCCTGGCACGGCCTGGACGGCCTGGAGCAGAAGCCCCGGCTGATAGGGCACCGCAAGAGCTGACGCGGCCGTTCGCAAAGGCCCGCGCCGGGTCGGGGCCTCGCGGGTCCTGGACCCATGTCGGCTTCGGGCCTCGCAAGTCCGGGCCTCGCGGGTCCGGGCCTCGCGGTCGAGGGCCGCGCGGGTCCCGGCCTCACGTGTCGGCTTCGGGCCTCGGTGGTGATCCGCGGGTCGGGGTGCGGGGCGCCGCGGGGGCGGCGCCCCGCAC
>NZ_JBSFTU010000067.1:0-26916 GCF_053591435.1 Streptomyces sp. NPDC003027
GGGCTCCGACACTAAGGGGGGGGGTTGATAACCCCACATGGGGGGCCCCCGGCCCCCCGCCCCCCCGCCGACGAGTTCGGCCCAGAACCGGACCAGGGCGGCCGGATCGGCGCAGTCGAAGACGATTTCCTGAACGGTCGCACGCATGGGTTCAGCGTACGGAGATCACGGCCGGTGCGCCGAGGCGAAACGCTGCGCGTCCCAGCTGCCGCCCAGCGCGGGAGCCAGCCACTCGACCGCCGCCGCCCGGAAGCGTGCCGGGTCCAGCGCGCCCGCCCCCTCCGGTACGGCCCCGAGCAGCGGCGCCCCGGCCGCCTCCGGCAGATCCGCCAGATTGCAGCGCGCGGCCAGATCGGGGACGGCCGGCCAGCTGCCCACCACGACGCCCAGCTGCGCGATGCCCCGCGCCCGCAGGGCCTCGGCCGTCAGCGCGGTGGTGTTCAGCGTGCCGAGACCGGCCGGTGTCACCACCAGGACGGGGGCACCGAGCAGCCGGGCGGAGTCGGCGAGCGTGCCGCCCTCCTCGTCGAAGCGGACCAGCAGACCGCCCGCCCCCTCCACCAGCACCAGGTCGTGCGAGGCGGCCAGCTTCTCCGCCGCCTGGGCCACCTCCCGCGGTCCGACCGGCGCCATGCCCGCCCGCCGGGCGGCGGTGGCGGGCGCCAACGGCTCGGGAAAGCGCGCGAGTTCGGCCGAGGTCCCGGCCCCGGAGAGCCGCAGGACCTCGTCCGCGTCGCCGCGCTCGTGCGGAGCGAGCCCCGTCTGCGCGGGCTTGAGCACGGCCACCGAACGTCCCTGGCCGACGGCCACGGCGGCCAGGGACGCGGTCACGATCGTCTTGCCGATCTCCGTGCCCGTGCCGCTGACGACGATCACGCTCATGTGGTGTGGTTCCTCTCTCTCGTGCCGACCCGTCAACGGCCGGGCGGCCGTTGACGGGTCGAGCCGGTGTCGGGGGCGATTCAGCCCGCTGCCGCCGCCGCGCGGACGGCGGCGCAGACGCGGGCGACGTCCTCGTCGCCGGTGACGAACGGCGGCATGGTGTAGATCAGGTCGCGGAACGGGCGCAGCCACACGCCCTCCCGTACCGCCGCCTCGGTGGCCGCCGCCATGTCGACCTCGTGGTCGAGCTGGACGACCCCGATGGCGCCGAGCACCCGCACGTCCCGGACGCCGGGCAGCGCGGCGGCCTCCGCCAGCCCCTCCCGGAGCCCCGCCTCGATCCGCTTGACCTCCACCGCCCAGTCCTGCGCGAGCAGCAGGT
This sequence comes from Streptomyces sp. NPDC003027, assembly GCF_053591435.1. Classification (NCBI taxonomy): domain Bacteria; kingdom Bacillati; phylum Actinomycetota; class Actinomycetes; order Kitasatosporales; family Streptomycetaceae; genus Streptomyces; species Streptomyces sp. NPDC003027. The sequence goes on from NZ_JBSFTU010000067.1 coordinate 1,265, forward strand.
CGATCGAGGCGCAGGCGACCGCGGAGGCCAGCGGGTTGCCCATGAACGTCGGCCCGTGCGCGAGGACCGGAACCTCGCCACGCGAGATCCCCTCGGCGACCCGGCCCGTACAGAGCGTCGCCGCCATCGACAGATAGCCGCCGGTCAGCGCCTTGCCCACGCACATCACGTCGGGGGAGACCCCGGCGTGGTCGGCGGCGAACAGCGCGCCGGTGCGGCCGAACCCGGTCGCGATCTCGTCGAAGACCAACAGCACGCCGTGCTCGTCGCACGCCTCGCGCAGCACCCGCAGATACTCCGGCGCGTGGAAGCGCATCCCGCCCGCTCCCTGCACCACCGGCTCCACGATCACCGCGGCCAGCTCCTCGGCGTGCCGGCCGATCTCCTCGCGCAGCAGCTCCGCGTACGACTCCTCGTACGCGGCGGGCGGCGTTTCCACGAAGACCTGGCGCTGCAGCACGCCCGACCACAGTTCGTGCATCCCGCCCTGGGGGTCGCACACCGACATCGGCTGCCAGGTGTCCCCGTGGTAGCCGCCGCGCCAGGTCAGCAGCCGCCGCTTGCCGGGCCTGCCCACCGAGCGCCAGTACTGCAGGCACATCTTGGCCGCCACCTCGACGGAGACCGAACCGGAGTCGCTGAGGAACACGTGCCGCAGCGGCTCGGGCGTGATCTCCACCAGCCGGGTGGCGAGCCGCACGGCCGGCTCGTGGGTGAGACCGCCGAACATGACATGGCTCATCCGGCCCAGCTGGCCCCGCACCGCCTCGTTGAGGACCGGGTGGTTGTAGCCGTGGATCGCCGACCACCACGAGGACATGCCGTCGATCAACTCCGCCCGGCCGTGCACCGGTTCGGCGAGCCGGAGCCGGACCCCGGCGGCGGACGCCACGACCAGCGGTTCCGCACGGCCCGGCATGGGGCCGTACGGGTGCCAGACGTGCGCCCGGTCCAGGGCGAGCAGTTCGCTGTTACGCATTGGGCGCGAGGTCCGTGCCGGCGCCCCGGCGGCGGACCGCCACCAGGTCCGTACGGGCGTTCGGCGCCTCGGCGGTCTCGGGCGCCGCCGCTTCCCTGGCCTCCGGCACGGGACCGCCGCACGGACCGCAGCCCCCACCCTCGGCGTGCGAGCCGCAGCCCGCCCCGGCTCCGGCCCCGGTCTCCGCGTGCGAGCCGCAGCCCGCCCCGGCTTCCGCCCCGGCCTTCGCGTGCGAGCCGCAGCCGCCCGCCGCCGCGGCGAGCGCGTCGGCCCGGTGCTCGGGAAGCGTCGTGGTGCCCGCCCCCTCCACCTCGAAGCCCGCGTCCGCGATCATGTCCAGGTCCGCCTTGCCGGCCTGGCCCTCGCTCGTCAGATAGTCACCGAGGAAGATCGAGTTCGCCAGGTGCAGCGCCAGCGGCTGCATCGAGCGCAGATGCACCTCGCGGCCGCCCGCGATCCGGACCTCCACGTCCGGGCAGACGAACCGGACCATCGCCAGGATCCGCAGACAGCGCTGCGGGGTGAGGTTCCACTCCTTGGCCAGCGGCGTGCCCTCGAACGGGATCAGGAAGTTCACCGGCACCGAGTCGGGGTCGAGCTCACGCAGCGCGTACACGACGTCGACCAGGTCCTCGTCGCTCTCGCCCATGCCCGCGATCAGACCCGAGCAGGCCGACAGGCCGGCGGCGTGCGCCTTCTGGACGGTGTCCACCCGGTCCGCGTAGGTGTGGGTGGTGGTGATCTCCTCGTACGTCCCCTCGGACGTGTTGAGGTTGTGGTTGTACGCGTCGGCGCCCGCGGCCCGCAGCCGCTCGGCCTGGCCGTCGGAGAGCAGACCGAGGCACGCGCAGACCTCGATGCCCTCGTTCTGCTCCTTGATCGCCTCGATGGTCTTGCCGACCCGGTCCACGTCCCGGTCCGTCGGTCCCCGGCCGCTCGCCACCAGGCAGACCCGCTTCGCGCCGCCCGCCACACCCGCGGCGGCGGCCTGGGACGCCTCGTCCGGCTTCAGCCAGGTGTACTTCAGGATCCCGGCCGTGGAGCCGAGCCGCTGCGAGCAGTACGAGCAGTCCTCCGGGCACAGACCGGACTTCAGATTGACCAGATAGTTCAGCTTCACCCGGCGCCCGAACCACTCACGGCGCACCTTGCCGGCCGCGGCCACCACATCGAGCAGTTCGTCGTCGGAGGTCGCCAGCACGGCGAGCGCTTCTTCACGGGTCGGCAGCTCGCGCCGCAACCCCTTGTCCACCAGGGTGTTCAGCAGGTCCATAAGGGCTGATCCTGGCCTACGGCACACCCCCCGGCCAAGGAGGAACCGAACAACAGCGCCGGTTTGAGGTGTGTGGATCGCCACACTCTGACCTCGGACGCGGCCGGTTAGGGTCTGTGCGCTGCCTACAAAAGGATCTGCCTCATGCTCAGGGACGAGGACACACGGGCCGAGGGCTCGGACGGGGGTTCGGGCACCGGCAGGCGCCGGACCGCGTTCGACTGGACGGACGCCGAGGCGCGCCGCCGCGCGGCGGCCGGTCTCGTCCGCACGCTGAGGCCCCGGGCCGCGGAGTCGGAGCTGCTCGACCTGGCGAGCAACGACTACCTCGGCCTGACCCGGCGCCCCGAGATCACCGAGGCCGCCGCGGACGCCGCCCGGCGCTGGGGCGCGGGCTCGACCGGTTCGCGGCTGGTCACCGGCACGACCCGGCTGCACGCCCGCCTCGAACGCGAACTCGCCGCGTTCTGCGGGTTCGAGGCGGCCCTCGTCTTCTCCTCCGGGTACACGGCCAATCTGGCCGCCCTCACCGCGCTGAGCGGCCGCGGCTCCCTGATCGTCTCGGACGCGGGCAACCACGCCTCGATCGTGGACGGCTGCCGGCTCTCTCGCGCGGAGACGGCCGTGGTCCCGCACCGCGACCCCGAGGCCGTACGCAAGACGCTGCACGCCCACGGCGGGCGGCGGGCCCTCGCCGTCACCGACTCGGTCTTCTCGGTGGACGGCGACAAGGCCCCGCTGGCCGAACTGGCCCGGGCCTGCCGGGACCACGGCGCCGCGCTCGTCGTCGACGACGCCCACGGCCTGGGCGTCCTCGGGACGGGCGGCCGGGGCGCCCCGCACGCCGCCGGTCTCGCCGGTGACGACGACGTCGTCGCCACCCTGACCCTCTCCAAGTCCCTCGGCAGCCAGGGCGGCGCCGTCCTCGGCCCCGCCCGGGTCATCGAGCACCTGGTCAACGCGGCCCGGACGTTCATCTTCGACACCGGGCTCGCCCCGGCCGCCGTGGGTGCCGCACTCGCGAGCCTGCGCCTGCTCCACGACGAGCCCGGGCTCGCGGAGCGCGCGAGGACGGTGGCCACCACCCTGCACCGGCTCCTCACCGACGCCGGGCTGACCGCCGTACGCCCGGACGCGGCCGTGGTCTCGGTGCGCGCCCCCTCGCCGGAGGCGGCGCTGGCGTGGGCGGCGGACTGCCGGGCGGAGGGCCTGGCGGTGGGCTGCTTCCGGCCCCCTTCGGTGCCGGACGGCATCTCCCGGCTGCGGCTCACGGCCCGCGCGGACCTCAGCGACGCCCAGATCGCCGAGGCGGTGGCGACGATCGTCCGCACCGCTCCGGGTGCTTCCTAGGCTCTGTCCGGCGGATCGAGATGGGATGCCTTAGGGGAGAGCCGCCTCAAAAAGGTTGCGCCTCGCCGGAGTTCACCGCATCGGGGGACAGATATCGGCATATCTTGGGGGATCGCCACCCATGGCGGCACGTCCGGTGGCACTCTGACGGCGAGCGCAATCCGGGGCGGGGCCCCGGTGGGAAAGGGACAGCGTCGCCATGGCAGACCATCAGGAAGCAACCGTCACTCTGCCGAGCGATCCCGCCTCGGTGTCCGCCGCCCGAAGATATGTCGACGACGTCCTCGGCGAGTGGGGACTCCCGGACGGAAGCGACACCGCCGACACCGTCCGGCTGATCGTCTCGGAACTGGCCACCAACGCCGTGCAGCACACCTTCGGCCAGTCGCCCAACTTCACCGTCGACGTCCGCCTGGAGCGCGAGGAGTGGCTGTGCGTCGGCGTCACCGACAGCCATCCGCGCCGGCCCCGGCGGCTGCCGGCGGCCGTGCAGCAGGACAACGGCCGGGGGATGGTGATCATCCGCTATCTGGCGGCCGAGGCGGGCGGCCGGCTCTCGGTCACCCCGACCGACGACGGCGGCAAGACCGTCTGGATCACCCTGCCCTGGAAGGCGTCCCTGGTCTAGGGGGCGTCTTGCCGATCATGCCGGGCTGGCGTGCGGCCCTGCTCACCGTCCCGCTCGCGGGGAGCTGAGCCGGTGCGGAGGGGGGCGGTGGCGTCACCGCGCCCCTTCGGCATCTCGTCCGCCGGATGGCGGCCCGTCAGCGGACCCGGCCGTAGTAGATCTTCGAGGACCAGATCTTGTCGAGCTTCACCCAGGAGCCGGTCTTGGGGGAGTGCCAGATCTTGTTGCCACCGGCGTAGATGCCCACGTGGTAGACCCTTCCACCGGAGTGGAAGAAGACCAGGTCGCCCCGTTGCCTGCTGGAGGCGGAGATGTGCCGGGTCTTGTTGTACTGCTGCTGCGCGGTACGGGGCAGCGACTTGCCCGCCTTCTTGTACGAGTAGAGCGTGAGCCCCGAGCAGTCGAACCTGCTCGGCCCGGTCGCTCCGTACTTGTAAGGCGATCCCTTCTTGGAGGCGGCGATGCGCAGCGCCTTGTCGGCGTGTGCGGTCGCGGCCTGGGCCTCCGGTGCGCCGCCCGGCGCCAGCAGCGTGCCGCCGACGGCGGCGAGGGTGAGAGCCGAGACGGCTCCGGCTCGGGACAGCAGGGACGGGACATGAATCTGCGCAGTCATGCGCAACCCTTCGTCAGCCGCCTGTGAAGGATGACCTGTCGGGTTCGGGCAGGCGAAGATGCCCGGCCGCGGCTGCGGCTTCACCCCGAGGAACGGCCCACCTGCTCGGTCGTCCCGTGCTGCTCGGGTCCTCCACTCCTGCCGATCCACTCCTGTCGACCAGACGTCCGGGACAGCGGCAGGACTCGGCGTCCGCCCGGACCGCCCCGCCGCGGTGGCGGGGGCTTGTCGTCGTGAGGGATCTTGACCCACACACTGGTCGAAAACCGAGCTGAAACGGCGATATGTGAGGCTCCTCACGACTGATCCATTCGAGTGGACAAGAAGGTTTCGTGATCTTCAGAGGTTTGTTCGACGAGCCCCGTACCAGGGCTGGAACAGCCGATTCCGCCAGATGTGTGCACCTGTTCTGCAACTCACCCCTCCCATAAGTCGATTCATCGACTACGCCGAACGAGGGAGGGTTTTCACGGCGCCGGTGCTCCGAGTGGACCTCGACACGACACGCGGGAATGTCAACTGGCGGGGGGCGCCGGGGAGCATCGGCTCGGTCGCCCGTGTCGACCCGCCGCATCGGCTCCGGGTGAGCGGAGCCGCTTCGGCATCGCCGCCCGCCATCGCGAGCCGGGCGCGGGCAAACCCGGCGGGCCGATGTCCACGGGGACGCAAAGCCCGAGTTAACGCGCCGGAAAAACTTCCGCCCTAACGTGCAATGTCTGACCCAGCAGCGCCGCTACGCGGCTCGACACCGTGTGGAAGATCGGTAACGTCCGCTGCTGTCCGGGAGAGCCGCCCGGTGGACGACTGTGAGGTGGAAGCGTGCAACTGACCCCGCATGAGCAGGAACGCCTGCTCATCCATGTGGCGGCGGACGTGGCCGAGAAGCGCAGGGCACGCGGGGTGAAGCTCAACCACCCCGAGTCCATCGCGTTGATCACCGCCCACATTCTGGAGGGCGCACGGGACGGCCGTACGGTCGCCGAGCTCATGGCCTCCGGCCGCAAGGTCCTCTCCCGTGAGGACGTCATGGCCGGCATCCCCGAGATGATCCACGACGTGCAGGTCGAGGCCACCTTCCCGGACGGCACCAAGCTCGTCACCGTCCACGATCCGATCGTGTGACGGGGGAGCGACGATGATTCCCGGAGAGATCCTGTACGGGGACGGCCCCGTGGCCCTCAACGAGGGCCGCCCCGTCACCCGCCTCACGGTCCTGAACGCCGCCGACCGCCCCGTCCAGGTCGGCTCCCACTACCACTTCGCCGAGGCCAATCCCGGTCTCGACTTCGACCGCGCCGCCGCGCGCGGTCTGCGGCTCCACATCGCCGCGGGCACCGCCGTGCGCTTCGAACCCGGCATCCCCGTGGAGGTCGAACTCGTACCGCTGGCGGGCCGCCGACTGGTCCCCGGCCTGCGCGGCGAGACCGCCGGCGCGCTCGACACCGAGGGGGCCGACCGTGCCTGACCTGCACCGTTCCGTCTACGCCGACCTCTTCGGCCCCACCACCGGTGACCGTATCCGGCTCGCCGACACCGACCTGCTCGTCGAGATCGAGGAGGACCGCTCGGGCGGACCCGGCCGCGCCGGCGACGAAGCCGTCTTCGGCGGCGGCAAGGTCATCCGCGAGTCCATGGGCCAGTCCCGGACGACCCGCGCCGAGGGCGCGCCCGACACCGTCGTGACCGGGGCCGTGATCATCGACCACTGGGGTGTCGTCAAGGCCGACATCGGCATCCGCGACGGCCGGATCACCGCACTCGGAAAGGCCGGCAACCCCGATACCATGGACGGCGTCCACCCCGGCCTCGTGATCGGACCGGAGACCGAGGTCATCGCCGGCAACGGCAGAATCGTCACCGCCGGAGCCGTCGACGCCCACGTCCACTTCATCTCACCGACCGTCGTCGAGCAGGCGCTCGCCACCGGCATCACCACCCTCGTCGGCGGCGGCACGGGCCCGGCCGAAGGAACCAAGGCGACCACCGTCACCCCCGGCCCCTGGCATCTCGCCCGGATGTTCGAGGCGCTGGACACGTTCCCCGTCAACATCGGGCTGCTCGGCAAGGGCAACACCATGTCGCGGGAGGCCATGCACTCGCAGCTCCGGGGCGGCGCGCTCGGCTTCAAGATCCACGAGGACTGGGGGGCCACCCCGGCCGTGATCGACGCCTGCCTCGGTGTCTGCGACGAGACCGGTGCCCAGCTCGCCATCCACACCGACACCCTGAACGAGGCGGGCTTCGTCGGCGACACCCTCGCCGCCATCGCGGGCCGCACCATCCACGCGTACCACACCGAAGGCGCGGGCGGGGGGCACGCGCCCGACATCATCACCGTCGTCTCCGAGCCGTACGTGCTGCCCAGCTCGACCAACCCGACCCGGCCGCACACCCTCAACACCGTCGAGGAGCACCTCGACATGCTGATGGTCTGCCACCACCTCAACCCGGCCGTCCCCGAGGACCTCGCCTTCGCCGAGTCCCGTATCCGGCCCTCGACCATCGCCGCCGAGGACATCCTCCACGACCTCGGCGCCATCTCGATCATCTCCTCCGACTCCCAGGCCATGGGACGCGTCGGCGAGGTCATCATGCGCACCTGGCAGACCGCGCACGTGATGAAGAAGCGCCGGGGCGCGCTGCCCGGAGACGGCCGCGCCGACAACCACCGCGCCCGCCGCTACGTCGCCAAGTACACGATCAACCCGGCCGTCGCCCAGGGGATGGACCACCTGATCGGCTCGGTCGAGCCCGGCAAGCTCGCCGACCTGGTGCTCTGGGAGCCGGCGTTCTTCGGTGTGAAGCCGCTGGCCGTGCTCAAGGGCGGCCAGATCGCGTACGCCCAGATGGGCGACGCCAACGCCTCCATCCCCACCCCTCAGCCGGTCATGCCCCGCCCGATGTTCGGAGCGCTCGGCAAGGCGGCCGTCACCGGGTCGGTCAACTTCACCGCGCAGGCGGCGATCGAGGACGACCTGCCCCAACGGCTCGGGGTGGGAAAGGAGTTCGTGGCGATCGGCAGCACCCGCCGGGTCACCAAGGCGGACATGCGGGAGAACGACGCCCTGCCCCGGGTCGAGGTCGACGCCGACACCTTCACGGTGACGATCGACGGCGAGCCGGTCGAGCCCGCGCCCGCCGCGGAACTGCCCCTCGCCCAGCGCTACTTCCTCTTCTGATGGCGACGAGCGACCGCGCGGCCCTTCTCGTGCTCGCCGACGGGCGGTTCCCCGCCGGCGGACACGCCCACTCCGGCGGCGCCGAGGCAGCCGTCAGGGCCGGCCGGATCACCGACGCGGCCGGCCTCGCCGCGTTCTGCCGGGGTCGCCTCCACACCACCGGCCTCACCTCGGCGGCCCTCGCCGCCGCGGCCGCGCTCGGCCTCGACCCGCACGACCTCGACGCGGCCGCCGACGCCCGCACGCCCTCGCCGGCCCTGCGGGCCGCCGCCCGCAGACTCGGCCGGCAGATGATGAGAGCGGCCAGGGCCACCTGGCCCAGCCCCGAGCTCGACGCGCTCGCCGCCGCGTTCCCGCGCGGCGCCCACCAGCCCGTCGTCCTCGGCGCCACCGCCCGCGCCGCCGGGCTCGGCCCCGAGGACGCCGCGCACTGCGTCGCGTACGAGACGGTCAGCGGCCCCGCCACGGCGGTCGTGCGCCTCCTCGGCCTCGACCCCTTCCAGGCCACCGCCGTCCTCGCCCGCCTCACCCCCGACCTGGACCGGGTCGCCGAGCGCGCCGCGGCCGCCGCCCGGCAGGGCGTCGACGCCCTGCCCGCCGCCTCCGCACCGCTGCTCGACATCACCGCCGAGCAGCACGCGGCCTGGCCCGTCCGCCTCTTCGCCTCGTAACCCGCAAGGAGCCGCCCCATGCACCTCGACCACGCCCACGACGCGCCGTCCGCCCTCTCCGCCGACGCACGCCGCCCCGACGGCACCCGGCGCGCCCTGCGCGTCGGCCTCGGCGGACCCGTCGGCTCCGGCAAGACCGCGACCGTCGCCGCGCTGTGCCGCGCCCTGCGCGACCAGCTCTCCCTCGCCGTCGTCACCAACGACATCTACACCCGCGAGGACGCCGAATTCCTCCTCCGCAACGCCGTCCTGCCGCCCGAGCGCATCCAGGCGGTCGAGACCGGCGCCTGCCCGCACACCGCCATCCGCGACGACATCTCCGCCAACCTCGAAGCCGTCGAAGAACTGGAGGACTCGGTCGGCCCGCTCGACCTGATCCTCGTCGAGTCCGGCGGGGACAACCTCACCGCCACCTTCTCCAAGGGCCTGGTCGACGCCCAGATCTTCGTCATCGACGTGGCGGGCGGCGACGACATCCCGCGCAAGGGCGGCCCCGGCGTCACCACCGCCGACCTCCTCGTCATCAACAAGACCGACCTCGCCCCCTACGTCGGCTCCGATCTGGAGCGGATGGCCCGCGACGCCAAGGAGCAGCGCGGCGATCTGCCCGTCGCCTTCACCTCCCTCACCACCGAGAACGGCGTCGCCCCCGTCGTCGGCTGGCTGCGCGCCCAGCTCGCGGCCTGGGCCGCATGAGCCTGCGCGCCACCGCCCGGATCGCCGCCGACGCCGCAGGCCGCCTGCCGGTCCTGGAGAGCGACGGCCCCCTCGCCGTTCGCCGCACCCGCGCCACCGGCACGTACACCCGGGTCACCGTCGTCGGCGCGATGAGCGCGCCGCTCGGCGGCGACCGGCTGGCGATCGAGGCGGACGTACGCGACAGGGCACGGCTGCTGGTCGACTCGGCCGCCGCGACCGTGGCCCTGCCGGGCCGCGCCGCCCGACCCGCCACGTACGACGTACGGCTCACCGTCGGGGAGGGCGCCGTGCTGCGCTGGCTACCCGAGCAGCTGATCTCCGCCGACGGATCCGACCTGCGGATGCGTACGACGGTCGAACTCGCCGCCACGGCACGGCTCGTGCTCCGCGAGGAACAGGTCCTCGGCCGTCACGGCGAGGAGACCGGCACGCTCACCACCCGCCTCACCGTCCGCCGTGCCGGACGGCCCCTGCTCGACCAGGAACTGGCGTACGGGCCGGGCGCCCCCGACGGGTGGGACGGCGGCGCGGTCCTCGCCGGTCACCGCGCCGCCGGCCAACTCCTCGTCGTCGACCCGGCGTTCGAGGAGAAGCCGGTCGAGGCCCGGCTGCTCGCCGAGAACGCCGTCCTCGCCCCGCTGGCCGGCCCGGCGGCCCTCGTCACCGCCGTCGCCCCGGACGCGCTGGGGCTGCGCCGCGCCCTCGACGAGGCCCTGCGGGAACTCGCCCCGTTCTGAGAGCGCCGCCCCACGGGACCCGGAGGGGCGGCCGCCCCCCCCGGTTACCCGCGTGCGGCGAGCCAGGCGTCCTCCGCCGCGTAGTCGAAGAAGTCCACCCCGTACTTCGCCAGGCCCGGGAACACCTCCCGCCACGCGCCGGCCGAGGCCCGCCCGGCCAGCCACTCGACCGTCGCCGGCAGGGATTCCGTGTACGACACGACCGGCCGGTACCCCAACTCCCGCTCCGCCGCCGTCATGTCGTAGACGATCGGATGGTTCCCGCTCCACGGGGTCAGCCCGACCGTCCCCCTCGGCGGTTCCCCGTCGATCAGCACGGTCTCGCTCTCCACCCCCATGACCGCGTCGATCGCCGCGCCGATCTCCGCCACCGTCGGCGCCTCGGGGTCGGCCCCGTTGAGCACCCGGCTGCCCGGGTTCGCCGCCGCGAGGCGGGTCAGCTCCGCGAGATTGTCGACGTGCACCGGATGGAACCGCGACGCGCCGCCGTACGCGAGGGGGCGCACCCGCCTACCGTCGAGCACCCGCTTGACGAACCACAGCTCGCGCGGGCCGGGGCAGTACCGGCCATGGATGGCGCCGGCCCGCAGCACCGTCGTCGGCAGGGCGTCACCCGCCGCCAGCAACTCCCGCTCCAGCGCGACCTTCCGCGTCCCGTACGACCCGTCGCCCGGCGCGACCGTCCGCCACCTCTCCGGGGTCGGCACCGGAAAGGCGGGGAAGCCGTCCGGCTCGTCCTGGGTGTCGAAGCTGCGGCCCTTGTCGTCCTCGTAGACCGCCCCGCTGGAGATCACCACCGCCGAACCGATCCGGTCGGCGAGCCCGGTCAACTGCCGTCCGTGGCCCCGGTGGTAGGCGACGATGTCCACGAGGACGTCGACTCCGTCACCGAGCGCGGCGGCGAGCGCGCCCTCCGCGTTGCGGTCGACCGACACCGACCGCACCTCCGCCGGCCACTCCTCGTCCCGGCCGCCGCCGCGCGAGGCCGCCGTCACCTCCCAGCCGTCTTCGGCGAGCGCCCGCACGGCCGCCCGCCCCACCTGTCCTGTCGCTCCCAGTACCAGTGCGCTTCCCTTTGTCATGGGCGTGACGCTACGGCGGCTCCGCACGCCGGGCCAGACGCTTTCGCCCTGCGCGGATCCGCCGTCAGCGTCCTCGCCGCGGGAACTTCCGCACCGCCTTGGAAGTCTCCGCCTCCGCCTTCACCTTGGCCGCGTAGTCGTCGACGTACTCCTGACCCGACAGCGCCAGGATCTCGTACATGATCTCGTCCGTGACCGCGCGGACCGCCGCCTTCTCGCCCTCCATCCCGGCGTACCGCGAGAAGTCCAGCGGCGCCCCGAACCGGATGGTGACCCGCTTGACCTTCGGTACCACCCTCCCCGGCGGCTGGATCTCGAAGGTGCCCACCATGGCGCACGGGATCACCGGCACGCCGGCCGTGATCGCCATGACCGCGACGCCGACCTTGCCCTTGTACAGCCGTCCGTCGTGCGACCGGGTCCCCTCGGGATAGATGCCGAGCAGCTCGCCCTTGGACAGCACGCCGAGTCCCTCGCGGATCGCGGCCTGCCCGGCCTCCTTGCCGGAGCGGTCGACCGGGATCTGCCCGGCGCTGCGGAAGAACGCGGCGGTCAGCCGGCCCTTGAGCCCCGGACCGGTGAAGTACTCCTGCTTGGCGAGAAAGGTGATCCGCCGCTTGAGGACGACCGGCATCAGGAAATGGTCGGAGAACGACAGATGGTTCCCGGCGATGATCGCCGCGCCCTCCTCCGGAACGTGCTCAAGGCCCTCGATGCGCGGCCGGAACAGCAGCCGCAGCAGCGGCCCGAGCAGGACGTACTTCAGTACCTGGTAGAACACGGCGTCCCCGTCCGTTCTTCGAGTCTGTGGGCTTCTTCGACACCACCACTGGAGCGATCGTGGTCCACACTGGAGACGGAGAGAAGGACCCATGGCTGCCGCGCGCCGACGGATACGGCCCGGCGCAGCCGTCACCGCCGTGCTGTGTGCGGTGATGACCGCCGGGTTGTACGGCTGCGCCGACCCGGCCCCGCCCGGGCCCGTCCCGACCCCCGCCCCCACCACGCCGCCCCAGCAACAGCGCTCGCCCTTCACCGGGCTCCCCGCCCGCCCGGGCCCGGTCCTCGCCGTGAAGATCGACAACGTCGCGCCGGCCCGGCCGCACACCGGCCTCGGCGCGGCCGATCTGGTCTACGTCGAGCAGGTCGAGGCCGGGCAGACCCGCCTCCTGGCCGTCTACTCCGGGGAGCTCCCCGAGCGGATCGGGCCCGTGCGCAGCGCCCGCGAGTCCGACATCGAGCTGCTGCGCCAGTTCGGCCGGCCCGCGCTCGCCTACTCCGGCTCGCACTCCGGCCTGAAACCGATGCTCAGGGACGCCCCGCTGTACCCGCTGCCGCCCGAGGCCGCCGACGACGCCTATGTACGCGACCGGGGCCGCGCCGCCCCGCACAACCTGTATCTGCTGCCCAGCCGGGTGCTGGAGGCGGCCCCGAAGGCGGAGCCGGCCAAGGACGTCGGCTTCCGCTTCGGTCCCGCCCCCGCGGGCGGCGAGCCGGTCAACGAGCACACGGTGCGCTTCCCGGCGGCCCGGTACACCTTCACCTGGTCCGCCGGCGAGCGGGGCTGGCGGGTGGCGATGGACGGCGCCCCCGCCCGTACCACCGACGGCGGCCCCCTCCAGGCGACCACCGTCGTCGTCCAGCACGTCACGGTCCGGCCCTCGAAGTTCAGCGACTTCCTGGGCAGCGTCTCGCCGTACACCGAGACCGTCGGCACCGGTACCGCGGTCGTCCTGCGCGACGGGCGCGCCCACGAGGCCCGCTGGAGCCGCCCGACCGCCGAGTCCGGCACCGCCTTCACCACCCCCGCCGGCGCCCCGCTGAACTTCGCGCCCGGCCGGACCTGGTTCGTCCTCGCCCCGAACGGATAGCGGCGGACCGGCCGGGTATCCGCGAGGGCACCAGCAGGGAGGAGGCCGGCCATGGGCGCCGACATGTGGGGATACCCCGAAACCTCCGGACATGTGCCCGGAACGCGGCTGATCGGCTACACCGTGGAGGCGACCGACGGCTCCATCGGGAAGATCGACGAGCACACCGAGGACGTCGGACGGTCGTACGTCGTCGTCGACACCGGACCGTGGATCCTCGGCCGGCGCGTACTGCTGCCCGCAGGCCTGGTCGGCAGGGTCGACACCGAGCACCGCGCGGTCCACGTCTCCTGCACCAAGAAAGAGGTCAAGGAGTCGCCGCCCTTCGAGGCCGGACAGCACGCGGACGACAGCGCCTCCCTCAGGCTGATCGAGCACTACTACGCGAACCGCCACATGTGAGCGGACCGCCGCTGCCGCCTCCGGCCCGGCGCCCCTCAGGGCTGCGGACCCGGCCTGCTCCGCCCGCGCCGCGGGCTCGTGGAGGCGGCGCTGTCCGCCGCCGCCATGCCGATCGTGACCACGCCGAGCACCAGCCAGCCGAACCAGAGCCAGCCGCTGCTGCCGAGCGCCACGGTGTACGCCGTCGTCAGCACCAGGGCCGCGACGGTGATCACGCTCATCGCCTTCGTGGGACCGGACATGGGTCCGCCCTCCTCATGACGGGGCCGTCCCGCTCATCGTGACCCCTGGGACGTGCGGAGCGCTAGACGGCGGGCCCGCCGGGCCGGGCGACTCAGGTCAGCGGCTTCGGCCGCGGATCATCGACATCAGCAGCCCGTGGGTCCGCGCGTCGGCGGCGGCCACGAGCCCGCGGCCCTCGCCGACCGGGGCGCCGTCGACCCCGGTGACGACGCAACCGGCGGCCCGGCACACGGCGATGCCGGCGGCGAAGTGCACGCTGCCGGAGAGGTCGCCGCCATCGGTGACGTACGCGGCGCGCTTGCCGGCGGCGACCCAGGCCAGCGCCAGGCTCGTGGACACGACCCGGGGCCGGAAACGTCCGGCGAACTCGGGGTGGGCCAGGAGATCCACGGCCCGGAACCCGGGCGCGCTCGGGAACGGCGGATCCAGGTTGACGTCCACCAGTCGGGTGGCGGGCGAGGGCGTCAGCGGGGCGTCGTCGGCCCCCTCGTGCCGCACCCAGGCGGTCTTTCCGTCGGTGCAGAACACCTCACCGCCGAACGGGTCGGCCACCGCCGCCGCGCCGTCGCGCAGCGCCACGTTGACGGCCACCAGCATGTTGCCGACCGCGTAGTTCAGCGTGCCGCACAGGGGGTCCACCAGCCACTGGCGCACAGCGTCGGCGGCACCCTGCCGCCCGCCCTCCTCGCCGAGGACCGCGTCATCCGGCCGTGCGGCACGGATGACCTCGAGGATCGCCTTCTCGGCTTCCACATCGGCGGCGGTGGCGAAGTCTCCGGCACCCTTGTCGATGCGGGTGAGCCGCCGGCCGTACATGGCGCGGACCACGTCGGCGCCGGCACGTGCCCCGGCTATCGCGACGTCGGCGTCGCCGGAACCTGTGGATGAGTTGATCATGCCGTGCAGACTATGGCGACGCCACCGATCCGGGAACCCCTACTGCCGGCGGGTCCCCAGGGAGGCGAGGTAGGCGTTGTACGCCTCCAGCTCCTTGTCGCCGTCGCGGTCGGCCGCCCGGTCCTTGCGGACGGCCTGGCGCTGCTCGGAGTGGTACCACTGGTACACCAGCGCGATCAGCACCAGGACGGACGGGATCTCGCTGAACGCCCAGGCGATGCCGCCCGCCGCGTTCTGGTCGGCGAGCGCGTCGATGCCCAGGGAGGCGGGCGGGTTCGCGTACGCCTTGATCATCGGCTCGCTCGCCATCATCAGGGCGATGCCGAAGAAGGCGTGGAACGGCATGCCGGCGAACAGCTCCAGCATCCGCATCACATAGCCGGGGCGGTGCGGCCCCGGGTCGATGCCCATGATCGGCCAGAAGAACACCAGACCGACGGCGAGGAAGTGCACCATCATCACGATGTGCCCCACCGTCGACCCCATCAGGGTGTCGAAGAGCGGCGTGAAGTAGAAGCCGTACAGGCTCGCGATGAACAGCGGGATCGTGAAGGCCGGGTGCGTGATGATCCGCATGTAGCGGCTGTGCAGCAGCATCAGCAGCACCTCGCGCGGCCCCTTGCTGCCCCGGGCCGCGACGGGCAGGGCCCGCAGCGCCAACGTCACCGGAGCCCCGAGCAGCAGCAGGATGGGGGAGAGCATCGAGACGACCATGTGCTGCACCATGTGCACGCTGAACATGACCATGCCGTAGTCGTTGAGCTTGGTGCACATCATCAGCGCCACGCTCAGCACGCCGAGCGTGAAGAACACCGTCCGGCCGGCCGGCCACGCGTCGCCGCGCCGCCGCAGCCGCGCCACGCCCCAGCCGTACAGCGCGAGCGCCACGGCGCAGCTGATGAGGAAGAAGGGGTTCGCCGAGAACTCCAGCCCCCGTCCCAGCGTGAACGGCGGCAGATCCATGGTCATGCCGTGCCCGCTGTGATCCATCCGTGTACTCCTGGAGCCCGATTCGCGCTTGTTGTCCGCACCAGACTAGAACCGCCCCCGTTCGCGGATGCGACCGGGGGCGGTTCGTCACGTGCGGGCGGGTCTCAGAGCACGCACTCGGCCTCGGCGTACCGCTCGGCCGGGACCGTCTTGAGGGTCTCCACGGCCTGGGCCAGCGGGACCATGGTGATCTCCGTGCCGCGCAGCGCGGTCAGCATGCCGAACTCGCCGCGGTGCGCCGCCTCCACCGCGTGCCAGCCGAACCGGGTGGCGAGGACCCGGTCGTACGCGGTCGGCGTGCCACCGCGCTGGACGTGACCGAGGATCACCGGGCGGGCCTCCTTGCCGAGGCGGCGCTCCAGCTCGACGGAGAGCTGGTTGGCGACCCCGGTGAAGCGCTCGTGGCCGTACTGGTCCTTGGCGCCGACCTGGAAGCTCATCGAGCCCTCGCGCGGCTTGGCGCCCTCGGCGACCACCACGATCGCGAAGCGCTTGCCCGCCTCGAAGCGCTCGCCCACCCGGGCGGTCAGCTCGTCGATGTCGAAGGGGCGCTCGGGCACGACGATGGCGTGCGCGCCCGCCGCCATGCCGGAGTGGAGGGCGATCCAGCCGGTGTGCCGGCCCATGACCTCGACGATCAGTACCCGCTGGTGGGACTCGGCGGTGGTCTTGAGCCGGTCGAGCGCCTCGGTGGCCACGCCGACGGCGGTGTCGAAGCCGAAGGTGACATCGGTCGAGGAGATGTCGTTGTCGATGGTCTTCGGCACGCCCACGATCGGCAGGCCGGCCTCGGAGAGGAGGTGGGCCGCCTTGAGCGTGCCCTCGCCGCCGATCGGGATGATCGCGTCGAGACCCAGCTCGGCGACATGACCCCGGGCGCGCTCGACACCGTCGACCAGGTGCGCGGGCTGGACCCGGGAGGAGCCGAGGATGGTGCCGCCACGGGCGAGGATGCCGCCCACCGCGTCGAGGTCGAGCTTGCGGTAGTCGGCCTCCAGGAGACCCTTCCAGCCGTCGTGGAAGCCGATGACCTCGTCGCCGTGGTCGACGACGGCGCGGTGCACGACGGAACGGATGACGGCGTTCAGACCGGGGCAGTCGCCGCCGGAGGTGAGCACACCAATGCGCATAGCCCGAAATACCTTTGCAACGTGGGCCGACTCCCGGACCACGTCGTCCGGTTGGATCCCCGCCACCCTATCGGTGCGCGATGGCGGGGCCGAACCCGATGTCCGCGTATTGGACACCGTCTTTACTTACGAATCCCATGGGCGTAGGCGTGCTCAGACGTGCACTCCGCCGGACGGTCAGGCGGGCTGCGTCGCGGCGGCGATGCGCTCGGCGCGCAGCGCCTCGTACCACCGGTCGTCGGTCGGCGGCAGCGCGTTCACGTCGAGGGCCAGCTTCAGGAGCAGGTCCGCGATCTGCGGGTTGCGGGCCATGACCGGGCCGTGCATGTACGTACCGAAGACGGTGTCGTTGTACGCGCCCTCCGTGCCGTCGCCCGTGCCGTTGCCCTTGCCGAAGACCGTGCGGGCGAACGGGCGGGCGGTGGGGCCGAGGTGGGTGATGCCCTGGTGGTTCTCGAACCCGGTGAGCTGGGGGAGGCCCAGCCGCGGGTCGATGTCCGCGAGGACGTCGCCGACGCACCGCTCGCCCTCGCCGCGCGTGGAGATCACGTCGATCAGACCGAGGCCGGGCTCGCGCTCGCCGAGGTCGTTGATGAACTCGTGGCCCAGGATCTGGTAGCCGGCGCAGACCGAGAAGATGATCGCGCCGTTGGACGCGGCACGCTCCAGGCCGCCGTCGCGGCGCAGCCGCTCGGCCGCGAGCCGCTGGGGCCGGTCCTCACCGCCGCCGATCAGATAGATGTCGCCGGAGGTCGGCACCGGCTGGTCGCTGCGGACGTCGACGCGCTGGACGTCCAGACCGCGCTGGCGGGCGCGGCGCTCGACGACGAGGGCGTTGCCCTGGTCACCGTAGGTGCTGAGCAGGTCGGGGTAGACCCAGACCAGCCGCAGGCTGCTCTCACTCATGCTGCAAGTCCTCTTCGGGTCAGTTGCCGACGCGGCGGCGGACGTCCTGGAAGGCGGTGTAGTTGGCGATCAGCTCGATCTGTCCGGGCGGGGACAGCTGCACGGCCTCGTCGATCGTCTCGCACACCCGGAAGTCCACGCCGGCGACCTCGAGGCGGACCGCCAGGTCCAGCTTGCGGTCGCCGATGACCATGATCGGGTGACCGGCCAGCCGGCCGTAGTCGACGTCCCACAGCCAGGAGGTGTCCGTGCCGTCGGCGCCGCGGGCGTTGACCGAGAGGATCACCGGGGTCGGCGGCTGGTCGATGAGGGAGAACGTCTCGAGCCACCCGGCCGGGTTCTTCGCGAGCAGCAGCCGCAGCTCGCGCCCCTGGAAGGTGACCACGTCGTAGCGGCCGGCCACGGCCTGCACCTGGTACATGCGCTCCAGGGCCACCTGCGGCGGCACCCCGAACACGGCGGCGACCGCGGCCGAGGTGGCGGCGTTGGCCTTGTTGGCGCGGCCGGGCAGCTGGAGGTGGATCGGCCAGGCGGAACCGTGCGGGTCGAGGACGTGGTCGCCGTTGAGCGCCCAACTCGGGGCGGGGCGGCGGAAACCGCACTCGCCGCAGAACCAGTCGTCGCCCGGACGCTGCATCACACCGCCGCAGGAGGGGCACGACCAGGCGTCGTCCTTCCACTCCTGGCCGGCGGCGACCCACACGACGTTGGGGGAGGAGGAGGCGGCCCACACGATCAGCGGGTCGTCGGCGTTGGCGATGACCACGGCCTTGGTGCCGGAGAGCCCCTCGCGCCACTTCTCGGCGAGCATCCGGGTCTCGGCGGCGCGGTCGAGCTGGTCCCGGGAGAGGTTGAGGAGCGCGATCGCCTTGGGAGTGGTGTCCCGGGCGACTCCGGCGAGGTACTTCTCGTCGACCTCGATCACGCCGTACTTGGCGTCGGAGCCGCCGGCCAGCGCCGAGGTGATGCCGGCGGGCATGTTGGCGCCGAGAGCGTTGGAGACCACCGGGCCGCTGGCCCGCAGCGCCTCGGCGATCAGCCGGGTGGTGGTGGTCTTGCCGTTGGTCGCCGACACGAGGACGACGTCCAGATGCTGCGCGAGCCGCCCCAGCAGATCGGGGTCGAGCTTGAGCGCCACCCGCCCGCCGATCACCGATCCGCTGCCGCGTCCCGCCGCCCGCGACACCGCGGCGGCGGCCTTGCCCGCCGTCACGGCCAGCTTGGCGCGCGGCGACAGCGGCTCTGGATTACCGGGGTGTCCTGACATCGTTCTTGTTCCTCCTTGCGTCGGTCCGGGCTCAGCCTATCGAGATCCGGCCAGCGCCCCGAACCGCGGCACCACCGGGACCCTTGCCGAAACAGCGAGGTCACAGCGGACCGTACCCTTACGCCCATGCGAAACCGGCCGATCCCCGGCAGTTCCGGCCACGTCCGAGCCATGACCCTGCTCGGCGACCCGGTGCTGCACACCCCCTGCGAACCCGTCACCGACTTCGGCCCGGGGCTGGCCCGGTTGGTGGAGGACATGTTCGCCACGATGTACGCGGCGAACGGCGTCGGTCTCGCGGCGAACCAGGTGGGTGTGGGCCTGCGGGTCTTCGTCTACGACTGCCCGGACGACGAGGACGTCCGCCACCTCGGACACCTGGTCAACCCGCGCCTGGTGGAGGCGGACGGGGACGTGGTCCGCGGCCCGGAGGGCTGCCTCTCCCTGCCGGGTCTGGAGGCGCCGACGCCCCGCTTCGACCGCGCGGTCGTCGAGGGCGTCCGGCTGGACGGCACCCCCGCGCGCGTCGAGGGCACGGGGTTCTTCGCCCGCTGTCTCCAGCACGAGTGCGACCACCTGGAGGGCGGTGTCTACGCGGACCGCGTCACGGGGTGGCGCAGGTCACGCCTGATGCGGGCGATCCGCAAGGAGCCGTGGGGGAGCTGAGCCGTCCGGGCGTCGCCGCCGGTCCCGGCCCGCCGCTGGACACCCGGCCGGCAGGCGTGGGCGCGGGGGCGATCGTCAGAAGACCGGGCCGCCCGCGCGGTCGCTCGCGTCCGCGAGCCGGCCCCACAGCAGGTCTGCCAGGCTCCGGACCAACTCCGCCCGGGAGCAGGGCCGTTCACCCAGCCACCAGTCACCGGCCGCGTGCATCATGCCGACGATCCCGTGCCCCCAGATCCGCGCCTGCGCCTCGCCGCCCGGGCCGAGGTCGATCCGCTCGGCGATGACCTGGCCGAGCTCCTCGCCCATGCGGCGCAGCAGCGGCGCCGAGTGGCGGCCCACGTCGAAGCCCTGCTCCGCCTGCTGGGTCTCCTCCGCCGGGTGCATCAGGAAGCGGTAGACCTGGGGCATCGCCTCGATCGAGGCGAGGTAGGTGTCGAGCGTCGACTCGACCCTCGCACGCCGGTCGGCCGGAGCGTCCAGCGCCGCCCGCAGCGCGGCGAGCAGCGCGTCGGTGTGCCGGGTCGCCAGGGCCCGGTAGAGCCCGCCCTTGTCGCCGAAGTGCCGGTAGAGGATCGGCTTGGTGATGCCCGCCTCCGCCGCGATCGCGTTCATCGAGGCCTTGGGGCCGTCCCGGAGCACCACCCGGTCCGCCGCCTCCAGCAGTTCACGGCGCCGTTGATCGGCCGGCTTCTGCTGGTCGGTGGTCCGGTGTGTGGTCTCCATAGCGTGTCTCCCCGCCCGTGCGAATTCCGTGAGGCTGTCGCAACGTAACACCCGACCCGCCCTCGATGCGGTGCGGGCCGAAGCGCTCCGCCGCAGGTTGACAGGGCCTACTTGCGAGTAAAGACTGCTGTTACCGTAAGTAACGTAATGCTGGGAGGGAACATGGCCGAGTTCACGCTCGATCTCAACGACGACCAGAAGCAGGTCCGTGACTGGCTGCACGGATTCGCCGAGGACGTCATGCGCCCCGCGGCCGCCGAATGGGACGAGCGTGAGGAGACTCCCTGGCCGATCATCCAGGAAGCCGCCAAGATCGGCATCTACTCCCTCGACTTCTACGCCCAGCAGTTCTTCGACCCCACCGGTCTCGGCATCCCGATGGCGATGGAGGAGCTGTTCTGGGGCGACGCCGGCATCGCCCTGTCGATCGTCGGCACGGGCCTCGCCGCCGTCGGCGTCCTCGCCAACGGCACCGAGGAGCAGATCGGCACCTGGATCCCGCAGATGTACGGGGACGCCGACGACGTCAAGGTCGCCGCCTTCTGCTCCTCCGAGCCCGACGCCGGCTCCGACGTCGCCTCGATGCGCACCCGGGCCGTCTACGACGAGGCCAAGGACGAGTGGGTCCTCAACGGCACCAAGACCTGGGCCACCAACGGCGGTATCGCCAACGTCCACGTCGTGGTCGCCGCCGTCGACCCCGGGCTCGGCTCCAAGGGCCACGCCTCCTTCATCGTGCCGCCGGCCACCCCCGGCCTCTCCCAGGGGCAGAAGTTCCGGAAGCACGGCATCCGCGCCTCGCACACCGCCGAGGTCGTCCTGGAGGACGTCCGCGTCCCCGGGCACTGCCTGCTCGGCGGCAAGGAGAAGCTCGACGAGCGACTCGCCCGCGCCCGCGAGAAGGCGAAGAGCGGGGACCGGGTCAAGAACGCGGCCATGGCCACCTTCGAGGCGTCCCGCCCCGCGGTCGGCGCCATGGCCGTCGGCACCGCCCGCGCCGCCTACGAGGTCGCCCTCGACTACGCCCGAACCCGGGAGCAGTTCGGCCGCCCGATCATCGACAACCAGGGCGTCGCCTTCCAACTCTCCGACATGCGCACCCAGATCGACGCGGCCCGGCTGCTCGTCTGGCGCGCCTCCTGGATGGCGACCACCGGCAAGCCGTTCACCTCGGCCGAGGGGTCGATGTCCAAGCTGTACGCGAGCGAGGTCGCCAAGAAGGTCACCGCCCAGGCCATCCAGATCCTCGGCGGCAACGGCTACACCCGCGAGTACCCGGTGGAGCGCATGCACCGCGACGCGGCGATCTACACCATCTTCGAGGGCACCAGCGAGATCCAGCGCCTGGTGATCGCCCGGACCCTGTCGGGCATGCCGATCCGCTGACCCGGGCGGGCCGCCCAGGCTCCTTTGGCGGGCTGGGCCGCGAACGCGGCGGCATGCGCCATGACGGGCCCGGCGGAGTCGAGTCGGGGGCGCATCTGTTGAGAAGCCGCGTGTTGAGGCCGGTCGTGCTGATCCTGCTGTCGGCCTTGGGGGCGCCGGCGGCCCAGGCTCCTGCCCGCGCGGCGGGGGCCGCTGACGATCGGGCCGACGGACCGGATCCGGCCGGGTGTCCGCCCGCCTCTTCCGCCAGGTCAGATTGGGCGGAAGAATGCCAGGACCGGTGACCACCCAGGGGGCAACGTACGCATGGCAACCACCACCGAGGTACCAGGGCCCGCGGGACTTCCCCTGCTCGGCTCGATGTTCGATCTCAGGAACGACTCGCTCGGCACCTTCCTGGCCGCCCAGCGCGAACACGGCGACGTCGTCCGCATCACCGCGGGCCCGCCCGGCGTACGCGCCACCGTCTACGGCGTCTTCTCCGCCGAAGGCGTCCAGCAGGTCCTGGCCACCGATTCGGCCAACTTCCGCAAGGACAACGCCTTCTACCAGGAGCTCCGCGAGTCCTTCGGCAATGGCCTGCTGACCAGCCAGGACGACGACTACCTCCGCCAGCGGCGCCTCGTCCAGCCCCTCTTCACCCGCCGCCGCGTCGACAGCTACGCCGAGGCCGTCGCCGCCGAGGTCAGGGCCGTCGTCGGCGGATGGGCCACCGCGTCGGACGCCACCGTCGACGTCCTCGACGAGATGACCCGGCTCGCCCTGCGGGCCGTCTCCAGGATCCTCTTCGGCACGGACGTCGACGCGGCCGTGGAGATCGTGGAGCGGGCCTTCCCGGTGATGAACGACTACGTCTTCCGCCGCGGCTTCTCGCCCCTCAACCTCCCCCGCGACTGGCCCACCCCGGGCAACCGCCGCGCCGCCGTCGCCCACGAAGAGCTGTACGCGGTCTGCGACCGGATCATCGCCGAGCGCCGGGCGGCCGGTACGGCCGAGGGCGGGCAGGACCTGCTGACCCTGCTCGCCGAGGCCGAGAGCG
The DNA here is from genome assembly GCF_053591435.1 of Streptomyces sp. NPDC003027. Taxonomy (NCBI): domain Bacteria; kingdom Bacillati; phylum Actinomycetota; class Actinomycetes; order Kitasatosporales; family Streptomycetaceae; genus Streptomyces; species Streptomyces sp. NPDC003027. The sequence continues at coordinate 23,996 of NZ_JBSFTU010000067.1, forward strand.
CCGAGGACGGCAGCTTCGACGCCTCCGAACTGCGCGAGCAGGTCCTCGTCTTCCTGCTCGCCGGACACGAGACGACCGCGACCTCCCTCGGCTTCGCGCTGCATCTCCTGGCCCGCCACCCCGAGGAGCAGAAGCGGGCCCACGAGGAGGTCGACCGCGTCCTGACCGGCCGCACCCCGGGAGCGGCCGACCTCGAAGCCCTGCCCTATCTCACCCAGGTGCTCAAGGAGACCATGCGGCTCTTCCCGGCCGCGCCCGCCGTCGGCCGCCGCGCCGTCGCGGCCACCGAGATCGGGGGCCACACCGTTCCGGCGGGCGCCGACGTGATCGTCTCCTCCTGGGTCACCCACCGGCACCCGGCGTACTGGGAGGACCCGGACCGCTTCGATCCCGAGCGCTTCACACCCGAGGCCGAGGCGGCCCGCCCCCGCTACGCCTGGTTCCCCTTCGGCGGCGGCCCGCGCGCCTGCATCGGCCAGCACTTCTCGATGCTGGAGTCGGTGATCGCCCTCGCGATGATCCTCCAGGAGTACGCACTGGAGGCGGTCGACACCGAGGTTCCGGTCACCTCCGCGATCACCCTCCGGGCGACCGGCCCGGCCCGCGTCCGGCTGCGCGCCCGTACCGCCTAGCGGGCGGTGGGCCGGGCCCGGACAGGCGCCACGGGACGGCGTTCGGGCCCGGCCACTGCCCAGGGGACGGCGGGGCGGGTCGCGATCAGCACGGTCGCGTACCACTCCTCCGACGTGACCACCCGTGGCGTCAGGCCGTGCCCGGAGACCGCCTCGACGGCGGGGGCGGCCTGGCGCTCGCTCGTCTCGACGAGGAGATGCCCGCCCGGCGCCAGCCAGTCGGCGGCCTCGGCCGCCACCCGGCGCAGGACGTCGAGTCCGTCCGCGCCGCCGTCGAGCGCCACCAGCGGCTCGTGCTCGCGCGCCTCGGCCGGCAGCAGGCCGACCTCCTCGGTCGGTACGTACGGCACATTGGCGACCAGCACGTCGACCCGCCCCCGCAGCCCGCCCGGCAGCGCGGCGAACAGGTCGCCCTCGTGGACCCGGCCGCCGCGCGGTTCGATATTGCGCCGCGCGCAGCGCACGGCCGCTGGTTCGATGTCGGAGGCGTACACCTCGGCACCCTCCACGGCCGAGAGCAGCACGGCCCCGGCCGCGCCGGATCCGCAGCACAGATCGACGCACACGGCACCCGGCCGGGCCAGGGCCACCGCCCGCCCGACGAGGAACTCCGTACGCCGCCGGGGGACGAACACCCCCGGCTCGACGGCTATCCGCAGCCCCGAGAACTCGGCCCAGCCCACCACGTGCTCCAGCGGCAGGCCCGCCGCGCGCCGGGCGACCATCGAGTCCAGCTCGCCGGGACCGGCCGCGGCGGCGAGCAACACGTCCGCCTCCTCCTCGGCGAACACACAGCCCGCCGCGCGCAGCCGGGCGACGACACTCGCGTCAGGCAAGCTGCGCCTCGATCGCCGAGAGGACCTCGGGGGAGTCCGGCTCGGTGCGCGGGCGGAACCGGGTCACCCGGCCGTCGCGGCCGATCAGGAACTTCTCGAAGTTCCACTGCACGTCCCCGGCCTCGCCGTCCGCGTCCGCGACCTTCGTCAGCTCGACGTACAGCGGGTGCCGACCGTCGCCGTTCACGTCCGTCTTCTCCAGGAGCGGGAACGTCACGCCGTACGTCGCCGAGCAGAACGTCTGGATCTCGTCCGCGCTGCCGGGCTCCTGGCCGGCGAACTGGTTGCACGGCACACCGAGCACGGTGAGACCGCGCTCCCCGTACTCCTTCTGCAACCGCTCCAGGCCGGCGTACTGCGGCGTCAGACCGCACTTCGAGGCCACGTTCACGACCAGGACGGCCTGGTCGCGGTAGTCGGCCAGCGAGATCGGGTCACCGGACAGCGTCCGCAGGGGGATGTCGTACAGACTCATGGGGAGCTCCTCGTCGAGACTAGGGTGCGATCACAACATGAGTGACGAACCGCTGGCAATCGACATCGATCCCACCCCGCGCAACCTGACTCCGAGCTTGCGGTACCTGGTGCCGCATCAGCCAACGTTCGCCCTGTAGTGCCTTAGATCGCGGATGGCACAGGTCTCGACGAATGCGGTGTCTGAAAACCGCCAGCATGCTCGCGGTCGGTCGGGCGAGAATCCGCTCATGATCGCTGAAACGCGGGGAATCCGCATCCGGCATCGCGGGCATGAACCGCAGGTCCATCCCACCGCCTACGTCGCCCCGACGGCCACGCTGGTCGGTGATGTCCGCGTGGGGCCGAGGGCACGGGTGATGTACGGTGCGGTGCTCGATGCCGAGGGGTCTCGGATCGAGGTCGGGGAGGCGGCGGTGATCTGCGAGAACGCGGTGCTGCGCGGGTCCGCGGTCGCTGGCGACCAGCCGGTGCTCGTCGGCGACCACGTCTTCGTGGGGCCGCATGCCACGCTGCTGGGCTGCGAGGTCGGCAGGTGCGTCTATGTGGCGACCACGGCGACGGTCCTGCAGTGCGCACGGTTGGGGGCCGGCGCGGTTGTCGCTGTCGGCGCGCTCGTCCATGCGCGCACCGTTCTGCCGGACGAGTACTTCGTGCCGCCGCACACCGTGGCGCTTGACGCGCCGGTGCGGCTGCTGGCCCCTGGTGATCCGGGCTTGGCCGAGGCCGTCGGCCGGGTGGGCTTCGCGCAGGTGGCGTTCGGTGTCGACGCGGAGTGGACCGACCGGATCAGCCGGTACGAGCAGATCGCGGAGGTGCGCGTCGCCGAGTTCGGCACACACGCGGACGATGAGGTTCTGGATCTCGGCTAGGGCCTCTCGTTCGGATCATGCCGGGCTCGCCGGCTCTGGCACCGCGCCTCGCCGCGTTGTCGTCGGTCGCCAACGCTCCGCGTTGACTCCCTCCTCCGCCTTGCGAT
>NZ_JBSFTU010000068.1:0-24061 GCF_053591435.1 Streptomyces sp. NPDC003027
AGTCAACGCGGAGCGTTGGCGACCGACGACAACGCGGCGAGGCGCGGTGCCAGAGCCGGCGAGCCCGGCATGATCCAAACGAAAGGCCCTAGGGGTGTGCTCGTCCCGCTGCCGATGGCAGGCGGTCCTGCGGTGTTAGCGTCGTCACCATGTCCAAGACCGAGATAGACATGGTGACCGCCGAATTCTTCGATGCCTTCGACAACCGGGGCGGCAAGACTCCCGATCTGGATCGGATCCGCCGACTGGTCGTCCCGGGTGGCGTGATCGTCATGACCGGTCCGGACTTCACCGTCTACACCGTCGACGAGTTCATCGAGCCTCGCCGGCGGGTGCTGACCGAGGGGCGGCTGGTCGAGTTCTCCGAGTGGGAGACCTCCGAACGGACCGAGATCGTCGGCGACATCGCGTCGCGGTTCGGCGAGTACCGCAAGTCCGGGATCCTGGACGGCGAGCCCTTCGAAGGGGGCGGGACCAAGACCATCCAGTTCGTCCGCTCCCCGGACGGATGGCGGATCGCGGCCTTCTCCTGGTACGACCGGCCCTGACCGCGGTCGGCCGTCGCTCAGGCCACCCGGTCAGGCGGAGCGGCGTCCTGGGTCGTGTCCGGAAAGTCTCGCCCGGTCTGCGACGCGCCGCACGCACGCTCGCCGCCGAGGCGGAGCCCTTCCATGGCGGCGGCGTGCCGCGGTCCCGGCTAGGGAGCGGTGTCCGGGGGCGGCTGCGGAGAGTTCTGCGGGGAATCGGTCGCGGGGTCGCCGGTCGGCGGGCTCTCGAGCGAGGCCGACTGGTCCAGCGACGACTGGTCGGTGACCGTGGTCTCCGCCGCCGGTGAGGTCGCCGTCTCGGGCGACTCGGAGGCGGGGGAGGACGAGGTGGCGGAGTCCGAGGTGACCGGCGCGGGCGGGGACTCCGACGTCTCCGACGGCGAACCCGTGACCAGATCCGAGACGGACGGGGACGGGGGTGTCGGCGGGGGAGAGGTCGGCGTGTCCTGCCGCCCGGTGTCCCCCGGCTTCCGGGCGAACCAGCCGTCGTCCTCGGGGTCGTAGACGACGAAGACCTTCACGACCGTCACGGCGGGCGCGACGACGACCACCTGTGAGGGCTGATAGCCGCGCCAGGCGGATCCGGTCGTCCTCGGCGCCCTCTGGGCGACCGGTTCCTTCAGCGGGTTCCCGCAGGCGCACCGGACCCGGGGCACCCCGCGCTCGTCGACGAGCACCGCCGTACCGGCCTGGAGCACCGCCTGGTACGAGGTGGCGGAGCCGCCCCTGAAGCCGTGGTTGGTGACCCGCGTGTCGACGCGGAGCTGCAGCGGTGTCAGGGCGCGCAGGTAACCGGGGACCTCGTCGGCCGTGATGCCGATGACCGAGGCGAAGGCCGCGTTCTTGGCGGGCTCCTCGGCCAGATAGCGGACCTGCTGCTCGACGTCGCAGCTCGCCACCCGCCGCGTACCGCCGTACAGGCCCGGCGCGGATCCGGCGACGCTGCGCGTGGCGGTGGCGTCGGCCGGTCGCGACGGGCTGGGAAGCGGGGCGGGGGACTGCCCGGCGTCGGTGGTGCGGGCCGTCGACCGGGTGAACGGATCGGGGCCCGTGGCGGAGGCGTTCTGGAGGAACACCTCGCCGCCGGAAGCCGTACCGCCGCCGTCGCCGTCACCGCCCGAACGGGTGAGGACGACGATCAGCGCGACCGCCGCGACCAGGACGGCGGTAGCCGAAGCGATCTTGGGAATCGAACGCCACCACGGCCCGCCCCCGCCGGGACGGCCGCCGCCGGCACCGCCGCGGTCGTCCCCCGCGCCACCGCCGGTCGGCCCGCCCCCGGAGCCGCCCGGACCGCTCGGACCGCCACCGGAGCCGCCGTAGGGCGGCCCGGTGGGCGGCGGGGGGCCTGGTGGTCCCGGGCGAGCGCCCGGGCCCGAGAGAGGGCCCGAAGGCGGGCCTGTGGGAGGAACCGAGGGGCGGCCGGACGGCGGGTGGGAAGTCACGTTTTTCCCTTTCTTCCGATCCGGGCCTATTGTGTGCGCGGAACAGGCACCGCCCGCAAGCGGACATCCGCCACCGGTACTAGCGTGGGCCGGGTGAGCAGTCACCCCGCCCGAGCCTGGGCAGAGGCGCTGGCCGCGGTCCTGGCCGGATTCCTCGCGATGGCCGTCACGGCCGCGCTGGGCCTCTGGGCCGCCGGAGCCGCCGACCTGCCAGGCGGCTTCCCCTCCGTCGTCGCCGCGGTCGTCGTCATGGCCGTCGGCGGACAGGTCGACCTCTCCGGCGACGCCGGAGCCCTCGCCGGTACGGACGCCGAACTGACCGCCATGCCCCTCACCGTCACCCTGGTGGGCGCACTGGTCACCGGCTTCTGCTTCCTGCGCCCCCTGCGCCACCACGCGGTCGCCCGCCCCCGTGAACTGCCGGCCCGGGCCGCCCGCACCGTCGTGCTCTGGCTCGCCGCGCTCGCCGGACTCTCCGCCCTCGCGCGCCACGACTTCCGCATCACGATCGGCGGCGGCGAGGAACAGGACACCCTGGGCGATCTCTTCGGCCAACTCCTGGAAGCGGCGAACCCCACCGTCGGCTTCCGCACCGACCTCGGCCCCACCCTCTTCTTCGGGCTCCTCTGGATCCTCGGCGTGCTCCTCGTCGCCCTCCTGGTCTCGCGGCGCACCCCGCTGCCGCCCCGGCTCGTCCGCTACCACGAACCCGTCCGCCCGGCCGCCTTCGCGATGCTCCTCCTGGTCCTCGCGTACGTCCTGATCGGCCTGGTCGTCGGCGTGGTCGTCGCCGCCACCAAGGGCCACGCGGCCGAGACCCTCGCCGTTCTCCTGCTCGGCCTGCCCAACGTCACCTGGCTCGCCCTCGGCGTCGGCATCGGAGGCTCCTGGGAAGGCAGGGCGGAAGGGCCGTTCGGGCTGCCCATGCCGCAGATCCTGGACTCGGTGCTGCGCACACCGGACGGCGCCGGCCTCTCCACGGTCGACCTCTCCTCGCTGGCCGCCCACGACAGCCGGGCCTGGTGGCTGCTGCCCATCGCCGCCCTCCTGCTGCTCGGCGCCGCCTTCGTCGCGGCCCTGCGCTCACCGGCCCGGATCCGCCTGTGGCAGCACGCCGTCCACGGGGGGATCGCCTTCGCGCTGACCCTCCTCGTCGTCGCCCCCGTCACGCTCGTCGAGGCCCGATTCGGTCTCTCCATCCTCGGCATCGGCGACCTCGGGTCCCTCGGCGGCGAGGTCCTGCTGCGCCCGCACGTCTGGAAGACGGCCGGGCTCGCCCTGCTCTGGGGCGCCGTCGCGGGCTTCCTCGGCGCCCTGCTCGCCCGCCCCGTCCGGCGCCGGGGCGAGGTCGACACCACGGACGCCGAGAAGACCCAGGACGCCGAGAAGACCTAGGACGGCAAGAACGCCCAGGACGGCAAGAAGGCCAACGGCGCCACGCCTTCGGCGAAGCCCCCTAGAAGCGCTCCCTGAACACCGGCAGCGCCCACTTCGGCGGCTCCGGCGGCGTCTCGGGCGGGCGCGGACCGTGCGTCTCCTCCTGGTGCACCGGCCCGGGGCTGCCGGCCCCTCGCAGGGACGCCCGCAGTTCGGCCACGAACTCCAGGCACGTCCCGTACCGCTCCTCCGGCGTCTTCGCCAGCGCCTTCGCGAGCACCGCGTCCGCCTCCTCCGGAAGCCCGGGCCGCTCCGTGGACAGCGGCGGCGGCGGATCGTACTGATGGGCCCAGAGCAGCGCCATGTCGTCGTCCCTGCGGAAGGGCGGCACGCCCGTCAGGGTCTCGAACACCACACAGGCCAGGCTGTACACGTCACACCGGCCGTCCACCGGCTTCCCCGAGATCTGCTCGGGCGCCACGTAGTCGAGGGTGCCCACGAACTGCCCGACCGTCGTCAGGCCGGTCAGCGACAGCGACTTCTTCGTCAGACCGAAGTCGGTGAGGTACACATGCTCCGGATGGTCCCGGTCGGTCCCCTCGGCGACCAGGATGTTCCCCGGCTTCACATCGCGGTGCACCAGGTCGTGCGCGTGCGCCGCGTCCAGGGCCGAAGCCACCTGGACGGCGATCCGCCCCGCCTTCGCCGACGGCAGCGCGCCCTCGCGGTCCAGGAGCGCCCGCAGGTCCTGCCCGGCGACGTACCGCATCGCGATGTACAGCACCCCTTCCGTCTCGCCCGCCTCGAAGACGGGCACGATGTGCGGATGGTCGATCGCGGCGGCCACCCGCGACTCGTGCGCGAACCTCTTGCGGAAGGTGTCGTTGCGGGCCAGTTCGGGCGCCAGAAGCTTCAGCGCCACCGTCCGCTCCAGTCTCACGTCCCGCGCCCGGTACACGACCGCCATCCCGCCGCGCCCGATCTCGCCCAGCACCTCGTAGCCGGCGATCCGCTTGCCGATGAGTCCCGACTCGCGGCCGGCGGGCAGGTCCGTGTCGCGGGCGGCCCCGGCCATCAGTCCCCGTCCTCACCCGGCATCGAGAACCGGTCCACCACCTGGGTCGGCGGCGGACCGGCGGGCTCCGCCGCCCGCTGCCCGCCCTCCGGCTCGATCCGCCGCACCACCTGGGTCGGGTCGTGCCCGGGGGCCGCGGGGCGTGCCTCCTCGGCCGGGAAGGACGAGACCAGCGACGGCGCGCCCGAGGCCGCGTACGTACCGAGAACGGTCCCGTCGCAGTACACCCACCGCTCGTGCTCGGCGTCGTACAGCCAGAGCGACTCGCCGTCGACCACCATGCCCACCCGCAGACCGCGCGTACGGCGCCGGAACGCCTCACCGTCGACGCGCCCGGCCGCCAGCTCCTCCGCCGCCCGCCGGTAGCGGCCGAGCGACTCCTCGACGCGGGCGATCAGCGGCCGGGGGTCCGCCGTCCTGGCGAGCGGCCGCCGGGCCGCCGGGGGATCCACGGGCACGGAGACCAGCAGCCGGGCGTCGACCCAGGCGGACCAGCCGTTGGAGCACACGATCCGCCCCCAGTCGCCGAGCCGCTCCGCCAGCTCCACGGGCAGGAACGGATCGAGCGGCTCCGTCGGCAGCCCCGGATCGGGCGCCTCCCACGCGGGCAGCCCGTCGCGCGGCACGACATGCGTCGGCTGGAAGTCGGAGGCGTACTCCGGTACGGGGGGAGTGACCGTGAACCCCATGGGCCACCTGCCTTTCCGAGGCGTTCGAGAGGGGCTACTTCCGCATGATCACCGGCTCGCGGCGGCGCAGCAGCCGGGCGACCACGAACCCCAGGGCGAGACAGAGCACCACCAGCATTCCCATGTCGAACAGCCATGCGCCCAGGGTGTGGTCGAGCAGCGGATCGGCCGTCTTCTCGCTCGGTGCGGTCCGCCCGATGTCGATCGTCGCGCCCATCGCGGCGAACGCCCACCGCGCCGGCACCAGCCACGCCAGCTGCTCCAGGACGAGCGAGCCGTGCACGGTCAGCAGCGCCCCGCAGAAGACCACCTGCACGATGGCGAGAAGGACGAGCAGCGGCATGGTCACCTCCTCCTTGCGCACCAGGGCGGAGACGAACAGCCCGAGCATCATCGCGGTGAAGGAGAGCAGCGCCACCGCCAGCGTCAGCTCCACCAGCGGCGGGAGCAGCACACCCTTGCCGCCCGGCACGTTCAGCGGCACACCGATCAGCGCGACCAGCGTGAGCACCACCGCCTGTACGACCGTGATCAGACCCAGGACGACGACCTTCGACAGGAGGTACGCGGAACGCGACAGGCCGACGGCTCTCTCCCGGCGGTAGATCGTGCGCTCCTTGACCAGCTCGCGCACCGCGTTGGCCGCTCCCGTCAGCACCCCGCCGACACAGAGAATGAGCAGCACGTTCATCGTGGACTCGGGGTTGAGGCTGCCCTCGGACAGCGCCCGGGCCATCGCCCCCATCACGAAGGGCAGGGCGACCATGATGGCCAGGAACGTACGGTCGGCGCTGAGCGCGGCCGCGTAGCGGCGTATCAGGGTCCGGAGCTGGGAGCCCCAGCTCTGCGCCTTCGGCGGCGGGCCGGGCTCGGGCGGGGCGCCGGAGCGGGGCAGGGCGGGCCGGTCCATCACATCGGCGACGTAACGGCGGTGGAAGTGCGAGGAGCGGTACCGTCCCGCCCAGTCGCGGTCGCGTTCGTTCTCGAACGCCTCGAACGCCTCCGGCCACTGCTCGTAACCGAAGAAGTCGAGGCTCTCGCCGGGCGGCCCGTAGTAGGCGACCCGGCCGCCGGGCGCGAGCACGAGCAGCCGGTCGCAGACGTCAAGGCTCAGCACGCTGTGCGTGACGACGATGACGGTACGGCCGTCGTCGGCGAGCCCGCGCAGCATGTGCATCACCGAGCGGTCCATGCCCGGGTCGAGGCCGGACGTCGGCTCGTCGAGGAAGAGGAGCGAGGGCTTGGTGAGCAGCTCCAGGGCCACGCTGACCCGTTTGCGCTGGCCGCCGGAGAGGCTGTGGATGGGCTGGTCCGCCCGCTCGGTCAGACCGAGCTCGCCGATGACCTCCTCGACCCGGGCCCGGCGTTCGGCCCGCGCGGTGTCCTCGGGAAAGCGCAGCTCGGCGGCGTATCCGAGGGCCCTGCGGACGGTGAGCTGGAGGTGCAGGATGTCGTCCTGCGGCACGAGTCCGATGCGCTGGCGCAGCTCGGCGTAGTCGCGGTAGAGGTCCCGGCCGTCGTACAGGACCGTGCCGCGGTTGGCGGGCTGCTGACCGGTGAGCGCGCCGAGGAGGGTGGACTTGCCCGCGCCGGAGGGCCCGACCACGGCCAGCAGGCACTTCTGCCCGACCGGGAAGGAGACCCCGTCGAGGAGGGTCTTGCGCCCGTGGTCGACGGTGACGGCGAGATCCTGCACGTCGAGGGAGACCTCGCCGGTGTCCGTGAACTCGACGAGCTTGTCCCCGATGAGACAGAAGGCGGCGTGCCCGATGCCGACGATGTCGTCCGGGGTCACCCGGGCGTCGACGACGGGAGCGCCGTTGAGGAACGTGCCGTTGTGACTGCCGACGTCGTGGATCCAGTACGTGCCGTCCGGGCGGGCGCGCAGCTCGGCATGGTGGCGGGAGACGACCAGGTCGTCGATGACCAGGTCGTTGTCGGGCGCGCGGCCGATCCGTACGGTCCGGGTCGGGAGGGGACGGACGGACGTCGGCTGCCGGAACGTTCCGGTGGCGGCGGGACGGGACACGGACGAGGGCCGGGGCGGTGTCCGCGGCGGCGCGGGCGCCGGCGGCTCCGGGACCGGAACCGGCGGGGGTACGGGCGTCGGATGCGGCGCCGGCGGCCCGGGCGGCGGGGGCTCGGCCTCGCGTACGGGCGGCGGTGGCTCTGGTTCCCGTACGGGAGGCGGAGGACCGGTTTCCGCTACGGGCGGCGGTGGCTCGGGTCCGGGTGCGGGGCGTGGTGGCGGCTCCGGCTCCCGTACCGGCGTCGGCGGTGCCGGCTCCCGTACGCGTCCCGTGCCGGAGGAGCCGGAGGAGAGGACGGCGCGGGGGCCGTCGCCGGGGTGGGCGAACCGGATGACCGTGCCGGGGCCGACCTCGCGCAGTTCGCGGACGCGGCGGCTGTCCGCGAACGTGCCGTTCGTACTGCCCTCGTCCTCCAGCGTCCAGTGGCCGCCCCGCGCCCGCAGCACCGCGTGGTGCCACGACGCCCGGGCGTCCGAGAGCACGATGTCACTGGTGGGGTCGCGCCCGATGCGGTAGACCCGGCTCGGATTCATCACTGTCGCGTCCCCGTCGATCTCGAGGACAAGCTCGGGTGCGGCGGCGGGCACGACGGGCCGCTCTCCCATGCGTTGAATTTTATCCTCCGGAGCCGCTCCGTGCCTGGGCGGGGCGCCGGTATCGTGGGCGGGTCGATCGTGACAAGGAGGGCCCACCCGTGCCGAAGGGTGTCACCAAGCGTCGGCCCAGGACCCGGGCCGCCCTGCTGAAGGCGGCTCTGGAGACCTTCGCCGAGCACGGTTTCCACGCCACCACCATCGAGCAGATCTGCGAGCGCGCCGGCTACACCCGGGGCGCGTACTACTCGAACTTCGCGAGCAAGGAAGAGCTTTTCCTCGCCCTGTTCGACGAGCACAGCGAGCGGACCGTGCGCCGGCTGGCGGAGGCGGTCGACGCGCTCACCGCCGAGGAGTACACCCTGGAGCGGGTGGCCGAACTCGCCTCCCGCGTCGAGCCCGACGAGCGGGACTGGTATCTGATCAGTACGGAGTTCACGCTGCACGCCATCCGCGATCCGCAGGCGGCCTGGGTCCTCGCCCGCCATGACGCGCGGCTGCGGGCCGAGATCGCCCGCGGCCTGAAGGACGTGCTGCGCCGGGCGGGACGCGAACTGACCGTGGACGCCGACCGGTTCGCCCGGGTCCTGATCGCCCTGCGGGAGGGCGGACTCGCGCAGAGCTACGTCGAGCCCGAGGAGGTGCCGCCCGGCAGCCTCGAACGGGACTTCCTGGCCCCGCTGTTGGAGGCGTCGACGCGCAGCACGGAGGAGAACGGCAGGACGTGAGCGAGGCCGTCACCGGCTCGGACGGACCTGGCCGCCGTCCTGATCCGGGCACGGGCGCGACGGGCGCGACGGGGCGGACGGGCCTTGCGGAAGCGGAGAGAGCCGGTTACGGTCCTCAGCAGCTTGAGAAAGCGCTTACTCCACCGCCCGGGAGCCTGCCTCGTGCCGACGACGGACGTCCTCGTCCTCACCCGCACCGCGGGCTACCGCCATGACTCCATCCCGGCCGGCTCGGCCGCCCTCGCGGAACTGGCGCGCGCCGCGGGGTTCGCCGCGCAGCTGACGGAGGACCCGTCGGTGTTCACTCCGGCGCGGCTGGAGCGGTGCGCGGCCGTGGTCTTCCTGTCGACGACCGGCACGGTCCTGACCCCGGAGGCCCGGACGGCCTTCGAGACGTACCTCCGAGGCGGCGGGGGCTTCCTCGCGATCCACGCGGCGGCCAACGCCGAACCGGACTGGCCCTTCTACGGCGACCTCCTCGGCACCCGCTTCGCCGGCCACCCGGAGATCCAGCCGGGCGTCCTGTGCGCGGAGACCCACGACCATCCGGCCATGGCCTCGCTGCCCACGCGGTGGGCGTGGACGGACGAGTGGTACAACTTCACGTCGAACCCGCGGGGAGCGGGCGTACGCGTCCTGGCGACGGCGGACGAGTCCACGTACCGAGGCGGCACACTGGGCGCGGACCACCCCCTGGTGTGGTGCCGCGAAGTGGGCCGCGGCCGCGTCTTCTTCACGGCGCTGGGCCACGCCGCCGAGGCGTACGCGGACGACGCCTTCCGCGCCCACCTCTCCGGAGCGCTCGCCTGGGCGACGGCCGCCAAAAACCCCTGACGGGCCCGCCCGTCACCCCCGCGCACCGCCCCCGATTGCGTCAGGCGCCCGCACGCGGGAGGGTTCCCGTGGGGAGGACGGCAGGAGGAGACGACATGGGTATCGCCACCGTGAATCCCACGACGGGCGAAACACTGCGCACCTACGACACCCACGGGCACGAGGAGGTCGAACGCCGCGTCGCCGCCGCGTACGACACCTTCCGGCACTACCGCACCACCTCCTTCTCCGAACGCGCCCGGCTGATGCGCCGGGCCGCCGATCTCCTCGACGAGGACGCCGAGGACGTCGCCCACACGATGACGACCGAGATGGGCAAGCCGATCGCCGCCGCCCGTGCCGAGGCGGCGAAGTGCGCCAAGGCCATGCGCTGGTACGCCGATCACGCCGAGGAGCTCCTCGCCGACGAGCAGCCGGCCGAGGCCGACGTCCGGGACTCCGGCGCCGACTCCGCCCGTGTCCTCTACCGACCGCTCGGCACGATCCTCGCCGTGATGCCGTGGAACTTCCCGCTGTGGCAGGTGATCCGGTTCGCCGCGCCCGCGCTGATGGCCGGCAACACCGGCCTCCTCAAGCACGCCTCCAACGTCCCCAGGACCGCCCTCTACCTCGGCGACCTCTTCCGCAGGGCGGGCTTCCCCGAGGGCTGCTTCCAGACCCTGCTCATCGGCTCCGGCTCCGTCGAGGCCGTCCTGCGCGACCACCGGATCGCCGCGGCCACGCTGACCGGCAGCGAGCCGGCGGGCCGCTCGGTCGCCGCGATCGCGGGGGACGAGGTCAAGAAGACCGTCCTGGAGCTCGGCGGCAGCGACCCGTACATCGTCATGCCCTCCGCCGACCTTCCGCGAGCCGTGAAGACCGCCGTCACCGCGCGCGTGCAGAACAACGGCCAGTCCTGCATCGCCGCCAAACGGTTCATCGTCCACCAGGACGTGTACGACCACTTCGCCGAACGGTTCACCGCGGCCATGGAGGCCCTGGTCGTCGGCGATCCGCTCGACGAGTCGACCGACGTCGGCCCCCTCGCCACCGAGCAGGGCCGCGACGGCCTGGAGGAGCTGGTCGACGACGCCGTACGGAAGGGCGCCACGGTCCTGTGCGGTGGCGGGCGCCCCGAGGACCGGCCGCGCGGCTGGTTCTACCGCCCCACGGTGCTCACCGGCATCACCCCGGAGATGCGCATCCACCAGGAGGAGGCCTTCGGCCCGGTCGCCACCCTCTATCCCGTGACCGACATCGAGGAGGCCGTCACCGTCGCCAACGACTCGCCGTTCGGACTCAGTTCGAACGTCTGGACCCGCGACGACGAGGACATCGCGTTCTTCGTGCGCGACCTCCAGGCCGGCGGCGTCTTCGTCAACGGCATGACAGCCTCCCACCCGGCGCTTCCGTTCGGGGGCGTGAAGCGCTCCGGTTACGGGCGTGAACTCTCCGGCCACGGAATCCGCGAGTTCTGCAACGCGACCACGGTCTGGCAGCGCGCCTGACGACGCCCGGCGCGCTCCCGGCGACTCGGCCCCCTCACTCCCCTCGGGTCCAGGCCAGCAGGTCCTCCGCCGACCAGGTGTTGACGACCCGCTCCACCGGGACCCCGCACTCCTCCGCCCGCGCGCACCCGAAGATCTGCCACTCCAACTGCCCCGGCGCGTGGGCGTCCGTGTCCACGGCGAAGTGGACACCCGCCTCCACCGCCAGCCGCAGGAGCCTGCGCGGCGGGTCCAGGCGCTCCGGGCGGCTGTTGATCTCCACCGCCGTCCGCGACTCGGCGCACGCGGCGAAGATCCGCTCCGCGTCGAACGCCGACTCCGGCCGCTGCCGCCCCCCGCTCACCAGCCGGCCCGTGCAGTGCCCCAGAATGTCCATGAGCGGATTGCGTACCGCCTTCTCCATCCTCCGCGTCATCGCCGGCGCGGCCATCCGCAGCTTCGAGTGCACCGAGCCGACCACCACGTCGAGCCGTTCGAGCAGCTCCGGTTCCTGGTCGAGCGAGCCGTCCTCCAGGATGTCGCACTCGATCCCGGTCAGCAGCCGGAACGGAGCCCACTGCTCGTTCAGCCGGGCCACCACGTCCAGTTGCTCGCGCAGCCGCTCGGGCGACAGCCCCCGCGCCACCGTGAGCCGCGGGGAGTGATCGGTGAGGACGGCCCAGTCGTGGCCGAGCGCCGCCGCCGTACGCCCCATGTCCTCGATCGTGCTGCCGCCGTCCGACCAGTCGGAGTGCAGATGGCAGTCGCCGCGCAGCGCCGCCCGCAGCGTCTCGCCGCCGCCGGCCGGCGGCACGGAGCCCGAGACCTCCTCCTCCAGGCGCGCCAGATAGGCGGGCACCTGCCCCGCCAGCGCCTCGCGCACCACCGCCGCCGTCTTCGGCCCGATGCCCTTGACCGACTCCAGCGTGCCGGCGGCAGCCCGGCTCGCCGCCTCGCCGTCCGCCATCGCCGCGACGGCCGCCGAGGCGGTGCGGAAGGCACGCACCCGGTACGAGGGCGCCTGCGAGCGCTCCAGCAGAAAGGCGATCCGGTCCAGCGCCGCCACGGGATCCATCGTGTACCTCCTTCGTCCGCGCTCGTTCCGCTCCTTCACGGCGGCCGGTCAGTCCGGCGACTTCGCCGCCGCCGGCGTGGGCCCCGGTCCGATCTCGCACCACACCGCCTTGCCCTCGCCGCGCGGCTCCACCCCCCACCGGGACGCCAGCGCGTCGAGCAGCAGCAGCCCGCGCCCCGAGGTCGCCGCCTCGCCCGGCGTACGCCGACGGGGCCAGGCGCTCGAACGGTCCTGCACCGACAGACGCACCCGCCGCACCGGCTCGGGCAGCACCTCGAGCGTGAGCACCGCGCCTCCCTCCGTGTGCAGCAGCACGTTGACAAGCAGCTCTCCGGTCAACAGCTCGGCGTCGTCGGCCAGTTCCTCCATGTTCCAGTCCCGCAGCGCCTGCCCCACCGCCGCCCGCGCGTCCGAGAGGCCCTGAGGGTCGGCCTGGTGGATGTACTGGTGGATGCGCGGGGCCCGTGGCGTCCCCGGGTCAGGGCTGCGCCGCAGCACCAGCAGGGCCACGTCGTCCCCCGAGCCCCATCGTTCCCACAGGCGCTCGGAGAGGTGGTCCGCGAGCGCCTCCGCCTGCGGCGGTCCGCTCCTCATCGCCTCGGCGAGCGCCGTGACACCCGTCTCGATGTCGGATCCCGGCTGCTCGACCAGCCCGTCCGTGTACAGCACCAGCGTCTCGCCCGGTACGAGATCGAGCCGGGTCTCCGGGAACTCCTCGTCCCCGAACACCGTGGCCAGGCCGAGCGGCAGGCCGCCGCGCAGCTTGGGGTGCCCGACCCGGCCGTCCGTGTGCCGGATGAGCGGCCCGAGGTGTCCGGCCCGCACGGCGCGTACGGTGCCGCCGGTCAGGTCCACCTGGGCGTAGGTGCAGGTCGCGAAACGGTTGGTGTCGAGCTCGGCCAGGAAGCGGGAGGCCCGGGCCAGCACGGTCGAGGGCGCGTGGCCCTCACCCGCGTACGCCCGCAGCGCGATCCGCAACTGGCCCATGATGGCGGCCGCGTGGGTGTCGTGGCCCTGCACGTCGCCCACCACGATGCCCACCCGGCCGCGCGGCAGCGGGATGACGTCGTACCAGTCGCCGCCGACCTGCCGCCCGCTCCACGCCGCGTGGTAGCGGACGGCGATCTCGCCGCCGGTGATCTCCGGGATGCGCCGGGGCAGCATCGTCTCCTGCAGCCCGGTGGCGAGCTCCCGCTCCTCGTCGAAGAGCAGGGCGCGCTGGAGCGACTGGGCGACGATCGCGGCCAGGCCGAGCGCGAGGTTGCGCTCGTCGGCGTTGAACGAGGTACGGCCCCGGTAGAACAGCGCCATGCCGCCGAGCGAGCGGGCCTGGGCGATCAGGGGCAGATAGCAGGCGGCCTTGAACCTCAGCCGGCCGACGTACGGCGCGAGCTCGGGGAACTCCCGCCCGAGGGTGGGGAACGAGGACACGAACCGTGGTCGCCCGCTCAGCACGGCGTCGGCCAGCGGCAGCCCCCGGTCGAGACGGCGGGAACGGAAGTCGTTCAGGACGTCCAGGGACTCCCCGCTGAGCGCGATGATGTCGAGCGAACCGTTCTCCACCAGCCCGAGCGCGAGGCCGTCCGCCCCGAGCCGGGCGAGCCCGCCGGGCCCGGTCAGAGCGGCCGTCACGTCGTCGACGGTCACCGCCCGCGACAGGGCGTGCGTGGTCCGCTCGACGATGCTGGTCTGCACCTCGCGGCGCTTCTCCAGCTCCAGGACGAAGGCGGAGTGGGTGACCTCGGCGGTGGTGTCCCGCACGATGCCGACGATCCGGTGCGCCAGCCCGTCCGCCTGCCGCAGGATCCGCGCCTGTACGTGCGTCCACTGGGGTGTTCCGTCGTCCCGCTCGATCCGGAACTGGGCGGTGTACGAGGACTGGCCGCTGGTGATGGCATGCCGGATCACCGCGTCGAGATCGCCTCGCTCCTCGGGGGCGAGCCGGTGGACGAGCGAGGCGGGCCGCCCGTCGAACCGGCCCGGTTCCACCCCGAAGACCAGCAGCCCGGCCTCGTCGACATCGATGGTGCCCGTGTCGAGATCCCAGTCGAAGCTGCCGGTGCGATTCATGGCGAGCCGCTCGGTCGGCCCGATCTCGCCACTGCGGGTGCGCCGGTCGTCGTCGGTCATCCTCCCCATTGTCGAACCCGGGTCCCCTCGACGCCATGGCGGCGACACGGCGCGCCGGGGGAGTTTTGGCGGCTGCGGCCGCGGGTGCTCCGGCCGGCAGGAGGGGCGGAGGCCCCGGGGGCCCGTGCCGGTGAGGGCCGAGGACTGCCGGTGGGGCGGGCGTGCGGGCACGGTACCGGTGGGCGGGCACGGCCGCGGCCTTCGCCGACGGAGGGGCGGCGCGCGGCCGAGCCGGCACCGCCTCGGCCGACGAGCGGAGTGGGTACAGCCTCGGGGGAGAATGGGCGGGTGATGCCGTCCTACCGCGTTCTCGGTCCCAGTCAGGCCCTCCGGGCGGACGGTGGTGAGGCCGTCATCGGAGGTGCCCGGCTCCGCTCCCTGGTGGCCGCGCTGGCCGCCGCGGGCGGCCGCGGCGTCGGCACGGGCGAGCTGGTCGCCCTGGTCTGGCCGGACACTCCGCCCCGGGACGGAACGGCGGCGCTACAAGCCCTCGTGGGGCGGCTGCGCCGGACCCTGGGGCGGGACGCCGTGCTGTCGACACCCGGCGGGTACCGTCTCGCCGCCGCCCCCGACGACGTGGACCTGTACGTGTTCGAGCGGCTGGCCGCCGACGGAGCCGCCGCGCTCGCGGCGGGGGAGGCGGAGAAGGCGGCCCGGCTCCTCGACGAGGCGCTCGCCCTGTGGCGGGGGCCGGCGCTCGCCGACCTGCCGGGCCGGGACGACGACCCGCTGGTCGTCCGGACCGAGCAGCGGCACACGCAGGCGCGCCGCGACCGCCTCGCCGCCGACGTGGCCCTCGGCCGGGCACGCTCCGCCCTCGCCCCTCTGGCCGCGCTCGCCGCCGAGCACCCGCTCGACGAGACCGTTCAGGCCCTGCGCATCCGGGCACTGCGCGCGGCGGGCCGAGCGGCCGAGGCGCTCCAGGCGTACGACGAGGTCCGCACGGTTCTCGCGGAACGCCTGGGCGCGGACCCGGGCCACGAACTGCGGGACCTCCACGCACGGCTGCTCGCCGGCGACGGCGCCCGCGGCCCCGACCTCACCCCCCGGCGTGGGCTCCTTCCCGCCAGGCTCACCTCCTTCATCGGCCGCGAGAGGGAACTCGCCGCCCTGGCCGAAGAGTTGCCGCGGCGAAGGCTCGTCACTCTGCTCGGTCCCGGCGGCGTGGGGAAGACGCGCCTCGCCCTGGAGGCGGCCGAGGCCCAGGGGCGGCCGGAGGAGGTACGGGTCGCCGAACTCGCCTCCGTACGCGAGGGGGCGGACGTTCCCGAGGCCGTGCTGACCGCGCTGGGCGCGCGCGAGACGCAGATGTGGAACGGGGCGGCGGCCGTGGAGAAGACGGCACGCGACCCGCTCGGGCGGCTTGTCGAGCACTGCGCCGCCAGGCGGATGCTCCTCCTGCTCGACAACTGCGAGCATGTCGTGGACGCGGTGGCCGGCTTGGTGGAGCACCTGCTGGCGCGGTGCTCCGGCGTGACGGTGCTCGCGACGAGCCGCGAACCCCTCGGCGTACCGGGGGAGTCCGTACGGCCGGTGGGGCCGCTGACGCCGGACAGTGCCCTGCGGTTGCTGGCGGTACGGGGCCAGGACGCCCGGCCGGGGTTCGCTCCCGAGGACGATCCCGAGGCGTGCGCGGAGATCTGCCGGCGTCTCGACGGTCTGCCGCTCGCGATCGAGCTCGCCGCGGCGAGACTGAGACTGTTGACCCCTCGCCAGATCGTGGACCGGCTCGACGACCGCTTCCGTCTGCTCACCTCGGGCGCCCGCACGGGCCTGCCCCGCCAACAGACCCTCCGTGCCGTCGTCGACTGGTCCTGGGACCTCCTCGACGAGCCGGAACGGGCCGTCCTGCGCCGCCTGTCCGTCTTCACCGGCGGCTGCGACCTCGAAGCGGCGGAGGCGGTGTGCGCGAGCCCCGACACGTTCGCCGACCCCGCCGACCCCGACGGCCGCGCCGACCGCGAGGGCGTTGACCGCCTCGACGTCCTCGGTCTGCTCGGCTCCCTCGTCGACAAGTCGCTCGTCGTCGCCGCGCCCGCCGACGGCGGTGCCATGCGCTACCACCTCCTGGAGACGGTCGCCGAGTACGCGGCCGAGCGGCTCGACGAGGCCGGTGACCGGGAGGCCACCGAACGACGCCACCTGGTCCACTACCGGGAGCTCGCCCGTCGCGGTGACGCGCTGCTCCGCGGGCCCGGACAACAGCACTGGCTCCGGTGTTTCGAGCGCGAGCACGACAACGTGACCACCGCCCTGCGGACCGCGGTCGCACTGGAGGAGGAACAGGAGGCGCTCTGCGTCGTCCTGTCGATGAGCTGGTTCTGGCAGCTCCGTGTCCGCCAGTCCGACGCACTGACCTGGTCCGTGGCGGCCGCCGCCCTCGGCCCCGATCCTTTCGCCACGCCGGTGCGGCACGCCGTACCCCTCACCGGGCGTCCCACCGACGCTCCACCGCCGTGGAAGGAGGAGCAGCTGTGGGAGGCCCGGCGCGGCTGCCGGCTCGTGGTCCTCGCCTGCGAGGGCCCCACCGACCTGGAGCGCCCCGAGACCCGCGAGCGGCTCCACGCCGTCGTCTCCGCCTACCGCCCGGGCATGCCGCAGAACTGTCGCCAGCCGGGCTCCATGTGGTTCTTCGCGCGGCTGATGACGGGCGAGTTCACGAGCCTGGGCGAGACGCTGGAGGCCGCCGTCGACGCCTGTCGTGTCCAGGGCGGGGAGTGGGAACTCGCCTTCACGTTCCTGATGCGGGCCAAGTGCCTGGGCAAGCGCCCCGACGACGCCGACCAGGCGCTCACCCTCTTCGAGGCCGTCCAGGACGCGTGGGGCGTCGCCGAGTCCCTCGCGGCCCGAGGCGAGGCGTACGAGCGGGCCGGCCGGCTCGCCGACGCGGCCGCCGACTACGAACGCGCCATGACCGGCGCGGCCCGGCTCGGCGCCCGCACCCAGGTTCCCGTCTTCAAGGCCCGGCTCGCCGACGTACGGCTGCGGCTCGCCACCGACGAGGCCGCGCGCTCGGCCGCCGAGCGCCTCCTCGTGGCGGCGGCCGAAGAGGCGGGGGAGTGCGGTACGGAGGCGGTGAGCACGGCCCGGCTCCTCCTCGCCCAGTACTACGGAAGCTCCGGACGGACGGCGCTCGCCCGCGAACAGCTCCGGCTCGCCGAGGAGGAGTTCAGTGAGGCGACCCCCGAGCTCTTCACCGGCGCGGTGGGCGGAGTGCGCGGCTGGCTCGACTGCCTGGACGGTGCCTACGAGGAGGCGGCCGGGCAGCTCGCCCGCGCCGTCGAGGCGCTGGAGAAGCTGGCCTATCTGGTGGCCCCGTATCTCGTGGTCAGCCAGTTCGCGACGGCCGCCTGGGCCAGGGCCGGTCTCGGCACGCCGGGCTCCGCGGAGGACGGGGCGCGGCTCCTCGGGGCGTACGACGCCCTGAGTGCCACCGCCGGCGGGGTCGGCTTCCTGCCCCTCACGGCACGGACCGAGGCGTCCGTCAGGGACCGCGCCGAGCGGGCCCTGCGCGCGGTCCTCGACCCGCCGGCCTACGCGCGGTGGTACGGGGAGGGCGGCCGCCTGCCGCTGAAGGAGGCCGCCGTGCTGGTGCGAGGCCCCGTGCCACCGGGCCCGGATGCGCGACAGGGGTCCGGCCAGGACAATGGCCAGTGCCGGAAGAACTAGGAGGCGGCATGAACGCTGAGTCCGAGAAGACATCTCCGGGGGAGAGCCCGACGCCCGACAGCCTTCTGCATGCCGGGTCGGAGGGCGAGTTCACGGCGGAGGACCTGGTCCTCGCCTCCGGTCGTGACGTGAGTCCGAAGAACCTGGCCTGGGCTGAACGCCGTATGGCGGAGAAGGGCCGCGCTTCCCTGGACGAACTCCTTCCCTAGCCTCACCCCGCCTGAGCCGGAACGCCCCCCTCGCGCGGACGGGGCCGCCGGCTCGGGCGGGACGCCTCACCGGCCCGCGGCGCCGTGCGTGACTGCTCCCACGCGCCGGCGAGGCCGGCGCCCCGAGCCTGTCGGGGCGTTCTCGGCGAGTGGTCTCAGCGGGCGATCGGCAGACCGCGGTCCTCCTTGACGCGCTTCATGATGATCTGTGAATTGACCTCGGTCACGCCCGCCAGTGAGGTGAGGCGCTCGATCCACAGCTGCTCGTACGCGGCCAGGTCGGCGACCGCGATGCGCAGCAGGCAGCCGGGGCTGCCGAACAGGCGGTAGGCCTCGATGACGTCCGGGATGTCCTGGAGCGCCTCCTCGAACGCCTGGACGGTGTCGCGGTCCCGCCGTACCTCGATCGAGACCAGGACCTCGAAGGCGCGGCCCACGGCCTCCGGTGCGATGACGGCGCGGTAGCCCTGGATCACCCCGTCCTGCTCCAGCTGGCGGACCCGGCGCATGCACGCCGAGGCGCTCAGTCCGATCCGCTGGGCGAGCTCCAGATTGGTGAGCCGGCCGTCGTCCTGGAGCTCGCGCAAGATGCTTCGATCGATTCGGTCCATCACGCAATCATGCATCGCGCACAGGCGTCGGACGAGCCGAATTCGCAATCGCGTTGCGCGGCGACTGTCCTATTGTTTCGGCGGCTTGTTTCGGCGGCGATGGACCGCCGAACAGCTGTACGTCCCCTGGACCACCGCACACGACCCCACCGAGGCAGACTTCCATGACGCGCGACGACCGGACCCGGCGGATCGTTCTCCTCAGCACCGGCGGAACGATCGCCAGTCGCTGGCAAGGCACCGGTTACGCCGCCGACGCGCCAGGCGACGACGTCCTGGCCACCGCCGCGCTCCCCGAGGGCATCGCCGTCGAGGTCGTGGACCTGTTCAACGTCAACAGCTCCCGTATGACCACCCGTCGTCAGCTCACCCTGCTGCGCGCGGTCCACGAGACCCTGGCCGACCCGGGTGTCGACGGGATCGTGATCACGCACGGCACCGACACCCTGGAAGAGACCGCCTTCCTGCTCGACCTCCACCACGACGACCCGCGCCCGGTCGTGCTGACCGGCGCGCAGCGGCCGCTCGGAACCGCCGACGGCGACGGTCCGGGCAACCTCTGCGACGCCCTGCAGGTCGCCGCCAGCGT
Organism: Streptomyces sp. NPDC003027; assembly: GCF_053591435.1. Classification (NCBI taxonomy): domain Bacteria; kingdom Bacillati; phylum Actinomycetota; class Actinomycetes; order Kitasatosporales; family Streptomycetaceae; genus Streptomyces; species Streptomyces sp. NPDC003027. The sequence goes on from NZ_JBSFTU010000068.1 coordinate 19,069, forward strand.
GCGCGGCCTCGGCGTGCTCATCGCCTTCGACGGCCTCGTCCACGCCGCGCGCGGCACCGTGAAGACCCAGACGCTCACCGTCGACGCCTTCTCGGACCCCTCGGAGCAGCCGCTCGGCAAGGTCGGCTTCAGCCAGGTCCACATCCAGCGCCGGCCCGACCGCTCCACCCCCCTGCCGCTGCCCCCGGCCGCGTACGCGGCCGGGGACGTGCCGGGGGAGCCGCACGCGACCCTGCCGCGCGTCGACATCGTCACCCACCACTCCGACGGCGACCCGCTGCTCCTGAACGCGGCCGTCGCCGCCGGCGCGCAGGGCATCGTCCTCGTCGCGACCGGTGCGGGGAACGCCACCCCGGAGATAGCCGCCGCCGTCGCCGACGCGGTCGCCCGGGGCGTCCTCGTCGCCGTGACGACCAGGGTCCCCGCGGGCCCCGTCGCCGAGATCTACACCGGCGGCGGAGCGGTCGACCTCGTGGCGGCCGGCGCCCTGCTCACCGGCACGCTCCGGGCCGGCCAGTCGCGCATCGCGCTCCTCGCGGCCATCCTCGCCGAGACGGACCCGGCGCGACGCACCGAGGTGCTCCGCCCCCTCCTCGACGGCCCCGTGCGCCCGGAGCCCGCCCTGGCGGCCGGCGGGTCCCGCTTCGCGGGCTGACGCCCGCCTCCCCGGACGTACGCCCCGGCCGCACCCGCCTGCCAGCCGCACCGACGGCCGTGCGCCCCCCCGTCGTCCTTCCCACCCTCCGCCCACGAGCAAAGGCCGCCGACGCCATGCAGCCCCACCCGACCCCGTCCCCGCCGCCCTCCGCCGAGCAGGCCCCCACGCGCCGCGAACACGACCTGCTGGGCGACCGCGAGGTGCCGGCCGGTGCGTACTGGGGCATCCACACCCTGCGCGCCCTGGAGAACTTCTCGATCACGGGCACCCCGATCTCCACCAACCCGGAGCTCATCGGAGCTCTCGCCGCCGTCAAGGAGGCCGCAGCCCTCGCCAACCAGGAGCTCGGCCTGCTCCCGGCCGTCAAGGCCGACGCGATCGTCGCCGCCTGCCGGGAGATCCGCGCCGGACGCCTCCACGACCAGTTCGTGGTCGACGTGATCCAGGGCGGCGCCGGTACGTCGACGAACATGAACGCCAACGAGGTCGTCGCCAACCGCGCCCTGGAACTGCTGGGCCACGCCAAGGGCGACTACCACCGTCTCCACCCCAACGAGGACGTCAACCTCGGCCAGTCCACCAACGACGTCTACCCGACCGCGATCCGCGTCGCGACGATCCGGGCGGCCCGTGAACTCCTCGCGGCCATGGCCGTCCTCCAGGACGCCTTCGCCGAAAAGGCGATGGAGTTCCGAGACATCGTCAAGATGGGGCGTACGCAGCTTCAGGACGCGGTGCCGATGACGCTCGGCCAGGAGTTCTCCACGTACGCGGTGATGCTGGACGAGGACCGCAACCGGCTCGCGGAGGCCGTCGAGCTGATCCACGAGATCAACCTCGGCGCCACCGCCATCGGTACCGGCCTCAACGCCGCGCCCGGCTACGCCGAGACCGCCCGCCGTCACCTCTCCGAGATCACCGGCCTGCCGCTGGTGACCTCGGCCAACCTGGTCGAGGCGACCCAGGACTGCGGTGCGTTCGTCCAGCTCTCCGGCGTGCTCAAGCGGATCGCCGTCAAGCTCTCCAAGACCTGCAACGACCTGCGGCTGCTCTCCTCGGGCCCCCGAGCCGGGCTCAACGAGATCAACCTCCCCGCGGTGCAGGCCGGTTCGAGCATCATGCCCGGCAAGGTGAACCCGGTGATCCCCGAGGTCGTCAACCAGGTCGCCTTCGAGGTCATCGGCAACGACATGACCATCACCATGGCGGCGGAAGGCGGTCAGCTCCAGCTCAACGCCTTCGAACCGGTCATCCTGCACGCCCTCTCCCGGAGCATCACCTCGCTCCGCGCGGCCTGCGTCACCCTCGCCGAGCGCTGCGTCTGCGGGATCACCCCCAACGTCGACACCCTGCGTGCCGCCGTGGAGAACTCGATCGGGCTGGCCACCGCCCTCAGCCCGTACCTCGGCTACACCGCCGCCACGGCGATCGCCCGCGAGGCGCTCGCCACCGGCCGTGGCGTCGCCGAACTCACCCTGGAGAAGGGCCTCCTGCCGGCCGAGCGGATCGCCGAACTCCTCACGCCGGAGTACCTCACCGGCACCCGCTGACGCCTGTACGGAGGCAGTACGAGGTCCACGGCTCCGAGGCCCGCCGCGGGGCCTACGCCTGGCTTGCGCCGCGTCCGGAGTCGGCAGACGCCGTCCCCGCCCGTCAGTCGGCGGGGCAGGCGGACCAGAGACCCGCGCCCGCCCGGCGGGCGTCCGTCTCGGCCTCGCTCATCGTCTTCCAGTGCTTGTCGTTCGGCTCGAACAGCACGGCCTTGGCGTGACCGCCGCGCACCAGGGACTCGTTGACGAAGACGCCGCTCTCGTTCCACACGTACAGCAGATAGCGGTCGTAACGGTCCTTGAGCTGGACGTCGCTCTCCGTCCGCAGCGTGCTGCCGGGCGGCAGCAACTCGGCGGTGCGGGCCGCGGCCTGGCGGCTGAAGCAGTCGCCGCGCTCGGGCGTGTCGACCTGGAGCAGGCGCACGCGGGCGACGACACCGTCGGGTACGACCCTGCCCGTGCCGCGTACCTCCAGCGTGTCGCCGTCGACGACGCGCACCACGATCGGCCCGGGCGGGGCGGCTTGGGCGGGGGTGACGGGTGCCAGTACGCCGAGGCTCAGCAGCGCGCTGGCGGAGGCCAGGACGGTCGTCCGCCTGCGGGAGGAAGACTGCATGGCGACCCCTCTCAGCGGGGTTCCTCTGTCTTCAGTACAGCACCGCGCCGGTGGTCACGCGACCGCGCCGGAGGGCGCCCGCGAGGCGATCGCGAGCGGGCGGCGTGCCCGGGTCCTCGGTCTGCCGACGCCGGTCCAGCGCCTCACCGAGAAGCGATCAGTCACTCGCTGTGGACGATCTGGATCAGATTGCCGCAGGTGTCGTCGAGCACCGCGGTGGTGACCGGGCCCGTCTTCGACGGCTCCTGCGTGAAGCGCACACCGAGCGCACGCAGCCGGTGGAACTCCGTGTTCACATCGTCCACGGCGAAGGACGTGGCCGGGATGCCGTCCCGGACGAGTGCCTCCTTGTACGGCTTCACCGCGGGATGGCCGTCGGGCTCCAGCAGCAGTTCGGTCCCGTCTGGGTCTTCCGGCGAGACCACGGTCAGCCACCGGTCCTTGCCGAGAGGCACCTCGGTCTTCTTCGTGAAGCCCAGCACGTCGGTGTAGAAGCGCAGGGCCTTGTCCTGGTCGTCGACGAAGACGCTGGACAGGTGAATCCTCATGAGGTGCTCTCCGTTGGTGTCGGGCCCTGAGCCACCGGCTCACGATGAGCTCAAGAGGTTCGGTGTTCATTCGGCGCCGCGGTCGCGCGGGCGTACGCCGGCCAGACTAGCCACACCCCACCCCCGCGCTCCCGAGCCGTCGGGGGCCCGCGCATCCCGACTCCCGTAACGGTGCTGGCAGACTGTCGGCCGATCCGATCGCGGAGAAAGCACAGGGAGCGAGAACGTTGAGCGTCAGCGTCGAGGGACAGATAGACATCGCGGGGCCGGTGGGCAAGCTGCTCCACCGGCGCCCGCTGAAGAACGGCACGGTCATGCAGTCGTTCGGCGTCGAGCCGGTGACAGGTGAGGTCTTCGTGCTCCAGGTCGCGCAGGGGGGTCTCACCCTCGCGGGGGAGCCGGGGCCCGTCAGCTACGCCGACCGGGTCGCCCATGGCGATCTGTGCGTCACCCGCCTCAGCCAGGCGGGCGCCATCACCGGACACATGTATCTGCGCGGCTTCGGTCACGGCGTCTCCATGGGCGTCGAGAACCGGGCCGGTGCCACCCTCCTGTGGACCGAGACCGCGTCCAAGCCCAACAGCAGCAACGAGGGCTACGGCACGGCGATCACCCACTTCGAGTTCCGTTCCGGCACGGTCCTCGACCACGGCTCCCCGCTCCACGCGACGCCGTACACCCCGGCGGCCGGGGCCACCGGCGTCACCTGCACCATCGACCCCACCACGAACCGGCTGATCGTCCGGTTCGGCCTCAACGGCATGAAGTACGAGTCGTACGATCTGGCCAAGGCGGCGGCCGGTGTGTGGGAGCCGATCGCGCGCATCTCCCAGCCCAACCCGAACGGCGTCTTCCAGGGGTACGCCTCCCTCGGGGGCGTCCTCTACATGCTGGCCGGACAGGCCATCGCCTCGGACAACCCGGCCAACCCGTTCCCCGGCAACACGTACCTCACCGCTGTCGACTGGGCCACCGGCGCCGTCCTCGACCAGCACCATGTGCTCGCCGCGCCCGGCCTGGAGTACCGGGAGCCCGAGGGCATGGCCGTGTCGCTGCGCGACGGCGTGCCGCACCTGCACTTCGGTTTCGCGTGCGAGGACCCCGGCCCGCGCACCTGCACCATCATGTCGCTGTCCGGGGCCCCCGAGATCGACGGCGTGAAGGTCCTCACCGACTGGCAGCCGCTCACCCTGGCCGCCGGTGTCACCGCCGACCAGAACGCTCCCCAGGGCCGGCTGATCTCCATCGCCGGGACGACGACGCTCCAGCTCAGCGGCGGCGTCAAGGGCACGTTCAGCGCCGACGCGGTCATCGCCACGCTGCCCGACGCGCTGACCCCGAGCATGCCGGCCCGGGCCGGTGTCCCCCGCAACAACCGCGCGAGCCGCTGCGTCGCCCACGCCGAGGCGGAAACAGACCGTCAGCTGCGGCTCTACGGCGCAACCGGCGACAACGTCATCACCTGGGCGCAGCTGGACAGTTTCAGCGCCGTCTGGCGCTGACCCCCGCCCCTTCTCCTCTTTTCCTTCTTCTCACGCTTCGTCAAGGAGTCGATCGACCATGTCGCAGAACCGCCGCAGCCTTCTCGGTGCCGCTCTCGCCCTGCCCGCCGCCCTGACCG
>NZ_JBSFTU010000069.1:0-22661 GCF_053591435.1 Streptomyces sp. NPDC003027
CGGAGGAGGGAGTCAACGCGGAGCGTTGGCGACCGACGACAACGCGGCGAGGCGCGGTGCCAGAGCCGGCGAGCCCGGCATGATCCAAACGAAAGACCCTAGGTCGGGTCACCCCCGGGTCAGCGAGAGCAGGTCGCGCGCCGGGCCCGTCGGGCGGTGGCCGGTGGGCCAGACCGCGCGGAGGTCGCGGCGCAGGAGGACACCCTCGACCGGGATGGCGACCAGGCGGCGGGAGGCCAGTTCCTCCGCGACCGCGAGTTCGCTCAGGACCGCCGGACCCGCACCGCTGACCGCCGCCGCCTTCACGGCCGTGGTGGACGCCAGTTCCAGGAGCGGCTGGGCGAGGCCGCCGTGGGCGGAGAGGGCGGAGTCGAGGACCTGGCGGGTGCCCGAGCCGCGTTCGCGCAGGATCAGCGGGGTCGCCGCCAGCTCGCCGGGCTCCAGCGGCCTGCGCCGACGGGCCCACGGGTGGGACGGGGAGGCGACCACGGCGAGCCGGTCGTGGGCGACCACCGCGCCGTCGAGCCCCTCCGGCACCGCGAGCCCCTCCACGAACCCGAGGTCCGCCTCGCCCGCCAGGAGCCGCTCCGCGACCGCCGCCGAGTTCCCGGCCAGCAGCGACACGGCTGTGTCGGGCCGCCCCGCGCGCAGGGCGATCAGCCACCCCGGCAGCAGGTACTCCGCGATCGTCATCGAGGCGGCGACCCGCAGCCGCGAGTCGCGGCGCCCCCGCAGCGCCTGCGCACCCACGTCGAACGCCTCCGCCGCCTCCACGATCCGGCGGGCCCAGTCCGTCACCAGCGCGCCCGCGTCCGTGAGCCGGGAACCGCGCGGTGAGCGGTCCACCAGGGCCACCCCGAGCTGCCGCTCCATGGAACGGATCCGGCTGCTCGCCGCGGGCTGGGTGATCCCGACCTCCCGGGCGGCCCGCCCCAGGCTTCCGTGGCGGGCGACGGCGAGGAGCAGTTCGAGCGCCCCGAGGTCCGGGACCCGGTGGGACAGGGGGGACGTTCCACTGCTCTCACTGCTCATAAAGTCAGCTTATGGCGTCATAGCATCGAGATCCCTGGTCGGGACCGCGCGCCGGTACGACGGTGGATCCATGGCAACCCTCGCACCTTCCCGTCCGGCCCCCCTCGCCACCACCCCCGGCGAGCGGGCGGCCGCGGTCCGCCACCTCGGCCCCCACTGGTACGCCTGCGTGATGGGCACCGCCGTCGTCGCCACCGCGGGAGCGACCCTCCCCGTACCCGTCCCGGGACTCCGCACCGCCTGCACGGCCGTCTGGGCGCTCTCCTTCGCCCTGCTCCTGGCACTGCTCACGGCCCGCGCCCTGCACTGGGCGCACCATCGCGACCGGGCCCGGGAGCACCTGATGGACCCGGCCGTGGCCCCGTTCTACGGCTGTCTGTCGATGGCCCTGCTCGCGGTCGGCGGCGGCACGGTACTCGTCGGCAAGGACTGGATCGGGCTTCCCGCGGCCGTCGCCGTCGACGCCGTCCTGTTCACCGCCGGCACGGTCATCGGCCTGGCGGCCGCGGTGGCGATCCCCTACCTCATGGTGGTGCGCCACCGGATCGAGGGCGCCTCACCGGTGTGGCTGCTGCCCGTCGTCGCGCCGATGGTCTCCGCCGCGCTCGGCCCGCTGCTCGTGCCGCATCTGCGCGCCGGGCAGGCCCAGCAGACGCTGCTGATCGCCTGCTACGCCATGTTCGGCATCAGCCTGCTCGCGACCCTCGTGATGCTGCCCCTGATCTTCGGCCGCCTGGTGGTCGGCGGTCCGGTGCCGCTCGCGCTCACCCCGACCCTCTTCCTGGTCCTCGGCCCCCTGGGCCAGTCGACCACCGCCGCGAGCAAGTTCGCCGACGCCGCCCCGGGCGTGCTGCCCGCTCCGTACGCGCAAGGATTCGCCGCGTTCGCCGTCCTGTACGGCGTCCCCGTCACCGGCTTCGCGCTGCTGTGGCTGGCCCTCGCCGGCGCGCTGGTGCTGCGGGCGCGGCGCCAGGGCATGGGCTTCGCGATGACCTGGTGGGCGTTCACCTTCCCGGTCGGCACATGCGTGACGGGCGCGGAGGGGCTCGCGCTGCACACCGGGCTCGATGTCTTCCGCTGGCTCGCGGTGGCGCTGTACGCGTTCCTGGTCGCGGCCTGGCTGGTGGCCGGCTGCCACACCGTACGGGGGCTGCTCAGCGGCGCGCTGCTCGCAGGGCCCGGCCCAGTACGGCCGGCGCCTCGCCCAGTGACGGCCCGTACCAGGTGAGGTGGCGCCCGCTGACGAGCGCGGCGGGCGTTCCGGGGAAGGCTTCGGGCCCATCGTCGGGTGTGAAGCGGTAGGGCTCGTCGGGCAGGACGACGAGGTCGGCTCCAGCCGCCCGGAGTTCGTCGAGCGGGACGCGCGGATAGCGCTCGGCGTGATCGGCGTACAGGTGGTCGACGCCGAGCCGGGCGAGCAGGTCGCCGGCGAAGGTGTCGCGGCCGAGGACCATCCAGGGGCGGCGCCAGACCGGCACGACGGCGGTCCGCGGCGGTGCGGCCGGCTCCACTGCGGCCCACGCCCGCTCCGCCTCATCCAGCCAGCGGGGCCGCGCGCTCGCACCGCAGGCCCGCAGCACCCGGTCGAGCTCGCTGAACGCCTGATCGAGCGTGCGGACCTCGGTCACCAGCACGTCCAGGCCGGCGGCGCGCAGGGCGGCCAGGTCGGGAGCCCGGTTCTCCTCCTCGTTGGCGATCACGAGGTCGGGGCGCAGGGCGATGATCGCGGGGACGTCGGGGTTCTTGGTGCCCCCGATCCGTACGGCGTCGAGAGCGGCCGGGTGCGTGCACCAGTCGGTGGCGCCGACGACCGCGCCGGGGGCGGTCACGGCGACGGCTTCCGTCAGCGAGGGGACCAGCGAGACGACACGGGCCACCGGGCTCATACGTCGCTGGCCTCGATGTGCTCGGCGACGGCGACGACGAGGAGGCGGGTGCCGGGCTCGGTGCAGCGCCACCGGTGCCGTACCCCGCCGGAGAGGTGGAGCGTGTCGCCGCGTACGAGACGGTAGGCGCGCCCCTCGGCCTCGACCTCGGCGGAGCCTTCGGCGACGTAGAGCAACTCGTCGTTGCGGTGCAGGAATTCACGTCCGGCGTCCTGCTCGCCGGTGAACTCCAGGGCGTGCAGCTGGTGCCGGCCCCGCACCAGCGGGCGTACCCCGGCGGGCATGTCGTCCGGTGCCTCGCCGGCCCGGACGACCTGGACCGTACGGGCGGACTCGGCGGCGGCGAGCAGTTCGCCGGCCGTGGTGTCCAGGGCCTCGGCGACGAGCTGGAGGGAACGCGTGCTGGGACGGGCCCGCTCGTTCTCGATCTGGCTGAGGAAGGGGACGGACAGCCCGCTGCGGGAGGCGACGACGGCGAGGGTGAGCTGAAGCGCTCTGCGCCGCCTCTTGACGGCCACGCCCACGCGCGGTGATTCCTTGTCGTCCATGCCGGCTCCCTCCCTCGTGCCCTCGAGCCGTGACGCGTGTGCCGTGTGCCGCGTACTGGTCGGTTACCTGCACCTTACGCAGCTTTGGGGCGAGGTTTCGCGTCGTGGCGAAAAAGGAGTGGCCGCCGAACACGCTCGGCGACCACCCCTTTTCGGACAGGAGTCAGAATTCCCTCGGCGGGGACCTTTACTGCGGGGTCAGCTTCTCGGCGAGGCCGGGGTTCTTCTCCAGCCAGGCGCGGACCGCCTCCTGCTCCTTGCCCTTGCCGGTCTCCTGGATGACGGCTTCGAGATCGGTGAGCTGCTTCTCGGTCACCTGGAAGTCCTTCAGCCAGGCGCCGATCTCGGGGTTGTCGGCGGTGAAGCCCTTGCGGGCGAGGGTGTGGACGCCGTCGCCCTTGCCCCAGCTGCCCTTCGGGTCCTTGAGCTTCTTCAGGTCGTAGGTGGCGTACGCCCAGTGCGGCGACCAGAGCGTGACGACGACCGGTTCCTTCTTGTCGTACGCGCGCTTCAGCTCGGAGAGCATGCCGGGCGTGGAGCCGTCGAGGACCTTGTACTCGCCCTTCAGGCCGTAGTCGTTCAGGACCTTGTCCTTGAGGATGCCCATCATCCCGGCGCTCGGCTCGATGCCGACGATCCGGCCCTTGAACTGTCCGGCCTTGCCCTTGAGGTCGTCGAGGGAGTCGACGTCCTTCATGTACGACGGTACGGACAGCTCCAGGGAGGTGGGTCCGTACCAGGAGCCCAGGTCCTCCAGCTTGTTCCGGTACTTCTCCCAGTACTGGGCGTGGGTGACGGGCAGCCAGGCGTCGGTCTGGAAGTCGATCTGGCCGCCGGCCAGTCCGGTGTAGAGCGCGCCGGCCTCCAGCTGCTTGGTGTCGACCTCGTAGCCGCGCCGTTCCAGGAGTTCCTTCCAGAGGAAGGTGGAGGCGATCCCCTCGTCCCAGGGGATGTATCCGAGGCTGATCTTCTTGCCGTGACCGGTGTTCTTGCCGTCGGAAGCGGCGGTGCCGGCCTGCTGGCCGGCACCGAGGAAGCCCATGCCGCCCGCGACGAGCGCGAGGACGACGACGCCGACGAGGGCGGTGACGGGCTGCGGGCGGTGGCCCCAGACCCTGGCCCCGGCGCGGGCCGAGACCGCGGCGCGCGCCTTGGCGAGCGCCCGGCGGCCGAGCGGCGAGACCTGGCGGCCCAGCGCGCCGGTGATCCGGTCCAGGTACATGGCGAGGATGACGATGGAGATGCCCGCCTCGAAGCCGAGCCCGATGTCGACGTTGCCGATGGCGCGGTAGACCGCGCCGCCGAGCCCGCCGCCGCCGACCATGCCGGCGATGACGACCATCGACAGACCCAGCATGATCACCTGGTTGATGCCGGCCATGATCGTGGGCAGGGCGAGCGGCAGCTGCACGCGCAGCAGGGTGGCGCGCGGGGTCGTGCCGAACGCCTCGGCGGCCTCCACGAGTTCGCCGTCGACCTGGCGGATGCCGAGTTCGGTCATGCGGACGCCCGGAGGCAGGGCGAAGACGATGGTGGCGATGATGCCGGGGACCACGCCGACGCCGAAGAAGATGATGCCGGGGATGAGGTACACCATCGCCGGCATGGTCTGCATGAAGTCCAGGACGGGGCGCAGTACGGCGCTGACGGTCTTGGAGCGGGCCGCCCAGATGCCGAGCGGGACGGCGATCACCAGCGTGACGAGGGTGGCGACGAGAACCAGGGAGAGGGTCGACATGGCGTCGTCCCACAACTCGATGGAGTCCACGAGCGCGAAGCCGGCGAAGGCGAGCAGACCGGCGGTCAGACCGCGCAGCCACCAGGCGACGACGGCGAGGATGCCGGCGAAGAGCAGCGGCTCGGGCGCGGAGAGGACCGCGTCGATCCCGTCGTAGAGACCGGTGACGCCGGTGCTGATGGCGTCGAAGAGCCAGGAGAGCTGGACCTGGAGCCAGTCGACGCCGCTGTCGACCCAGTTGCCGAGGGGGAGCCTAGGCATGGGCGGCCACCTCCTCGGTGCCGGTGGTGCAGGCAAGGGGCGGGCGCTGCTCGTCCCCGATGAAGCCGATCAGCCGGGACTGCGGTACGACTCCGAGGACCGCGCCGCCGGTGTCCTTGACGGCCACCGGGTGCGGGACGCGGGCGCTGACCGCGCACAGGTCGGCGACGAGGGTGTCGGGGCCGACGGTCTCGCAGTCGCAGGCGTCGGGCGCGGGGTGCTCGGGGGTGGTCATCACGGCGGCGGCCGTGAGGACGCGGGAGCGGTCGACGTCCTGGATGAAGGAGGTGACGTAGTCGTTGGCGGGGCGGATCAGGATGTCCTCGGCGGTGCCGAGCTGGACGATCCGGCCGTCGCGCATCACCGCGATCCGGTCGCCGAGGCGCATCGCCTCGTTGAGGTCGTGGGTGATGAAGACGATGGTCTTCTTGAGCCGCTTCTGCAGTTCGAGGAGCTGGTCCTGCATGTCGCGGCGGATCAGGGGGTCGAGGGCGCTGAACGACTCGTCCATGAGGAGCAGGTCGGCGTCGGTGGCGAGTGCGCGGGCCAGGCCGACCCGCTGCTGCATGCCGCCGGAGAGCTCGTCCGGCCAGGACTTCTCCCAGCCGGCGAGACCGCACAGCTCGAGGGCCTCGGCGGCGCGTGCGTGGCGCTCGGCGCGCGGGACGCCCTGGACCTCCAGGCCGTAGGCGGCGTTCTCCAGCACGCTGCGGTGCGGGAAGAGCGCGAAGTGCTGGAAGACCATGCTGATCTTGGTGGACCGTACGGTGCGCAGATCGCGGGGGCTCAGCGCGGTGAGGTCCTTGCCGTCGAAGAGGACGCGGCCCGCGGTGGGCTCCAGCAGTCCGTTGAGCATGCGCAGGAGTGTGGACTTCCCGGACCCGGAGAGCCCCATCACGACGAAGATCTGGCCGGGCTCGACGGTGAAGGACGCGTCGATGACCGCCGCCGTCGTGCCGTCGGCGCGGAGCTCGTCGCGGTCCGCCCCGTCGGCGAGCTTCCTGACGGATTCCTCGGGTCGTCTGCCGAACACTTTGTACAGGTGGTCGGCCTGGAGCCTGGACACATACACCTCACGCATCGAAACGAAAAAACGGCCCGCCACCCCCGCAGCCGGGCCGTGGAGCGGGGCGGTCTCGGCCCGCGTCTCCCTGCGCACGGTGATTCGTTCGTTGAATCCCGTACCGGTCCGCTCCGGGCGCGCTCCTGCCCGGGGGGCCGGGGCGCAAACCGAAAGGTGACGGGGGTCACGGGGCCATGGGAGGGGGCGGGGGGCGGGTTGTCGATCGAGGTGGGGCGTGGCTCCGCATGTGCTGTCGGGCTGGGCGGGCGTGACTCTGCCTGTGTTGTCGGGCTGGGGGCGCGGGCCGTCGGTCGTCGGTCGGGGGGGTTGTCGGTCGGGTGCGGCATGATCGGGGTGTGACGCCACGCCTGATGCTTCTCGACACCGCCTCCCTCTACTTCCGTGCCTACTTCGGCGTGCCGGACTCGGTCCGGGCCCCCGACGGCACCCCGGTCAACGCCGTGCGCGGGCTGCTCGACTTCGTCGCCCGGCTCGTGCAGGACCACCGCCCCGACGAGCTGGTGGCCTGCTGGGACGCCGACTGGCGGCCGCAGTGGCGGGTGGACCTGATCCCGTCGTACAAGGCGCACCGGGTGGCGGTGGTGACGGAGACGGGTCCGGACGAGGAGGAGATCCCGGACACGCTCTCGCCGCAGGTGCCGGTGATCGAGGACGTCCTGGACGCCCTGGGCATCGCCCGGGTCGGCGCCGCCGGCTACGAGGCGGACGACGTCATCGGGACGCTGGCGGGGCGGGCGAAGGGCCCGGTGGACATCGTCACGGGCGACCGCGACCTCTTCCAACTCGTCGACGACGAGCGCGGTGTGCGGGTGCTGTATCCGCGCAAGGGCGTGGGCGACTGCGATCTGGTCGACGGGGAGCTGATCCGTACGAAGTACGGGGTGCGGCCCGACCAGTACGCGGACTTCGCGGCGCTGCGGGGTGACGCGAGCGACGGGCTGCCCGGGGTGAAAGGCATCGGGGAGAAGACGGCCGCCCAGTTGATCACCGAGTACGGCGATCTGGCGGGCGTGCGCGCGGCCGCCGTCGACCGTACGTCCAAGCTGACACCGGCGAAGCGGCGCGGGATCGTGGAAGCGGCGGCCTATCTCGACGTGGCCCCGACCGTCGTCCGGGTGGCCGGCGACGTACCGCTGCCGGGCTTCGACCCGGCCCTGCCGAGCGGGCCGCGCGACCCGGCGGCGCTGCGGGCACTGGTGGCTCGGTGGGGACTGGGCGGGGCGGTGGGCCGACTGCTGGCGGTGCTGGAGCGCTGACGGCTGCCGCCGACTTCTGTCCCACGGGGGCGACGGGATGCTAGCTTAGGTAAACCTAAGTTGACCAAGCCAGGGAGACGGTCGTGGCAGAGCAGCCGGCGCGCAAGGGACCCAAGGCTCACGAGGCACAGGTGGTGCGCACGGAGCGGATCACTCCGCACATGGTGCGGGTGGTGCTGGGCGGGAACGGACTCGACGCGTTCGAGGTGGGTGACTACACCGACCACTACGTGAAGCTGCTCTTCGGCGCCGAGGGCGTGAGCTACCCGGAGCCGTTCGACATGGAGCGGATCCGCGAGGAGTTCCCGCGCGACCAGTGGCCCACCACCCGGACGTACACGGTACGGAACTGGGACCCGGTCCACCGCGAGCTGACCATCGACTTCGTCGTCCACGGCGACGAGGGCCTGGCGGGCCCGTGGGCGGCTCGGGCCCAGGCTGGCGAAACGATCCACTTCCTGGGGCCGGGAGGTGGTTACGCGCCGGATCCGGCCGCCGACTGGCACCTCCTGGTGGGCGACGAGAGCGCGCTGCCGGCGATCGCGGTGGCGCTGGAGCGGCTCCCGGAGGGCACGGCCGTGCACGCGTTCCTGGAGATCGCGGACGCGGCGGAGGAGCAGAAGCTGGCGACGGCGGCGGGCGTGGAGGTCACCTGGCTCCACCGGGGCGACCGGGCGACGGGCGAGGCCCTGCTGGAGGCGGTGCGCGGGCTCGAATTCCCGGCGGGCGACGTCCAGGCCTTCGTCCACGGCGAGGCGGGCTTCGTGAAGGAACTCCGCCGCCACCTGCGCCTGGAACGGGGCATCCCGCGCGAGCGGCTCTCGATCTCGGGCTACTGGCGCCTGGGCAAGACGGACGAGGCCTGGCGCGCGATCAAGCGCGAATGGAACGACCAGGTGGAGCGGGAACAGGAGTCGTAGGCACCTTCGCACCGCCGGGGCCTGCGTCCGCAGGGCCCGCGCCTCCGGTCCGACCATCTGGCGAGCCCGGGCCGCACGGTCGCGGGGCATCGACAGGGCCCGGGCCGTGAGGCCCGGCCCTCCGGATGTTCGGTCCGAGGGCCGCACCCCGGTCGGGCGGAGGCCCAGGACGAGCCCGGCGCGTCTCGGTCGGCGGGGATCCGGCCCTGGGGATCCGCAGCCACGGGGCCCCGCACCCTGATCCGGGCGGCGGTGGCCCAGCCGCCCCGGGAGCCGGTCGACGACCCGACCCCCTCCCCCGCCCCACCCGTCGTCACACCTCTTCGCCGAAGACCCGGTCCGACGCGTCCACGTGCGCCAGCCTCCGTAGCGCCGCGAACATCGCGTCCCCCAGCATCGTCCCCACCACCACGCTCTCCACCAGTTCCTCCCGCCGCACATTCCGCGCCACGTACTCCAGGTCCGTCCGCGCCACCCGTTCCGCCGCATCCGCGTACGCGTCGAGCACCTCCGCGAACCCGCCGTGGCCGACGTCCTCCAGTGCCGCCAGCGCCACCGCCAGCGCCTCCCCCGCCGGGCTGTCCGGACGTGTCCGCCAGCCGCGCCGCTCGACCAGCTCGGCAACCGCCTTCCGGGCCGCCACGACGCCTTCGCCCGGCTCCTCGGTGTAGCGCGGCACCACCCGGTCCGCCACCGCCCCGAGCACCTTGTGCACGGGCCGCTCCCTGTCGTCGATCGCCTCGACGACCTCGCGGATCCCCGCGACGGAGAGCCCGCCCACGTCGAGGAGCGCCCGGATCAGCCGCAGCCGCCGCTCGTGCGTCTCGTCGTACGTCGCCTGGTTGGGGCTGGTCAACCGGCCGGCCGGCAGCAGCCCCTCCCGTACGTAGTACTTGATCGTCGCCACCGACACTCCGGTCCTGCGGCTCAACTCTCCGATACGCACAGCGGCGTTCACCTTTCACCTTCGCTCCGGCCTTGCGGCCCCGCCCCTCCATCATAGATAGTGGCGCTATCAGATAGCGGCGAGCGCCACTATCCATACTTCACCCCGGGGGCCTCCATGTCCTTATCGATTCCGCGGATCCGCGAACTCCACCGACCACTGGTCTGGTTCTCCGCCGCGATGGTCCTGACCGCCCTGGTCTCGGCCGGCGGCCTGCTCCTCGACGACCGTGTCCTCGTCGGAGCGCCCATCTGGTACAAGCCGTTCAAGTTCGCGGTGTCCTTCGTCGCGTACTGCATGACGCTGGCCTGGATGATCTCCCTCCTCCCCCGCGCCCGCCGGGCTGCGTGGTGGGCGGGCACCGTGGTCGCCGTGGCGAGCGCCGCGGAGATGGTGCTCATCGTCGGGCAGGTGATCCGCGGCAGGCAGAGCCACTTCAACAACGAGACCGCCTTCGACGCGGCCGTCTTCCAGGCGATGGGCATCACCATCGCCTTCCTCTGGCTCGCCGCCCTGATGATCGCGATACTGCTGCTGCGGGCCCGGATCCTGGACCGCGCCACCGCCTGGTCCGTACGCCTCAGCTCCCTGATCGCCCTCGCGGGGGCGGCCGTCGGCTTCCTGATGGTCCGGCCCACCCCCGAGCAGCTCGCGTCGGGCGACGACGCCGGGATCGTCGGCGCCCACAGCGTCGGCGTCCCGGACGGCGGTCCGTCGATGGCGGTGACCGGCTGGTCCTCGACCGGCGGCGATCTGCGTGTCGCCCACTTCTTCGGCATGCACGCCCTTCAGGCGATCCCCCTGCTCCTGCTCGTTCTGGTGGCGCTCGCCCCGCGGTTCGCCCGCCTTCGTGACGAACGGGTGCGCCTGCGGCTGACGCTCGCGGCCTCGGGTACGTACGCGGCGGTGTTCGTCCTCCTCACCTGGCAGGCGTTGCGGGGGCAGGCCCTCCTCGACCCCGATGCCACCACGCTCGCCGTGGCGGGCACCCTCGCCCTCCTGGCGGCGGTGGCCACGGGAGCGGCCTTGCGCACCCCGTCACGTACCGCACCTTCCCTCGCCGACCAGGAGTTCGCGGCATGACCGGCTTCCTCTTCGAGTTGTCCTTCCTCCTCGCCGCCCCCGTCTGGTTGCTGATGATCTTCGCGCCGGGGTGGCGGGGCACCGAGCGGATCGCGGCCTCGCCGCTGACCGTCGCACCGATCCTGGCGGTCTATCTGGCGATGGCGATCCCGGTCTTCCCGGAGCTGTGGACCGCGGTCAGCAGTCCGGACATCGACACCTTCAGGGATCTGACGGCGCTGGCGAACGGGGCCGGGGCGATCTGGGCGCAGGTCATCGCCTGGGACCTGCTGCTCGGCCAATGGATGTACCGGGAGGCGCGCCGCCTCCGCCTCTCACCGCTGTTGACGGGCCCCCTGTTGGTGCTGACGATTCTGCTTTCACCGATCGGGCTCCTCCTGTTCCTCGCGCTGCGCGCCATGAGAAAGCCATCTCCCGCGACACCGCGGGGAGTTCAGCCCGCACCGGACACGGTGGTGTGACCGACCCCCGAGGGGCCGAGGCGGACGCGGCCGGCCACCCGCCCCGACCCCGCCCGTTCCGCGTCGCAGGGGGCGTGAGGTCCCGCTCTAGTCGGCCAGGACGCGCGGAGTCTGGAAGCGTTCCGCGTGCTCGGCCGCCCACTGCGCGAACGTCCGCGCCGGGCGGCCGGTCACCTTTTCGACGGTGTCGACGACGGTCATGGAGTCATCGCGGGCGGCGGCGTACCAGCCGATGACGTAGTCGGCGTCCTCCCGGGACACACCGGTGGCCATCAGCCTCTCGACGGCTTGTTCGTGCGTGATCGGCGAGAAGGCGATGTCCCGACGGATCGCCCGGGACAGGATCGCGATGCGTTCGCTCGGAGTCAGCGCTTCGGGCCCGGTGAGGTTGTAGGCACGCCCCGCATGGCCGTCGTCGAGCAGCGCCACGGCCGCCACCGCCGCTATGTCCGCCTCGTGGACGAGGGCGCTGGGGAAGTCGTACGGCTCGCGCACGACCCCCTCGGCGCGTATCGATTCGCTCCAGGCCAACGTGTTGGACATGAACTCCTGCGGCTCCAGGCGCGTCCATTCCACACCCGAGCCCGCCACGGCCTGCTCGACCGGCCCCACGCCACCGCCCCACAGGACAGTGATGCGCCGTACACCCGCATCGACCGCCCGCCGCACCAACGCGGGTCCGGCCTCGGCGAGCCCCGCCGTCACCGTGATGTGCAAGCGGCTGACGCCGTCGAGGGCGGCGCCCAACGTCTCCGGTGCGGTGTGCGTGCCACCCACCACCTCCACCCCCGCGGGGAACCTCCCCGCGGCCGCACCCGGATTCCGCGTCAGCGCCCGAACACGCTCTCCTCGGCGGACCAGTTCCGCCACCACGTGCCGCCCGGTGTTCCCGGTGGCACCCGTCACCAATGTCGTCACAGTCGACTCCCTTTCGTCATCGACGACCGTAGAAACTCAACCGCACTTGAGGTCAAGGCATCGCTCGGCCGACCCACCCACCGCTCCGATCGACCAGCCCCCAATGGCGTGGCCCGGGCCCCGCTCCGAGCGGCCGGCGTGGCTAGCGTGCGTCCCTCGTCGGCTGGGGCGGGCGGGTCCTGACCGTGGCGTGGAGTTCGCGGTCCGGCTGGAGGGTCAGGCTGGGTACGGGGCGTATGTCGCCCGGGTCGACCGTGAGGGTGAAGCGGCGGGCCAGGACGGCGAGGACGAGGACGGCTTCGACCATCGCGAACCGGGTGCCGAGGCAGACGCGGGGCCCGCCCCCGAAGGGGAACCAGGCGTACTCCGGTATCTCCTCGGGCGGTTCGTCCTCGGTGGCGCTGTCGGCCGTGTGCCAGCGCTCGGGACGGAACTCGTCCGGGTCCGTGAACCAGCGGCCGTCGCGGTGGGTGGCCCACTGGCTGGTCCATACCCGTGTGCCAGGGGGTATTGGTGTCCCCCCGAGGCTGGCGCCCTCCTTGGCGATGCCGGTGATGAGCCAGACGGTGGGGTAGAGCCGCAGGGTCTCCTTCACGACAGCCTGGGTGTAGGTCAGTCGGGCGTAGTCGTCGAAGCCCGGCTCCTGGTCGCCGAGGACTCGGTCGAGCTCTTCGGCGAGTGCGTCGCGGACCCGTGGATGGCGCGAGAGGAGGTACCACGCCCAGACGAGGGTGGAGCTGGTGGTCTCGTGCCCGCCGATGTAGAGGGTCACGGTCTCGTCGCGGATCTCCCGGTCGGTGAGGTGGGCGCCGGTCTCGTCCCGGGCGGCGAGGAGGCGGCTGAGGAGGTCGGGCCGTTCGCTGTCGCCCTCGCGGTGGCGGGCGACGACCCGGGCGACTTCGGCGTCGATGACGGCGGTGGCGCGTGTGACGCGGGCGCGGCCGGGGGTGGGCACCCAGTCCGGGAGGAGGGCCCCGATGCCGCTGAACTCGGCGCCTATCTCCTTCTGTGCGACATCCATGGCGCGACCGATGGCTTCGGCGTTGGCGGCGGTGTCGGCGCCGAAAATGGTGCGGACGGCGATGAGTTGGGTGAGGGCGGCCATCTCCCTCTTGATGTCGACGCGCTGCCCGTCGGTCCAGCGGTCGGCGAGGGCGACGGCGCATTCGGCCATGGTGGCGGCGTAGGAGCGCACTTGTCGGGGCCGGACGGAGGGCTGGACCAGGGAGCGCTTGCGGCGCCAGTCGGAGCCCTTGGCGACGACCACGCCGTTGCCGAGGAGGGTGCGGAAGGCGATGCCGAGGTCGGGCTGGTCGAAGGTCCGCTCGACCTCGGTGAGCAGTTCCCCGATGGTGTCGGGGTGGGCGATGAAGAGGGCGGGACTGCGGCCGAATCGCCAGCTCACCAGGTCCCCGCGGGCGCGGAGGCGCTCGAAGAAGGCCAGGGGGTCCTTGCCGAATTCCGGCAGGTTTCCCAGGAGCGGCATGCCTCGTGGTCCCGGCACGATCTTCTGTCCGGCCGCTGTGCTCTCGACGGTGGTCGGACGGGCTTGCGTGGTCATGCGCGTTCCCCCCAGCGGTGTGGCCCGGTGTGTGACTCCATGGAATCCGAGAGCTCCGACGCTCCGCCACCCCTGTGGACAACCGCCTGTGGACAAGGAAGGCGAAGGGCCCGTGGTGTCGACCACGGGCCCCTGTCTGCGCTGGTGTCACATGCTCCGTCAGCCGACGGAGCTGTAGGCGACGACGCCTCTCAGTAGCGCGTCCACGGCCTTGCGCGCGTTCTTGGCGACCGTGCTGTTCTCCTTGGGCGCCGCCGCGGCGATCTGGCCGAGGACGTCGATGACCTGCTTGCACCAGCGGACGAAGTCGCCGGCGGGCATCTCGGCCTCGCGCAGGACTTCGTCGAGCCCCCTGTCGGAGGCCCACTGGTGGGCGGCCCAGGCGAACCCGAGGTCGGGTTCGCGCTGTCCGACGCCCTCCGCCTGGTTGATCTTGAACTCTTCTTCCAGGGCGTCGAGCCGTCCCCAGATCCGCACCATCTCGCCGAGTGCGGCCTTGGCCTTTCCGGTGGGCAGCTTCGGCGGTACGGCGTCGTCGGCCTGCCGCGCTTCGTACACCAACGCCGAGACGCAGGCGGCGAGTTCGGCCGGGTTGAGCCCTTCCCAGACGCCTTCGCGGAGGCATTCGCTGGCGAGCAGGTCGAGTTCGCCGTAGAGCCGGGCGAGCCGCTTGCCGTTGTCGGTGACGTCGTCGTCGCGGAGGTAGTCCAGTTCGGTGAGGAGGGCGACAATCCGGTCGAAGGTGCGCGCGATGGTGTTCGTGCGGCCTTCGATGCGCCGTTCCAGCTGGCGGGTGTCGCGCTGGAGGCGGTGGTAGCGCTCGGCCCAACGGGCGTGGTCCTCGCGCTCGTCGCAGCCGTGGCAGGGGTGGGCGCGGAGCTCGCTGCGGAGACGGGCGATCTCGCGGTCGTCGGTGGCGGCGGAGCGCTGCTTGCGCTGCCGATCGGGGTTGATGTGCCCCGCCTTGGTGCGCAGGGCGGAGGCGAGGTCGCGACGGGACTGAGGAGAGCGCGGGTTGAAGGACTTGGGGATCCTCATGCGTTCCAGCGCTTCCACCGGAATCGGGAAGTCGATCGACGCGAGCCGCTTCACCTGTCGTTCGGCGGTGAGGACGAGGGGACGGGGCCCGTCGTGGTGCTCGAAGCCTCGGTGGCCGTTGGTCCGTCCCGCCGGGATGCCGGGGTCCAGGACCAGCGCGAGTCCGGCGAACTTGCCGGTGGGTACGTGGATGACGTCGCCCGGCTTGAGCCGCTCCAGAGAGGCGGCGGCCTGGGCCCGGCGCTGCGCGGCGCCCTGCTTGGCCAGTTCCGTCTCGCGGTCCTTCAGTTCACGGCGCAGCCGGGCGTACTCCTCGAAGTCTCCGAGGTGGCAGGTCATGCCTTCGCGGTAGCCCGTCAGGCCTTCTTCGTTCTTCTGGACCTGGCGGGAGATCCCGACGACGGACCGGTCGGCCTGGAACTGCGCGAAGGACGTCTCGAGCAGTTCGCGGGAGCGGTGCCGTCCGAACTGGTCGACGAGGTTGACGGCCATGTTGTAGGACGGCTTGAAGCTGGAGCGGAGCGGGTACGTGCGGGTGCCGGCGAGTCCGGCGAGGTGGCCGGGGTCGAGACCGCGCTGCCACAGGACGACGGCGTGGCCCTCGATGTCGATGCCTCGGCGGCCCGCACGACCGGTGAGCTGGGTGTACTCGCCGGGGGTGATGTCGGCGTGTTGTTCGCCGTTCCACTTGACGAGCTTCTCCAGGACCACGGAGCGGGCGGGCATGTTGATGCCGAGGGCGAGGGTCTCGGTGGCGAAGACGGCCTTGACGAGGCCGCGGACGAAGAGCTCTTCGACGACTTCCTTGAAGGTCGGGAGCATGCCGGCGTGGTGCGCGGCGATGCCGCGTTCCAGGGCTTCCAGCCATTCGTAGTAGCCGAGGACGTTGAGGTCTTCGGTGGGGATGGAGGCGGTGCGCTCCTCGACGATCTCGCGGACGCGTCCGCGGGCGTCGTCGTCGTTGAGCCGCAGTCCGGCGTAGAGGCACTGCTGGACGGCGGCTTCGCAGCCGGCGCGGCTGAAGATGAAGGTGATGGCGGGCAGGAGCCCCTCGGCGTCGAGCCGATCGATGACCTCGGGCCGTCCGGGCGTCCAGATGCGGGAGCGCTGGCGGCGCTCGCGCTCACGGTCGGCCTCGCGGATCATCTTGCCGCGGCGCCGGTCGCGCGGGTTGTACGTGCGGGAGTTCTCGGTGTGGGCGAGGCGGAGCAGATCGGGGTTGACCTCGCGGCGGGAGGCGCCGCGGCCGCCGTGGTCGGTCTCCTCCTCGAAGAGGTCGTACATCCGGCGGCCGGCGAGGACGTGCTGCCAGAGCGGGACGGGGCGGCTCTCGGAGACGATGACCTCGGTGTCGCCGCGGACGGTGTCGAGCCAGTCGCCGAATTCCTCGGCGTTGGAGACGGTCGCGGAGAGTGAGACGAGCGTCACCGACTCCGGGAGGTGGATGATCACCTCTTCCCAGACGGCGCCGCGGAAGCGGTCGGAGAGGTAGTGCACCTCGTCCATGACGACATAGCCGAGGCCGGAGAGGGCCTGGGACCCCGCGTAGAGCATGTTGCGGAGGACTTCGGTGGTCATGACGATGATCGGGGCGTCGCCGTTGACACTGTTGTCGCCGGTGAGGAGGCCGACCTTCCCGGGGCCGTACCGCTTGACGAGGTCGGCGTACTT
The DNA here is from genome assembly GCF_053591435.1 of Streptomyces sp. NPDC003027. Lineage (NCBI taxonomy): Bacteria > Bacillati > Actinomycetota > Actinomycetes > Kitasatosporales > Streptomycetaceae > Streptomyces > Streptomyces sp. NPDC003027. The sequence goes on from NZ_JBSFTU010000069.1 coordinate 16,404, forward strand.
CTGGTTCGACAGCGCCTTGATGGGTGTCGTGTAGAAGCATTTACGCCCTTGCAGGAGGGCGAGGTGGACGGCGAACTCGCCGACGATGGTCTTGCCCGAGCCCGTGGGCGCCGCGACGAGCACGCCTTTGCCCGCTTCGAGGGCCTGGCAGGCCTCGATCTGGAAGGGATCCAGATCGAACTCGTACAGCTCGCGGAAAGGGGCCAGCGCGGTGGCCTGCTCGGCATTGCGGGTCCGGGCAGCTTCGTACGCTTCGGCTGGTGTGAGGTCCTCTGTCATCTTGTTGTCGAGCCTACCCGCCACGTCTGACAGTGACCCGATCTTTAATGACGGGCTGTTCTCGGCGGGCGGGCGACGGCGCGAGGACACGCGGCGCCGCGGGTACGCCACGCTTGGTGGGGGCGGGGGCCCGACGGTCAGGTGATGTCGTCGTAACCGCTCTGCCGAAGCGCGCGGGCGCCGTCCGGTGCGCCGGTGGCCTGCTCCGGCAGGGCGGGCATGGCGCCGACCGGTTCGACGGCTCCGACGGCCTCGGGGGTGAGATCGATGCTGGAGGCTTCGTCGTCGTCGAGTGCGGTGTCGGGGTTGTTGCGGCTGCGGCGCCGGTCGTTCAGGAGCGAGAAGCCGACGGCGGCGAAGTAGAGGACGGTGATCGGCCCGGCGAGGGCGATCATGCCGACGGGGTCGGTGGTGGGGGTGATGATGGCGCCGAAGACGAAGACGCCCATGATCACGCCGCGCCACCAGCCGGCCATGCGGCGCCCGGTGAGGACGCCGGTGAGGTTCAGCATCACCAGGACGAGGGGGAGCTCGAAGGCGAGGCCGAAGACGAGCACCATCCGCAGGGTGAAGTCGAGGACGTCACCGAGGGAGAGGATGTTCGCGGAGCCGCCGGGCGTGAGGCTGATGAGCACCTTCACGCTGATGGGGAGGATGAGGTACGCGAGGTAGGCGCCGGCCGAGAACAGCGGGACCGCGGCGCCGACGAAGGCGTAGGTGTACTTCTTCTCGTTCTTGTGCAGGCCGGGCGCGATGAAGGCCCACAGCTGGTAGAGCCAGATCGGGCTCGCGACGACGAGGCCGGTCACGAGGCTGACCTGGATCGTCGTGCTGAAGGGGGCGATCAGTGTGTTGAAGGAGACGATCGCGCAGTTACCACCGTCGCTCGTGACGTCGGGTCCGCACTTGGGCACGGACTTCGTCAGGAACTGCATCAGCTCCTCGCTGTACACGAGGGCCACGACGGTGACCGCGGCGACGGCCAGCAGGCCTTTCGCCATGCGGTTGCGAAGTTCACGCAGGTGCTCCACGAGGGGCATGCGGCCCTCGGGATCCTTCTCCTGCTTGCGGGCAGACTTGAGCAACCCACGTCCTCATCTCGTGCGGCAGCCGCCGCTCGATGCGGCGGCGGCGGACCGGTCAGCGCTTGGTGGTGTCCGACGGCTCGGTCACGGGACGCGAGCTGCTGACGTCGCCGGGCGCGGCCTGGATGGTGCGCGGTACGGCCTGGTCCGGGGTGCCGGGGTGGGGCGGGTCGGCGGGGGCGCTCTTCTGGTCGTCGGCCTTCATCGCCTTGGCCTCGCTCTTGAGGATGCGGGCCGACTTGCCGAGCGAGCGGGCCATGTCCGGGAGCTTCTTGGCGCCGAACAGCAGGATGATGACGACGAGGATGAGGATGATCTCGGTGGGGCCGAGCCTACCCATAGCTGTTTACCTTCTTCACCGAGGCGACATGGTGTGCGGTGCCCGGCGGGTCGGACATGCGTCCGGCCACCGCGCTGTCTGCGATCGTAACCCGCAGGAGTAAACGCGGGGCAATGCCTGTGCATACTCACGATTGCGGTCCGCACTCCGGTGCGAGGGTCGCTCGACGCAGCGTACGGCACGGGATCAGCGCAGCGCCTCGCCGGTGGCGGCCAGGTCGGCGGCGGCCTTTTCGAGGTCTTCGGCGGCGCGGTTGATGCGCTCCGCGGTGCCGGCGACCTGGCGGCCGAGCCGCTGCGCCTCCAGGAAGACCTTGATGCCGAGGACGCCGAGGACGGCGATCCCCAGGAATCCGAGTGCGATGGCGAGCATGGGCCAGAACATGGGGTGAGCCTACGGGTTGTGGGGGTGCCGGTGGGTGCGGGACGGGCGCCGGGCCCGGCCGGTCAGACGGTGGAGTGCAGGCGCAGGGTGCGTACGCCGCCGCCGGTGAGGAGTTCGATGATCCGCTCGCCGGCGGGCTTGCGGACGGTGCTGCCGCACTCGGGGCAGGTGAAGGAGTAGAAGGTGGTGCGGCGGCTGGCCCCGATCGCGAGGCGCAGGGCGCTCGCGGAGAGTTCGCAGTGGGAGCGGCAGTCGGGGCAGGCGGCCTTGAAGAGGACCGGTGCGATCGACGCAGTCATTCCGTGCATCACGGACGTTTCCCTCATCTCTCTCGACTCCCGCGCTCACGCGCGTCCGTCGGCTCACAGAAGCAACAGCGTCGACTGCGCGGGGAATGTCACATTCCCCTTACCTCCATCCGCTCCCCCGCTCGGCGGGGGCGGGATCACTTCGGCGACGGTCACTCCACGCCGTCGTAGGCCGCCAGTGCGGCGGTCGCGGCCTCCCGCGCGCTGTCGGCGAGCTCGGGCGGGGAGACGATCCGCCCGTCGCTGCCCAGCCGCAGCGCGAGACGGCGCAGCGAGGCGGGAACGGGCGTCCGCAGCGTGATCCGCAGCCCTCCGTCGGCGAGCTCCTCGGCCCGGTCGTGCGGGTAGTACTCGGCCACCCACCGGCCGCCGGGACCGACCTCGACGACGACCTCGGGATCGTCCGCGGACGGCTGGACCAGCCCCTCGGAGAGGTCACGCAGCTCGATCTCCGGCGGGGCCGCGTGCTCGTCGAGGATCCGGATCTCGGCGACCCGGTCGAGCCGGAACGTGCGGCGCGCCTCGGAGAGCCGGCACCAGGCCTCCATGTAGGTGTGGCCCACGGCGAACAGCCGGATCGGGTCGACCTCCCGCTCGGTCAGCTCGTCCCGCGCGGGTGAGTAGTAGCGCACCCAGAGCCGCCGGCGCTCGGAGATCGCCCGGTCCACCTCCGCGAAGACCCCGCCCTCGGACTCGAAGGTCACCGAGAGCCGGGAGCTGGCACCGGCGGCCTCCCCGGCCGCGGCCTCCAGCTTGGCGGTGGCCCGCAGCAGCGCCTCGCGGTCGCTCTCGCGCAGTCCCGGCAGGGTGGCGACGGCGCGCGCGGCGACCAGCAGGGCGGTCGCCTCGTCGGCCGCGAGCCGCAGCGGCTCCGCGACATCGTCCGGGTTGTGCCACCAGATCCGGTCGCCGTCGGTGTCGATGTCGAGCAGATCGCCGCCTCGGAAGCTCGTGCCGCACATGGGCAGCACATCGAGGTCGGAGATCAGCTCGTCCTCGCTGATCCCGAAGGCGCGAGCCACGTCGGCGACATGGGCGCCGGGGCGTTCCCGCAGGTAGGTGACGAGGGAGAGCATCCGCCTCGTCTGGTCGATCGCGTTCGCGGCCATGCCGTACGCCTCCCCTTCAGCCCTTGGCCACGGCGCGCAGCCGGTCCACCACATCGGCCCGCAGGTCCGCGGGTTCCAGTACGACGACATCGGGGCCGAACTCGACGAGCCAGGCGTCGAGGCCGTGCCCGTACGGGATCTCCAGCTCGTCCCAGCCGTCCGCCCCTTCCCGTACGGACTGGGCGCGCGCCCGCAACGGGTAGCCGCAGCCGGCGCGCAGCCGGATCCGGGCGGAACGGGTGGCGGTCTCGCCCGCCCAGCTCTCGACGGTCTCCCGGACGGTGACGACGTCGGGCACGGGCGCGGTGAAGGCGCCGGCCCGAGAGCGCACCTTGCCGGTGATACGGGAGAGACGGAAGACGCGCTCGGCGCCGCGGTCGCGGTCCCAGCCGGCCAGATACCAGTGTCCGCGCCAGCACTCCAGCGTCCACGGTTCGACCTGGCGGGTCTCGGGGCGGGCGGCGGTGGCCTTGCGGTACTCGAAGACGACGGGCCGCCGGTCGCGGCAGGCCAGCATCAGCGGCTCGAAGGCGGCCTCGTGGACCGGGATGCGCGGTTCGAGAGCGCTGTGCTGGATCTCGTACGAGTCCTCCGCCTCGGGCATGCCGGCCGCGCGGAGCTTCTGGAGGGCGCCGCTGGCGGCCCCGGCGAGGCGGGCCTGCTGCCAGACCTTGGCGGCGAGGCCGAGCGCGGCGGCCTCCTCGGCGTCGAGGGTGATCGGCGGGAGACGGTTGGAGTCACGGCGCGCGAGGTAGCCGGTCTCGCCCTCGAGGTTCTCGACGGTCTCGATCACCAGACCGAGTTCGCGCAGATCATCCTTGTCACGCTCGAACATCCGGTTGAAGGCGTCGTCCCCGCCCGCGTCGAGGTAGGCCTCGATGGAGCCGCGGAGCTCACGCTTGCTCAGCGGGCGGCGGGTTCCGAGCAGGCACAGCGCCAGATTCATCAGCCGCTCGGCCTTGGCAATCGCCATCGACGCCCTGCACCTCTTCTGCCGGATTGACTTCTCAGACGTCCGACCGTACCGCCCCGGGGTGTCGCGGCAAAAGGCGAGGGCCCATGCCGGACGGCATGGGCCCTCGTGGTGATCATTTGCCGGTCAGAAACCGGTCACTTCGGGTCCGATCAGACCGCGACCAGGTCGCAGACGAAGATCAGGGTCTCGCCCGGGGCGATCTTGCCGCCGGCGCCGCGGTCGCCGTAGGCGAGGTGGGCGGGGATGACCAGCTGGCGGCGGCCGCCGACCTTCATGCCCTCCACGCCCTGGTCCCAGCCGGGGATGACCTGGCCGGCACCGAGCTTGAACTGGAGCGGGGTGCCACGGTTCCACGAGGAGTCGAACTCCTCGCCGGTGGAGAAGGAGACGCCCACGTAGTGGACGGAGACGGTGGCGCCGGCCTTGGCCTCCGGGCCGTCACCCTCCCAGATGTCCTTGATCTCCAGGTCCTTCGGCGGCTCGCCGCCCGGGAAGTCGACCTCAGGCTTCTCGATGCTCACTGCAGTGTGCTCCTTGTAGCGTTGCGTACAACTGGGACAGTCTCACAGATGGGCGGTCAGACCGTGCCCAGGATGTCGACCGAGAAGACCAGCGTGTTCTTCGCCAGCTCGCTGGACGGGTTGGCGCCGTAGCCGAGGGACGGCGGGATCACCAGCAGTACGCGGTCGCCGACGTTCTTGCCGACCAGGCCCTTGTCCCAGCCCTCCACGACCGAGCCGGAGCCGATCTGGAAGGCGGTGGCGCCGCCGTGGTCCCAGGAGGAGTCGAACTTCTTGCCGTCCTCCCACTTCACGCCGGTGTACTGGGCGATCAGGCCCTGACCCGCCTGGACCTTGGGCCCGGTGCCCTTGATGAGCACCTGCTCCTTCAGCGTGGTGGGGGCCTTCTCACCCTTCGGGACCGTGATCGTGGCGGCCGCCTGCGACGGGGCCTTCACCTCGGGCATCCCGGCCGCGCTCGCCGCCTGCTGCCCCTTGGCCTCGGCCTTCGGGTCCACGGAGGCCGCCGCGACCACGTCGATGACCCAGACCAGGGAGTCCTCCGCGGTGAGCCCGGACTGGGGGTTCAGGGTCTGCCCGATCAGGTCGCCCGCGGTGCCCTGCACGAGGACGCGGCTGCCGGCCTTGCGGTCCACGACGGCGTTCAGGATCTTCTCGGGCAGCTGCTGGCTCGGCTGGCCGACTCGCTCCACGGCCTGGCGGCGCGGTCCCTTGGCGCCGGGGGTCTGCTGGGTCCAGGTGCCTCCGAGCTTCTCGGCGCCCTTCCACTTCTCGACGGTCCAGTCCAGCCGGACGAAGTCGCCCTTCTTGACGGTCGCCCCGTCACCTTCCGAGACGGTCTCGATCACCGTCTTGTCGGCGGGCTCCGCGTCCTTCGGGATGGAGATCTCGGGCGCGGACCCGAACTTCCCCGTGACCTTGGCCACGTCGGCCTTCTGCGCGTCCGAGTCGGATCCGCAGGCGGCGGTGAACAGCAGGGCGGGTACCGCCACCAGGGCGGCGATACGGCTCTTCGTGTTGTAGTTCATCAGTCCAACTGGGAGTCGAGGCCATGGCAATGGGCCCCACTCTACGGTGCGCGACAAGGCCCGTACGGGTTCCACGGCACCCGAACGGAGGAGTGCGCGCGGTGACGGAAGTGGCCGGCGCTCCGCGAGGTGTCTCGCCAAGGCCGCCGTGGACCTGGAGGGCATCGTCGGCACGATGCTCACCGACCTCACCGCGACCGGCGAGGACGTCAAGAACATCTACAAGGT
>NZ_JBSFTU010000070.1:0-21151 GCF_053591435.1 Streptomyces sp. NPDC003027
GTGGACATCATCCTGTCCAACAACGGCTACAACGTGGTCAACCTGGGCATCAAGCAGCCGGTCTCCGCGATCCTGGAGGCGGCCGAGGAGCACCGCGCCGACGTCATCGGCATGTCCGGCCTGCTGGTCAAGTCCACCGTGATCATGAAGGAGAACCTGGAGGAGCTGAACCAGCGCGGCATGGCCGCCGACTTCCCGGTCATCCTCGGCGGCGCCGCCCTGACCCGCGCCTACGTCGAGCAGGACCTCCACGAGATCTACCAGGGCGAGGTCCGCTACGCCCGGGACGCCTTCGAAGGCCTGCGGCTCATGGACGCCCTCATCGGCGTCAAGCGCGGGGTGCCCGGGGCGGCGCTGCCGGAGCTCAAGCAGCGCCGGGTCGCCCAGCGCGCCACGGCCCTCGAGGTCGACGAGCCGGAGCCGGGCGGCCGTTCGGACGTCGCCACCGACAACCCGGTCCCCACCCCGCCGTTCTGGGGGACCCGCGTCGTCAAGGGCATCCAGCTCAAGGAGTACGCGAGCTGGCTCGACGAGGGCGCCCTGTTCAAGGGCCAGTGGGGCCTCAAGCAGAACCGGACCGGCGACGGACCCTCGTACGAGGAGCTGGTCGAGACCGAGGGCAGGCCCCGGCTGCGCGGCTGGCTGGAGCGGCTGCACACCGAGAACCTGCTCGAGGCGGCCGTCGTCCACGGCTACTTCCCCTGCGTCTCCAAGGGCGACGACCTGATCCTGCTCAACGAGGACGGCTCCGAGCGCACCCGCTTCACCTTCCCGCGCCAGCGCCGCGGCCGGCGCCTGTGCCTGGCCGACTTCTTCCGCCCGGAGGAGTCGGGCGAGACCGACGTCGTCGGCCTCCAGGTCGTCACCGTCGGCTCCCGGATCGGCGAGGCCACCGCCAAGCTCTTCGAGTCCGACTCCTACCGCGACTACCTCGAACTGCACGGTCTGTCCGTCCAGCTGGCCGAGGCCCTCGCCGAGTACTGGCACGCCCGGGTCCGCGCCGAGCTCGGCTTCGCGGGGGAGGACCCGGCCGACGTCGAGGACATGTTCGCGCTCAAGTACCGCGGTGCCCGCTTCTCCCTCGGCTACGGCGCCTGCCCCGACCTGGAGGACCGGGCGAAGATCGCCGAGCTGCTGCGGCCCGAGCGGATCGGGGTCCAGCTCTCGGAGGAGTTCCAGCTCCACCCCGAGCAGTCCACCGACGCGATCGTCATCCACCACCCCGAGGCGAAGTACTTCAACGCGCGCTGAGCGACACCGCGACGCACGTCACGCGCGATTACCGGCATCCCGCATGATCGGGACGTACACTTGTCGGTCCAGCGCAGGCCGGTCGCCCTCTCCGTACCGGGGAGGGGGGCCGGCCTTCTCGTCCCTCCATGGAGGTGTGCCGGATGACCAGTACGGTCCCCGCGTCCCTGATCCACGCCAACGGAAGCTCCGCCCTGCAGGCGGTCTTCCTCGACATGGACGGCACCCTCGTCGACACGGAGGGGTTCTGGTGGGACGCGGAGGTCGAGGCCTTCGCCGATCTCGGGCACCGGCTGGACGAGTCCTGGCGGGACGTCGTCGTCGGCGGTCCCATGACCCGCAGCGCCGGGTACCTCATCGAGGCCACCGGCGCCGACATCACGCTCGCCGAGCTGACCGTCCTGCTCAACGAGAAGTTCGCGCAGCGCATCGGCCGCGGGGTGCCGCTGATGCCGGGCGCGGAACGGCTGCTGGCCGAGCTGGCGCACCACAACATCCCCACCGCCCTGGTCTCCGCCTCGCACCGCCGCATCATCGACCGCGTCCTGGCCTCGCTCGGTGCCGACCGCTTCGCCCTCACCGTCGCGGGCGACGAGGTCGTCCGCACCAAGCCGCACCCCGAGCCCTACCTCACGGCCGCGCGCGGGGTGGGCGCCGAGCCGGCGCTCTGCGCCGTCATCGAGGACACGGCGACGGGCGTGGCGGCCGCGGAGGCGGCCGGCTGCCGGGTGGTCGCGGTGCCCTCCGTGGCCCCGATCGCGCCGTCCGAGGGCCGTGTCGTCGTACGGTCCCTGGAGGACGTCGACGTGCCCTTTCTCAGAACCCTGATCTCCGGGCCCTGATCGTTCGAGCCTTCTCTGAGCTGCCTTTGAGCTTTCCGGGAGCCTTCTCCGGGGTGCCCTTTCCCGAATACGCTCACGCAAACGCGCGGCGCGTGACCGTGCGTCATCCGCCGCCGTATCGGGATTGTCGGCGGGGTTGTATTCCGGCCATCCGCCGAGAAGCCAGTGGCGTGACCTTGGTCACGCAGCGTGCCGACCGGCGGGTGGCCTTGGTGCACGCGGTGTCCGGTACGCGAGGGTTGCGCCCTCCCCGTGTGTCCTGATTCGTGAACTCCGTAACGAAACATTCCGGCGCATGACTATAGGGCCCGCCGCATCCATGATCACTATGCGATTACGCATCGAGCCGCCCTCGGTCCGGCCGTGGGCGCGGCGCCCACTAACCTTTCGCGAGTACTTCGCCGCACCCTCCGAGTGCCCCGGCGCATACCCCAGTCGCCGCGAACACAGGACCGATCGCTCACCTTCCCGGCCCGATCTCCCGCCCCGACCGGGCGGCAGCGGCGGAGTGTCCGTACCCGCTGTATCCCAGTGCCGGATGAGGAGAACGACCCCGATGAACCGCAAGACCCTGGTGCTGCCGGCTCTGGCCGCCGGACTGCTCGCCCCGCTGCTCGTCTCGTGCGGCGACTCGGACGAGACCGGAGCCATCGTCGTCGGCACCACGGACCAGTTCGTCGCCACCGAAGACGCTCCCGCCCCCCTCGACCCGGCCTTCGCCTACGACACCGGCGCCTGGAACATCCTGCGGCAGACCGTCCAGACCCTCCTGCACGTGCCGCGCGGCGGCGGCGAGCCCGTCCCCGAGGCCGCCGAGAGCTGCGGCTTCAGCGACCGCGCCAGCGAGAGCTACCGCTGCACCCTGCGGGAGGGGCTCTCCTTCGCCGACGGCACGCCCATCACCGCCGAGGACGTCAAGTTCTCCGTCGAGCGCGTGCTGGCCATCAAGTCCGACAACGGAACGGCCGCCCTCCTCGCCAACATCGACACCGTCGAGACCAACGGCGAGCGCGACATCGTCTTCCACCTCAAGACGCCCGACGCGACCTTCCCGTACAAGCTCTCCACCCCGGTCGCCGGCATCCTCAGCAAGAGCAAGTACAGCGCCGGCAAGCTGCGCGAGGGCTTCGACGTCGACGGCTCAGGTCCCTACGCCATGAAGGTCGAACGCGACGGCGAGAAGATCGCCAAGGTCGTGTTCACCAAGAACCCGAAGTACAAGGGTGACATCACCCTGCGCAACGACCGGGTCGAGCTGCGCTCCTTCACCGACGCGGAGAGCATGGGCGAGGCCCTCCGGGACCGCACGATCGACATGATGACCCGCTCCATGTCGCACGAGCAGATCAAGGAACTCACCGAGAAGCCCCAGGAGGGCATCGAGCTCACCGAGGTCCCCGGGCTGGAGATCCGCTACCTCGCCTTCAACACCGACGCCCCCTCCGTCAAGGACACGGCCGTCCGGCAGGCCATCGCCGCCGTCGTCGACCGCGGCGCCCTCGTCAACGACGTCTACGGCCCCACCGCCAAGCCGCTCTACTCGCTGGTGCCCTCCAGCGTCACCGGGCACTCCACCGCCTTCTTCGACGCCTACGGCGAGCCCAGCGCCGCCAAGGCGGCCGGCATCCTGCGCAAGGCCGGCATCGACGAGACCGTCGAACTGACCCTGCACTACACCAACGACCACTACGGCTCGGGTACGAAGAAGGAGTTCGAGGCGCTGCGCGACCAGCTCAACGCCACCGGACTCTTCGACGTCACCCTCGAAGGCACCGAGTGGTCCAAGTTCCGCCCGGCGCAGAAGCGCGGCGAGTACGCCGTCTACGGCCTCGGCTGGTTCCCCGACTTCCCGGACCCGGACAACTACGTCGCCCCGTTCCTCGACGCCGACAACTTCCTCAACACCCCCTACGTCAACAAGGCCGTACGCGACAAGCTGATCCCGCAGTCGCGCCGCTCGGCCGACCGCACCGCCGCGAGCCCCGTCTTCGGTCAGATCCAGAAGATCGTCGCCAAGGACGTGCCCGTCCTGCCGCTGTGGCAGGGCAAGCAGTACGTCGCCGCGCGCGACGACCTGGCCGGCGTCGAATGGGCGCTCAACACCTCCTCGGACCTGCTCCTGTGGGAGCTCGGCCGGGGCACCGCCTGACCCCCTCACCCAGCTCGGTTACACCGGCCGCGCACGGTGCGCGGCCGGCCTGGCAAGAGATCAAGAGGCAAGTTCTGTGAAGCACAACAAGTGGCTGACGGCCCCGCTCGCCGCGGGTCTGTCCGCCGCCCTGCTCAGCGGCTGCGGCGCGGAGCAGGGCGGGGACTCCGGCGGTACCGGCGGCAGCGTCCGCGTCGGCATGTCCGACGAGATCCTCGCCACGGACCCGGCCGCCGGATACGACCCCGGCTCCTGGCTCCTGTTCAACAACGTCTTCCAGTCCCTCCTCAGCTTCCCGAAGGGGACCTCCTCGCCCGAGCCGGAGGCCGCCGAGGAGTGCGGCTTCGAAGGCGGCAGCAAGGTCTACCGCTGCACCCTGCGCGAGGGCCTGACGTTCTCCAACGGCAACCCCCTCACCTCGGAGGACGTCAAGTTCTCCTTCGAGCGGGCGCTGAAGATCGGCGACCCCTCGGGCCCGGCGCCCCTGCTGTCGACGATCGACTCCATCGAGACCCCGGACGACCGGACCGTCGTCTTCCGCCTCAAGGTCCCCGACGCCACCTTCCCGAGCAAGATCGCCTCGGGCGCGGGCTCCATCGTCGACCACCGCGAGTACGCCGCCGACGCGCTGCGCACCGACGGCAAGGCCGTCGGCTCCGGCCCGTACAAGCTGGACTCCATCAGCGACACCGAGGCCGTCTTCTCCGTCAACAGCGGCTACAAGGGCAGCGCCGAGCCGCAGAACGGCGGCGTCACCCTCAAGCTCTACGGCGGCGACCGCGAGGCCCTCTCCAAGGCCTTCGCCGCCGACGACGTCGACGTCGCCTACCGTGGCCTCGCCGCCGACGACATCGCCGCCCTCGAGACCTCCGAGACCACGGACGACAAGGGCATCGAGATCGTCCAGGGCAGCAGCGCCGAGGTCCAGCACCTGGTCTTCAACGTCAAGGACCCCGTCGTCGGCAAGCTCGGCGTCCGCCAGGCCATCGCCCACCTCGTCGACCGCGAGGCCCTGGTCCAGGACGTGTACAAGTCCACGGCCACCCCGCTCTACTCGATCGTCCCGGCCGGTATCGCGGGCCACAACACCGCGTTCTTCGACACCTACGGCAGCCCCGACGCCGCCAAGGCGAAGAAGGCGCTCCGCAAGGCCGGCATCACCGGCAAGGTGAAGCTCACCCTCTGGTCCACGCCCAGCCGTTACGGCCCCGCCACCGACCAGGAGCTCAAGGCGATAGCCGGCCAGCTCAACGCCAGCGGCCTGTTCGAGGCCGACGTGAAGTCGGTCGAGTTCGAGCAGTACGAGAAGGACATCGAGGCCGGCAAGTACGGCGTGTACGTCAAGGGCTGGGTGCCCGACTACCCCGACGCCGACAACTTCACCGCCCCGTTCTTCGGCGAGGGCAACGTCCTCGGCAACGGCTACGAGAACGCGACCATCACCGGCCGCCTCATCCCGAAGACCTCCGCCGCCGCCGACCGCGCCTCCACGGCCGCGGACTTCGGCAAGCTCCAGGACATCGTCGCCGAGGAACTGCCCCTCCTCCCGCTGTGGCAGGGCAAGCAGTACGCGGTCGCCCGCGACAACGTCACCGGCCTGGAGTGGACCCTGGACGCCTCCACCGTCTTCCGCTTCTGGGAGATCAAGAAGAGCTGACGGCCCGTCCGGCCCCGCCCGGCGGAAGGGCCCGGCGCGCACCTCGCGCGCCGGGCCCTTCCGTTGTTCCCACCGCCGTACGTACCGCTGTGCGGCGCTGTACCGCGCTGTGCCGCTACTGGGCCGCGCCCGGCCGGACCAGACCGCTCTCGTACGCGTACACCGCCGCCTGCACCCGGTCGCGCAGCCCCAGCTTCGTCAGCACATGCCCCACATGCGTCTTCACCGTCGTCTCGCTGACGAACAGATCCGCCGCGATCTCCGCGTTCGACAGCCCCCGCGCCACCAGCTTCAACACCTCGACCTCACGATCGGTCAGCGTGTTGAGCGTGTCCGGCACCTGCTCGTCGCCCGAGGGAAGATGCGCCGAGTACTTGTCGAGGAGCCGCCGCGTGATCGACGGCGCCAGCATCGCCTCACCCGCCGCCACCACCCGGATCGCCTGCACCAGTTCATCGGCCGGAGCGTCCTTGAGCAGGAACCCGCTGGCCCCGGCCCGCAGCGCCTCGACCACGTACTCGTCCAGATCGAAGGTGGTCAGCACCAGCACCTTCGCCGGTCCGTCCCGGCCCGGCCCGGTGATCTGCCGGGTGGCCTCCACCCCGTCCATCCGCGGCATCCGGATGTCCATCAGCACCACATCGGGCTGCAGCGCCCGCACCTGGTCCAGAGCCTGGAGACCGTCCCCGGCCTCACCGACGACCGCCAGGTCCTGCTCCGCCTCCAGAATCATCCGGAAGCCGGTGCGCAACAGCGGCTGGTCGTCGACCAGTAGGACGCGGATAGCCACGAGAACTCCTTCAGGGGGCGGGTGGGACCGGGCCCATTCTGCCCTGCCCCGATTCGTCCGACTCCGCCGGGCGCGCGGAAACGATCTCCAGCGGATACACCGGGGGAGTCCCGCCGAACTCCGGGCACACCTCCTGGTGGTCGCACCAGCCGCACAGCTTCGTCGGCCGCGGCCGCCAGTCACCCGTCTCCGTCGCCTCCCGGATCGCCTCCCACAGCGCGAGCAGCTTCCGCTCCACCCGCAGCAGATCCGCCTCGACCGGGTCGTACGTCAGCACATCGCCACTGCCGAGGTACACGAGCTGGAGCCGGCGCGGCACCACCCGCTTCCACCGCCAGATCACCAGGGCGTAGAACTTCATCTGGAACAGCGCGCCCTCGCTGTACTCCGGCCGAGGCGCCTTGCCGGTCTTGTAGTCGACGATCCGCACCTCGCCCGTCGGCGCCACGTCGATCCGGTCGATCACCCCGCGCAGCCGCAGCCCGGACTCCAGCTCCGTCTCCACGAACAGTTCCCGCTCGGCCGGCTCCAGGCGCGTCGGGTCCTCCAGCGTGAACCACCGCTCGACCAGCCGCTCCGCCTCGCTCAGCCAGCGCGCGAGCCGCTCGCCCTCCGCGTCCTGAGCGAACAGCTCACCCAGCTCCGGCTTCGACTCGAGCAGCCGGTCCCACTGCCCCGGGATCATCGCCTTCGCCCGCGGCGCCGTCCGCTCCACCGCCGGATCGTCGAACAGCCGCTCAAGCACCGCGTGCACCAGCGTGCCCCGGGTCGCCGCCTCGCTCGGCTTCTCCGGCAGCCTGTCGATCACCCGGAACCGGTACAGCAGGGGACACTGCATGAAGTCGCTCGCCCGCGAAGGGGACAACGACGTGGGCGTCCGGGGCCCCGCCGGCGGCTGCTCGCTCGTACTCATGACCCAGACCCTACGACCCGCCACCGACAGCGAGCGGAATACCATCGACGACAGAGGCCGTCGCACTGCATGATCGAACCGTGACGCAGTGACGCAGGTCATGCTGTCCGGCGACGAAAGGAACCCGTGAACCAGGACGACGAGCGCGGCGACAAGCACCGGCCGCAGTCCGGTGAAGCGGAATCGAAGCCCGCGGCACCGAACCCCGCCGGACGCCCCGCCGGCACGAGAGCGGACAAGCCCCGGCGTGCCGAGGAACCCGGCGGCGGACTTCTCATGGGCCGCCCCTTCGGCGTACCCGTCTACGTCGCCCCCAGCTGGTTCCTGGTCGCCGCCCTCATCACCTGGGTCTTCGGCGACCAGATCGAGCGCGTGCTGCCCGACCTCGGCGCCGTCCGCTATCTCGTCTCCCTCTTCTTCGCCATCGCCTTCTACGCCTCGGTCCTGGTCCACGAGCTCGCCCACACCATCGCCGCACTCCGCTTCCGGCTCCCGGTCCGCCGCATCCAGCTCCAGTTCTTCGGCGGCGTCTCCGAGATCGAGAAGGAGACCGAGACCCCCGGCCGCGAATTCGTCCTCGCCTTCGTCGGCCCCCTGCTCTCCCTCGCCCTCGCGGGCCTCTTCTACCTCTCCCTGTACGCCGTCGAGCCCGGCACCGTCCCCGGCGTCCTGCTCGCCGGCCTGATGATCTCCAACCTGATCGTCGCGGTCTTCAATCTGCTGCCCGGCCTCCCCCTCGACGGCGGCCGCATGCTCCGCGCCGTCGTGTGGAAGATCACCGGCAAGCCCATGAGCGGCACGGTCGCCGCCGCCTGGGTCGGCCGCGCCCTCGCCGTCGCCGTCCTCATCGGCCTGCCGCTGCTCACCCGCACCGGACTCCTCGGGAACAGCACCGACGACATCAGCGGCCTGGACACCGTCACCGACGCACTCCTCGCCGCCATCCTGGCCGCGATCATCTGGACCGGCGCCGGCAACAGCCTGCGCATGGCCCGGCTGCGCGAGCACCTTCCCGAGCTGCGCGCCCGCACCCTCACCCGCCGGGCCATCCCCGTCGAACCCGCCACACCGCTCTCCGAAGCCCTGCGGCGCGCCAACGAGGCCGGCGCCCGCGCCCTCGTCGTCGTCGACGGCCACGGCACCCCCACCGCTCTCGTCCGCGAGACCGCCATCGCCGGCGTCCCCCAGCACCGCCGCCCCTGGGTCGCCGTCAGCGGCCTCGCGCAGGACCTCACCGACGGCATGAGGGTGCCCGCCGAACTCACCGGCCAGCCCCTCCTCGACCACCTCCGCGCCAGCCCCGCCACCGAGTACCTCGTCGTCGAGGACACCGGGGAGATCTACGGCGTCCTGTCCACCGCCGACGTGGAACGCGCCTTCGTCCGGGCCATGGCAAGACCCTCCTCATAACCCTGGCTCCGACTTGAGCGGGCCGCAGGGGAGTAAGCCCTTGATATGGTGCTCACATGTCCGAACCGACCGGTGCCGCCCGCCGACGCGGGCCATTCAAGGTCGGGGACCAGGTCCAGCTCACCGACCCCAAGGGACGCCACTACACGTTCACGCTCGAGGCCGGGAAGAACTTCCATACCCACAAGGGTTCCTTCCCCCACGACGAGCTGATCGGTGCTCCCGAGGGCAGTGTTGTCCGTACCACGGGAAACGTCGCCTACCTCGCGCTGCGCCCCCTGCTCCCCGACTACGTCCTGTCCATGCCCCGCGGCGCCGCCGTGGTCTACCCCAAGGACGCGGGGCAGATCCTGGCCTTCGCCGACATCTTCCCCGGCGCCCGCGTCGTCGAAGCGGGTGTGGGCTCGGGCTCGCTCAGCAGCTTCCTGCTCCGCGCCATCGGCGACAGCGGCATGCTGCACTCCTACGAGCGCCGCGAGGACTTCGCCGAGATCGCCAAGGGCAACGTCGAGCGCTACTTCGGCGGCCCCCACCCCGCGTGGCAGCTGACCGTCGGCGACCTCCAGGACAACCTCTCCGACAGCGATGTCGACCGCGTCATCCTGGACATGCTCGCCCCCTGGGAGTGCCTCGACGCCGTCTCCAAGGCGCTCGTCCCCGGCGGCATCCTCTGCTGCTACGTGGCCACCACCACCCAGCTCGCCCGCACCGTGGAGTCCATCCGCGAATTCGGCTGCTACGCCGAACCGCAGCCCTGGGAATCCATGATCCGCAACTGGCACGTCGAGGGTCTCGCCGTCCGTCCGGACCACCGGATGATCGGCCACACCGGCTTCCTCGTCACCGCCCGCCGCCTGGCCGACGGAGTCGAGCCCCCCATGCGCCGCCGCCGCCCCGCCAAGGGCGCCTACGGCGATGACTACGAAGGCCCCAACAAGGGCTGACGCCCCCGGCCTGACGCCCCGACAACGAACGCGCGCCGCCGTCCAGTTCCCGCCCCGCCGCGGGAACCGGAGGGCGGCGGCTTCACGTTCGGCACCTTTGCGCCCACATCCCCACGGCTCTCACCCCGGCTGTTCCCCCCTCCTGTGACGTATGGCACGATGCCCGCAACTCCTTCCGCGCCACCCTCACAGGAGACTTCCCGCGTGCAGCCCTCCGCCGTCCCGGACCTCGCGCACACCCACGCCCGGCCGGTGCACTGGCTGGCCACCGCGACCGCGATGGCCGCCGTCGTCGCGGCCGCGGGCCTGCTGCAGCCCGGCGCCGCGACCGCCACCTCCGCGGGCGGACCCCAGGCCGCGCCCGCCCCCGGGCCGGCCCCGGACGCCCGCACGGCCTCCTACCCGCTCGCCTGCGGCGGAGCGCCCAGCGCCGTCGCCCGGCAGGCCCGCGGTGATCTCGACGGTGACGGACATCCGGAAACCGTCGCAGTCGCGCACTGCGAAGCGGGCTCCGGCACGCCTCCCAGCGGGGTCTACGTCCTCACCCGCGGCACGGCCGCCGACGCGCGCGTGGTCGCCACCCTCGTGGAACCCGCGGAGCAGAAGAGCGTCGCCGAGCTCGCCGTACGTGACGGGGCGGTCACCGCCACCCTCCTCGGCTACTCGTCCCCCGGCGTCCCGAGCTGCTGCCCCGACGAGCGGGAGCGCGTCGAATGGCACTGGAAGGGCGGCGCGTTCGTCCGCACCGCCCTCGCCGAACCCCTCGGCATGTGAACCACGCGCCGTGCGCGCTCCGTCACTCGGCGTCGGGGCCGTACACCTCGACGCTGTCCGAAACCCGGCGCACATGGATGCAGTCGCCCGGGCACTCCTTCGCGGAGTCCACCACGTCCCGCAGCAGCGGCAGGGGCACCGGCGTCGTCGCCCCCGGATCCTGCAGAAGCTCGTCGTCCGCGCTCTTCACGTAGGCGAGGCCGTCGATGTCCAGCTCGAAGACCTCGGGCGCGTACTGCACGCAGATGCCGTCCCCGGTGCAGAGATCCTGGTCGATCCAGACCTCCAGCGCCTCACCGGCGCCCGTCGTCGGGGCCTCGTGCCGCACGGTCATGTCTCCTGCCGTTCCTGAGCTTCTGAAGAGATCGTTCTGCTAAGTCCGGCCAACCCTGGCGGGTGTTGGCCACCGACGACGATACAACCGCCCGCTTTCCGATGTTGATGGGTGGGTATTCCCCTGGCGTGAGGGGAAGCGCAAGGGTGAAGATCGGACACGTCCCGCAGTCTTTGTGATCTAGGGGTTTCAATCACCACCCACGCAGGTAGGGTCAGGAAGCGTCCAGCTCCCCTTGGAGGAGGTGAGGACCGTGGCAGCCCACGACGATGACATCAACCGCGGCATCCGGCCGGGGCGGGGGTCTGAAGACCCCGCCGGTCAGGTTGCCTATCTCGAGCAGGAAATCGCCGTCCTGCGCCGCAAGCTCGCCGACTCTCCGCGTCATACGAGGATTCTCGAAGAGCGGATCGTCGAGCTGCAGACCAACCTGGCCGGCGTGTCCGCACAGAACGAGCGGCTCGCCAACACACTCCGTGAGGCCCGCGACCAGATCGTGGCCCTCAAGGAGGAGGTCGACCGGCTCGCACAGCCACCGGCAGGCTTCGGTGTCTTCCTGCAGGCCAACGAGGACGGCACCTGCGACATCTTCACCGGAGGCCGCAAGCTCCGGGTGAACGTCAGTCCCAGCGTCGAGCTCGACGAGCTCCGGCGCGGCCAGGAAGTCATGCTCAACGAAGCGCTCAACGTGGTCGAGGCCATGGAGTTCGAGCGTGCCGGGGACATCGTCACCCTCAAGGAGATCCTTGAGGACGGCGAGCGCGCCCTGGTCATCGGGCACACCGACGAGGAACGGGTGGTGAGGCTCGCCGAGCCGCTGCTGGACATCACCATCCGCCCCGGCGACGCCCTGCTGCTCGAACCCAGGTCCGGCTACGTCTACGAAGTGGTTCCCAAGAGCGAGGTCGAAGAGCTCGTCCTCGAAGAGGTCCCGGACGTCGACTACAACAAGATCGGCGGCCTGGGCAACCAGATCGAACTGATCCGCGACGCGGTCGAGCTCCCGTACCTCTACCCGGACCTCTTCAAGGAGCACGAACTGCGGCCGCCGAAGGGCATCCTGCTCTACGGCCCGCCCGGATGCGGCAAGACGCTCATCGCCAAGGCGGTGGCCAACTCCCTTGCCAAGAAGGTCGCCGAGGTGACCGGCCAGCCCGCGGGGAAGTCCTACTTCCTGAACATCAAGGGCCCCGAGCTCCTCAACAAGTACGTCGGTGAGACCGAGCGGCACATCCGCCTCGTCTTCCAGCGTGCCCGGGAGAAGGCGAGTGAGGGCACCCCCGTCATCGTCTTCTTCGACGAGATGGAATCCCTCTTCCGCACCCGCGGATCCGGAGTCAGCTCGGACGTGGAGAACACCATCGTCCCCCAGCTGCTCGCCGAGATCGACGGTGTGGAGGGCCTGGAGAACGTCATCGTCATCGGCGCCTCCAACCGCGAGGACATGATCGACCCCGCGATCCTGCGGCCCGGCCGGCTCGACGTCAAGATCAAGATCGAGCGTCCGGACGCGGAGGCCGCGAAGGACATCTTCGCGAAGTACCTCACCTCCACCCTGCCGCTTCACGCCGACGACCTCTCCGAGCACCAGGGCTCCAAGGAAGCCGCCGCGCACGCGATGATCCAGTCGGTCGTCGAGCAGATGTACGCGGAATCCGAGGAGAACCGCTTCCTCGAGGTCACGTACGCCAATGGCGACAAGGAAGTCCTCTACTTCAAGGACTTCAACTCCGGAGCCATGATCCAGAACATCGTGGACCGGGCCAAGAAGATGGCCATCAAGGCCTTCCTCGACCACAACCAGAAGGGCATCCGCGTCTCCCACCTCCTCCAGGCTTGCGTGGACGAGTTCAAGGAGAACGAGGACCTGCCCAACACCACCAACCCGGACGACTGGGCCCGTATCTCCGGAAAGAAGGGCGAGCGGATCGTCTTCATCCGCACCCTCGTCACCGGAAAGCAGGGCGCCGACACCGGTCGCTCCATCGACACGGTGGCGAATACCGGCCAGTACCTGTAGTTCGCGACCCGGCTGCGGATGTCCGGACCACGGGCATCCGCAGCCGGGCTCTTTCCCCCAGCCATCACACGAGCAAAAGACGTATTCGATCTCCCCACCGGCGCGGAGTCGCTCTAGGCTCTTCGGTACCGCCGAATCGCGCAGTGCGGGGACGGGCACCGCACGCAGGAGAAAGAGCGGTACTTGAGCGCCGCACCCGAAGGGGGAGCGCCGCCGGGCAAGGAGGGCCGCATGACCGTACGGCGAGTAATGGGCATCGAAACGGAGTACGGGATCTCCGTTCCGGGGCACCCGAACGCCAATGCCATGCTCACCTCGTCCCAGATCGTCAACGCCTACGCGGCGGCGATGCACCGGGCGCGCCGCGCCCGCTGGGATTTCGAGGAGGAGAACCCCCTGCGGGACGCCCGAGGCTTCGACCTCGCCCGCGAAGCCGCCGACTCCAGCCAGCTCACCGACGAGGACATCGGCCTGGCCAATGTGATCCTCACCAACGGAGCCCGGCTCTACGTCGACCACGCCCACCCGGAATACAGCGCCCCCGAGGTCACCAACCCCCGCGACGCCGTCCTGTGGGACAAGGCCGGCGAACGGATCATGGCCGAGGCCGCCGAACGGGCCGCCCAGCTCCCCGGCGCCCAGCCGATCCACCTCTACAAGAACAACACCGACAACAAGGGCGCCTCCTACGGCACGCACGAGAACTACCTGATGAAGCGGGAGACCCCCTTCTCGGACATTGTGCGCCACCTGACCCCGTTCTTCGTCTCCCGGCAGGTCGTCACCGGCGCCGGCCGCGTCGGCATCGGGCAGGACGGCCGCGAACACGGCTTCCAGATCAGCCAGCGCGCCGACTATTTCGAGGTCGAGGTCGGCCTGGAGACCACCCTGAAGCGGCCCATCATCAACACCCGTGACGAGCCGCACGCCGACGCCGAGAAGTACCGCCGCCTCCATGTGATCATCGGCGACGCCAACCTCTCGGAGATCTCCACCTACCTCAAGCTGGGCACCACGTCCCTGGTCCTGTCCATGATCGAGGACGGGTTCATCAACGTCGACCTCACCGTCGACCAGCCGGTACGCACCCTGCACGAGGTCTCCCACGACCCCGGCCTCGCGTATCTGATCACTCTGCGCAGCGGCCGGACACTCACCGCCGTGCAGCTCCAGATGGAGTATTTCGAGCTGGCCAGGAAGTACGTGGAGGAGCGTTTCGGCGCGGACGCGGACGACCAGACCAAGGACGTCCTGGTCCGGTGGGAGGACACCCTCAACCGGCTCGAGAACGACCCGATGAGCCTGGCCGGCGAGCTGGACTGGATCGCCAAGCGGGAGGTGATGGAGGGCTACCGCCGGCGCGACGGCCTCGACTGGGACGCGGCCCGGCTCCACCTGGTGGACCTCCAGTACGCCGACGTACGTCCCGAGAAGGGCCTGTACAACCGTCTCGTGGACCGTGGGCGCATGAAGCGGCTCCTGACCGAGGACGAGGTCCAGCGGGCCGAGACGAAGCCTCCAGAGGACACCAGGGCCTATTTCCGCGGTCGCTGCCTGGAGCAGTACGCGGACGACGTGGCCGCCGCGTCCTGGGACTCGGTGATCTTCGACCTGCCGGGCCGCGACTCGCTCCAGCGGGTGCCCACCCTGGAGCCCCTGCGGGGCACCCGGAACCACGTGAAAGAACTCCTGGACCGGTGCAGGACCGCGGAGGAACTGGTCCGCGTCCTGTCCGGCGGCTGAAATGGCCGGGTAAGGGGAATCATGGAAATGGTGCCCGGACGTTGTAGCGACTGCGGGGCCGATGTCAGACCCGCCTTGTAGGGTCTGATCTTGAGAGACCCAACCGAGCGGGCCGATTCGAGCGGGGTGAGGATATGGCGACCAAGGACACCGGCGGCGGACAGCAGAAGGCGACGCGTTCCACGGAGGAGGTCGAGGAGACCGCCACCGAGGAGAGCTCCGACCTCAAGGAGCGCCAGGAGAAGCTGAGCGACGACGTCGACTCGGTTCTGGACGAGATCGACGACGTCCTCGAGGAGAATGCCGAGGACTTCGTCCGAAGCTTCGTGCAAAAGGGCGGACAGTAAGAGCGGTCCACCTTCCGAAACGAAGGTGGGGGCTGGTCGGCCGACGGACGTCACGGGGATCGCGCGCGGTGCGGCTGAGAACGCCCGCGCGCGGCCTTCGTTCCGGCGGGCCGCTCCGCGCCGCTGGGGGCCCATGGGGGAATCACCGGAGCCGACGAGGCTCGCGGCTGCCCGGTCCGATCATGTTGATCACCGTCACATGGCGGGTAGGGTCCGTGGCGTACTGTGCTTCAACTGCAAATCGGCCAACGGCATGTGGGGAGACGTTCCCGACTCTCTGCGTCGGGCCGTCTCATACTTGGAGGGACACGCGTGGAAGCCAACACTCGTAGCACCGGGCGTCTACCAGCTGCCTTCCTGACGCCGGGATCGTCCTCTTTCATGGACTTCCTCTCCGACCACTCGCCGGAGCTGCTCCCACGCAACCGCACGCTGCCGGACGGGATCGTCGAGGCCCCGCACGGCACCACGATCGTCGCCGTCACCTTCTCCGGCGGGGTCGTGCTCGCCGGTGACCGGCGCGCGACCATGGGCAACATGATCGCGCAGCGCGACATCGAGAAGGTCTTCCCGGCCGACGAGTTCTCGGCCGTCGGCATCGCCGGCACGGCCGGGCTCGCCGTGGAGATGGTCAAGCTGTTCCAGCTGGAGCTCGAGCACTTCGAGAAGGTGGAGGGCACGACCCTCTCCCTGGAGGGCAAGGCGAACCGCCTCTCCACCATGATCCGCGGCAATCTCGCCATGGCCATGCAGGGCCTCGCCGTCGTCCCGCTGTTCGCCGGCTGGGACGAGGCCAAGGAGAAGGGCCGGATCTTCTCGTACGACGTGACGGGCGGCCGCTCGGAGGAGCACGGCTTCGCGGCCACCGGCTCCGGTTCGATCTTCGCCCGGGGTTCCATGAAGAAGCTCTACCGTCCCGACCTGACGGAGGAGCAGGCCACCACGCTGGTCGTCCAGGCGCTGTACGACGCGGCCGACGACGACTCGGCGACCGGCGGTCCGGATCTGTACCGCAAGATCTATCCCATCGTCACCGTCATCACCGACGAGGGCTTCCGCAGGCTCACCGAGGCGGAGTCCTCGGCGCTCGCCCGCTCGGTCACCGATCGGCGCCTGGTGCAGCCCGACGGGCCCCGCGCCGAGCTGCTCTGACCTCTCCTCGTCCGCAGAATCCCAGAAGAAAGGGACGGATAGCCGGTGTCGACTCCGTTCTACGTCTCACCCCAGCAGGCCATGGCCGACCGGGCGGAGTACGCCCGCAAGGGCATCGCCCGCGGCCGCAGCCTGGTCGTCCTCCAGTACACCGACGGGATCGTCTTCGTCGGCGAGAACCCGTCCCGTGCGCTGCACAAGTTCAGCGAGATCTACGACCGGATCGGCTTCGCCGCGGCCGGCAAGTACAACGAGTACGAGAACCTCCGTATCGGCGGTGTGCGCTACGCCGACCTGCGGGGCTACACCTACGACCGGGGCGATGTCACGGCCCGGGGCCTCGCCAACGTCTACGCCCAGACGCTGGGCACGATCTTCTCCAGCGCGGGGGAGAAGCCGTACGAGGTGGAGCTGGTCGTCGCCGAGGTGGGCACGGAGCCCGAGGGCGACCAGATCTACCGTCTGCCCCACGACGGTTCGATCGTGGACGAGCACGGCTCGGTCGCGGTCGGTGGCAACGCCGAGCAGATCGGCACCTTCCTCGACCAGCGCCACCGTGACGGGATGTCCCTGGCCGAGGCGCTGAAGCTGGCGGTCCAGGCGCTGTCCCGGGACACCAACGGCAGCGAGCGGGAGATTCCGGCGGAGCGGCTGGAGGTGGCGGTCCTGGACCGCACGCGCCCGCAGCAGCGCAAGTTCAAGCGGATCGTCGGCCGGCAGCTGGTCCGCCTGCTGGAGGCGGACAACGCGGCGATCGCCAAGACCGACGAACCCTCGGACGAGATCCCGGAGGACACGGAGGACTGACTCCTTCGTCGAGCCCGTACGACGGCCCCGGCCCGCGCCTCGCGGACCGGGGCCGATGTGTGTGTCCGACCGGTCAGCCGGCGGGCGGAGGGCCGGAGGAGCCCCGGGCCATCAGGGTCACCGGGAGGTCGCCGGGCTCGGGTGGCCGGCCGGCGAGGACGGCGAGGAGGGCCGCCATACCGCGTTCGCCGATGCGTTCGGCGGGGAGGCGGACGGTGGTGAGCTCGGGTTCGACGGCGGTCGCGAGGGCGAGGTCGTCGAAGCCGGTGACCGAGACGTCCTCGGGGACCCTCAGACCGAGCCGCCGGGCCGCCTTGCAGGCACCGGCGGCCAGGATGTCGTCGTCGCAGACGATCGCGGTCGGCCTCGGCCCCGGACCGGTGAGGGCCTCTTCAGCGGCGGTGCGGGCGCCGCCGACGTCGAGCGGCGCGCGGACGGTGCGTACGGAAACCCCGCGCAGCGCGTCGGTGAGGGCCGCGCCGCGTACGTCGAAGGTCCAGGAGGGCACCGCCGAGGCCAGGTGGAGGAACCGGCGGTGCCCGAGGGAGAGAAGGTGCCCGGTCACCTGGCGCATGCCGTCCGCGATGTCGAGGTTGACGTGCGCGGCGGCGCCGGTGTCGGCGGGATCGCTGTCCAGCATCACCAGCGGCAGGTCCGTGCCGCGGAAGGCCTCCAGGGCCTCAGCCGCCATGGAGGAGGCGATGACGCCGTCGAGGGCCGCGCGGGCTGAGGCGAAGGGGTCCCTGGCCGGGCCGACGCCCTCGGGGGAGGGGTAGAGGACCACGCCGAAGCCGTGCCGGGCGGCGACAGAGGCGGCGCCGGTGTAGACGCGGGCGAAGAACTCGTTGGTGAGCGCCGGGACGACGAGCAGCGCGGTCCGGGTGCTGCCGAGCCGCAGGTTGCGGGCGGCGAGATTGGGGCGGTAGCCGAGGCCGCGGGCCGCTTCCCGTACGGAATCCGCGGTGCGTTCCGAGACCCGCCCGCGCCATTTGTCGCCGAGGACCAGGGAGACGGTGGCCTGGGACACCCCGGCGGCGCGGGCGACGTCCCGGCTGGTGGGCCGCGTTCCGGTGGGTGGTTCCGGGGTGTGCACTCATGCCTCCGCGAGGGACGGTCCGTTCTCGCGGGGTGGACCCGCGGGCTGGGCCCATGGTACGTATGACCCAGGACGTTATACGTAAAACCTCAGGCGGACGCCGGGGGAGAGGAGACCGACATGGCCACCGAGGCCACGGCGAGCGGCGGCTATCGCGACATCCTCGGGGCGCCGCACGCCCTGCGGCTCCTCACCGGCACCCTGGTCGGCCGGCTGCCCAACGGCACCGGTCCGATCGCGGCGGTGGTCTTCACCCGCGCGGAAGGCGGCAGCTACAGCCTCGCCGGAGGGCTCGTCGCCGCCTACGGCGTCGCCACCGCCGTGGGCCAGCCGCTCCTCGGCCGCGCGGTCGACCTGAAGGGGCAGCCGCGGGTGCAGCTGCCCGCGGCGATCGTCTCCGCCCTCGGCATGGCGGTCCTCGCCCTGGCGGGAATCGGCAACACCGCCCTCGCCTACGCCGCGATCGTCGTCGCGGGCCTCTTCACCCCGCCCCTGGAGGGCGGCCTGCGGGCCCTGTGGCCGAGCGTCCTGGGTCGCGAGGACCGGGTCCACCGGGCCTACGCGCTGGACGCCGTCGCCCAGGAGGTCATGTTCACCGTCGGACCCCTCCTCGTGACCCTCCTGGTGGCGCTGTGGTCACCGGCGGCCGCCCTCCTGGTCATCAACGTCCTCGGCGTCCTGGGCGCCCTCTCCGTCGTCCTCTCGGAGCCCTCGCGCGCGTGGCGCTCGGATCCCCGCGAGGCGCACTGGCTCGGCGCCCTGCGCTCGCCCGGCCTGCTCGCCCTGCTCGGCTCGTTCTTCTTCGTCGGACTCGCGCTCGGCTCCATCACCGTCGCCGGTCTGGCCTACGCCGACGACCGGGGCAACGCGTCCGCCTATGGCTGGATCATGGCCGCCCTGGGCCTCGGCGCCCTCGTCGGCGGCGTCCTCTACGGCGCCCGCCAGTGGGCGGGCGCCCCCGAGAAGCGGCTGCGCGTCCTGGTCGGCCTGCTCGCGCTGGGATACCTGCCGCTGATGCTCACGCCCGGTGTCGTCCCGATGACAGGGCTCGCCGCGCTCTCCGGGGTCTTCCTGGCACCGGCGCTGGCCTGCGGTTTCATCGTGGTCGACCGGCACGCGCCCCGCGGCACCGTCACGGAGGCGTTCTCCTGGCTCGTCACCACCTTCGGTGTGGGGGCGGCTCTCGGCTCGGCCGTCGCGGGGCCCGCCGTCGAACTGGCCGGGACCACCGCAGGCTTCGCCGTGGCCGGTGCGGGGGGTCTCGTGGCCCTGCTGGTCCTGCTCGCCACCGGACGGGTCCTCACCGTCCCCGGCCCCGGTGCGCGACACGCCGTCAGTGCCGGAAGCGCCGAGCCCGGCCACACCGAAAAGAACACGCACTCATCGGAAAATGATCGAAACGGGGCCGCCCAACCCGGTTTCAGCTCAGGCCATCAGGCGTAATGTTCAGACATGGACCGCCGCATTTTCGGGCTGGAGAACGAGTACGGCGTCACGTGCACGTTCAGGGGACAGCGCCGACTGTCTCCTGACGAAGTGGCGCGCTACCTCTTCCGCCGTGTCGTGTCATGGGGCCGCAGCAGCAATGTCTTCCTGCGGAACGGCGCCCGCCTGTACCTCGACGTGGGTTCGCATCCGGAATACGCAACTCCCGAATGCGACAACGTGACCGAACTGGTCACGCACGACAAGGCCGGCGAGCGCATTCTCGAAGGCCTGCTCGTCGACGCCGAACGCCGCCTGCATGAGGAGGGAATCGCCGGCGACGTCTATCTCTTCAAGAACAACACCGACTCGGCGGGAAACTCCTACGGCTGCCACGAGAACTATCTCGTCGCCCGCCACGGAGAGTTCTCCCGGCTCGCGGACATCCTCATTCCCTTCCTCGTCACCCGCCAGCTCATCTGCGGCGCCGGAAAGGTGCTGCAGACCCCGCGCGGCGCCGTCTACTGCGTCTCGCAGCGCGCCGAGCACATCTGGGAGGGCGTCAGCTCGGCGACCACCCGCTCCCGGCCGATCATCAACACCCGCGACGAACCGCACGCGGACGCCGAGCGCTACCGCCGCCTGCACGTCATCGTCGGTGACTCGAACATGTCCGAGACGACCATGCTCCTCAAGGTCGGCGCCACCGACCTCGTGCTGCGCATGATCGAGGCGGGCACGGTCATGCGTGACCTGACGCTGGAGAACCCCATCCGGGCGATCCGCGAGGTCAGCCACGACATCACCGGCCAGCGCAAGGTCCGCCTCGCCAGCGGCCGCGAGGCCTCCGCCCTGGAGGTCCAGCGCGAGTACTACGAGAAGGCCGCGGACTTCGTCGACCGCCGCGGCATCCGTACGGGCACGGTCGCGCAGGTCCTGGAGCTCTGGGGCCGGACCCTGGACGCCATCGAGGCCGAGGACCTCGACCGTATCGGCACCGAGATCGACTGGGTCATGAAGTACAAGCTCATCGAGCGGTACCGGGCCAAGAACAACATGACCATGTCGCACCCCCGGGTCGCCCAGATAGACCTCGCGTACCACGACATCCACCGTCGGCGCGGGCTCTACTACCTCCTGGAGAAGAAGGGGCAGGCCGCCCGGATCTGCAACGACCTGAAGATCTTCGAGGGCAAGTCCGTGCCCCCGCAGACCACCAGGGCGCGGTTGCGCGGCGACTTCATCCGCCGCGCCCAGGAGCAGCGGCGGGACTTCACCGTCGACTGGGTCCACCTCAAGCTCAACGACCAGGCGCAGCGCACCGTGTTGTGCAAGGACCCCTTCCGTTCGGTCGACGACCGGGTGGAGAAGCTGATCGCCGGCATGTGATCCGGTGAGGCGTTGACCGACGTGGCCGGCGCTCCGCGAGGTGCACCAAGGTGCAGATCGCGATCGAGCCCATCGATGGCGGTGACGCCTCGTACGAGTTCGTGAACA
>NZ_JBSFTU010000071.1:0-20931 GCF_053591435.1 Streptomyces sp. NPDC003027
GTTGCTTGACCGGAGACCACCTCACTATCGATGTCCTGCGGTACCCGGGCCCAAGACTTCCGCCCGGGCGATCCTGATGGCGCTTCGTTCCTCCGCTTCTTCCCTCGGTGATCAACTACCTACAAACGGGAACTTCCTCCCGCTGCTACTGCATTACTGCGTACTGCTGGTGATGCGAACCGCTCAAGTGACCTGTGACAGCGCCACTCTTCGGCAGCCAGCCCCGTCGCCCGTCCCGCGTCTACTCTGGCTTGGAACCCCACTGCCGAACTTCCCGGTGCGCGCGTCCGCAGCCGACGCCTTCACCGAGGTACCGCTCACTGACTTCACTGCTGGGTACTGCCCCTATGGTGGCGGCCCCTGATCACTGCGGGCCACCCGGTCCGGCCGTCAGTCCCGTCGCCGTCCTGCAACCACCCTGGCTTCGAAACTCCACCACCGCACCGCCGTGCGAACTGCAACTGCGGGTACTGCTGCCCGGCAGTTCGTCTCTGCCGGGCCCTGCGGTCCTTCTGGGGTACGGGAGAAACATAACCACATCACTGCTCAATGTCTACTCTGGCCGACGTAGATTTTCGCGTGTTCGACAGGGAGGTAATCGCCCTCGAACAGTGATGGGTGCCGGGACGAGCCGGGTTGCCGGTCCTGTCTGCCCGGGGAACAAGCCCCGGGCAGACAAGACCGGACGTCAAGGATGTGGAGACCGGGGTGCCCTGGTGGATACGACGAGCGCCAAAGTCGTACCCCTCCGCTCGGCGACATCCGTAGCCGGCGCACGCGACAGCACCCGGAAGTCCCTCGAAACTCCTCCCAGCGGTCGCCCCGAGGCCGCCGAGACGGTGGTCCTGGTCGTGTCCCAGCTCGTCACCAACGCCCTGTGCCACGGCGGCGGCACCTGCGCCCTGGACCCGACCACGCATCCGGACAGCGTCAAGGTGGCCGTGCACGACCCCAGCCCTCAGGTGCCACGCATGCGCACCCCCAACTGAGCGGCGGCACCGGAGGCTTCGGCTGGCCCATGGTCAACCGGCTCGCCCCGCGCCGCCGCCGTGACCCGCCAGGCCATCGGCGGCAAACCCGTAACCGCACTCCTCGCCCGCTAGCACCACGGCGCCGGCGCAGCTGGTCAGCGGAGCGTGCGGCTGTGGCGGCCGGAGCGCCGCAGGTGCATCCCGGGATGGACGAGGGCGGCGGAGAACAGCACGATGCCGATGACCAGCAGGGAGAACAGCCCTTCGGCGACGGCGCCGATGATGCCCAGCACGATCGCCGCGATGACGAGGATCAGGGACAGCGTCATGGGTCAGACACCTCCTCGGTGAGCCGGTCAGCGGCGGGCGAGTTGCCGGTCACCGTTCGCGCCGGGCTGGTAGGACAGGCCGTAGCACCGCCCGGCCCGGCGCAGGGCTGGGCCGGGCTGGGCTGCGCCCGGGATAGTCCCCCACCCTCACCGTCGCGTTCGCCTATTACTCCAGCTGTAGATCCTGATCTTGCCTGGTGTGAATCAACTGGGCGACCGATCCAGATCATGGAAGGATGCCTGTTTCAGGACAGGGGAAGCAGGGCGGCATGGGACTGGACTACAGCTACGAGATCTTCATGCCCTCTCGGAACGTTGGGAGGGCACTGACCCGGCTGGCCGAGCTCGCCCCCCAAGGCCGCGACACGCCGCCGCTTCGGGTGACCCTGCCGGGCGGAGAGCAGTTGATCATGCCGTTCACCTCGAACTTCAAGAGCGAACCGGTCGACTGTTCAGCAGGCGGCACGCTCGAACTGGACACCTCGATCGTCATCGGCGTCGACGACGCGATGCGCGAGTTATTCCTCCGCGGTTCCGACAGGGTCGACGAGCGGGGACGGGTGTCGGTCGGGTACATCTACCTGACTGTCAGGTTCTCCCCCGCATGGCACCCAAACTTCGCGTCACTCCAGTTCACAGCCGCTACCTCGAGCATGAGCCGGATGTTCGTGCAGTCCGCGAGCGTAAGGAAGGTGTTCACCGACCTCACCGCCACCACCGGTGGTGTGTGCTGCCTACTCGACACCGAGACCGACATCTTCGACATCTGCTGGCTCAACGGCGAGACGTTCAGTGGCGAGACTGTTCCTGGCGCCCGGTTCTCGCGCTTCCACGATCTCGTCGCCGCCTGGCGCGAGCCGGTGGAGTAGCACGGGACGACGCTCGCACGGGATACGGCATATCTGCCCGGTCAACGCTCAACTGGTTAACCGAAGCGCTCAGTCACTGGGTGAGGCCGGTCCACAGACGGAGACGGCTACCGTTGATCATCGTCGGTTGTGCGGACAAACGAAGATCAGCCGGTGGCCGTGGGCCACAGCGTTGCCCCTGCCCGCTGGCAGGCAATATTCGAGGGCCTGATGGCCAGGGTCGCGGGCCGGTTCGCCCGGGTGGAGCCGCGCCGCCGGGCACGAGCGTTCGTGCTGGGTCTGCTTGCCGACCTGCCGAGGAAGAACTGCTGGACGATCGCCGAGCACGCCGGGCCGATGAATCTCCGACTCAGGTCACTAGGGGGATGACGGTCGCACCGGGCGACGTACGAGTCTCCGCTGTCAGCCGTCGGCAGGCCGCTCAAGGGCAAGGCGTGCTCATGTGGAGGGCTTGTTCGCCCGATGACGGTGTGCCGCAAGTAGCGGTCGTGTCCAGTCCGCAGAAGGTGAATCCCATCCGCTGGTAGGCGTGGATCGCCGGGGCGTTGATGTGGGTTACTTCCAGCTAGATATGCCCGGCACCGGACTCACGGGCGAACTTGACGGCGTGGCCCATCAGGGCGCGGCCGACGCCCTGGCCGCGATGCGCCGGAGCGATCTCGATGTCCTCGATGGCCAGCCGTCGGTTCCACGGAGCGTACGAGACAGTAGCGAAGCCTGCCAGACTACCGTCGGTGCCGTCGGCGACGAAGGTACGGCTGTTCGAATCCCCCTCGGCCGCGGGGGCGTCGTCTGTGCTCTCGGCTGGGAAGACCTTGCGGATGGGTGGGTCCACCGGGATCTCCTGGAGGGCGAACCCGTTCTCGGCCCTCCGGGCCGCGCTCCATCTCCACGCCAAGCGCGGCCAGTCGCCCCACGATGTGCGCGCCGAGCGATTCCCGGGCGACATCGAGGTGGCGCAGCGCGGTCCGCGCTTGTGCGACCGGCCCTCAGGTGACGGCACCCGGCCTCCACGCACTCGGTCATGAGCGGGCTCGTCGGCCTGCGGCGCGGACCGGAACGTTCGTGACCGCTCGGGGACCGGCGACGGGAGCTGTATGGGCAGGGCACCGGTATATGAGCGACGGAACGGGGCACGCGCATGCCGGAGGTTGATACGCAGGAGGCGGAGAGCCGCGCCCCGGTACGGGGAGGCCGCCATCGAATCCAAATTAGGAGATGTTCGTACGTGACTGAGAACGCGTGGAATTACCGGCCGTCCTTCAACTACGCAGTCGGCACGGACCTCACCGGCTACAAGGTGGAAGCGGTCGACGGAAGCATCGGCAAGGTCGACAAGCACTCGGAAGAAGTGGACGATGCCTACCTCGTGGTCGACACCGGTATGTGGATCTTCGGCAAGGAGGTACTCCTGCCCGCGAACACGATCTCCCGCATCGACGAGGAGGACGAGAGGATCCACCTGGACCTCTCCAAGGAACAGATCGAGAACGCCCCCGAATTCCACCGCGAGAAGGACGTAGGCGAGGTCGCGTACCGCGACCAGGTGGCTTCCTACTACGAGCACACGGGCGGCACCGGCCCGCTGTAGGGCAGGCGCTGCCGTGCGGCCGGCTCCCTCCCTGATCTCCGGACGGACCGGAAGCCAACGCCACCACCGGATGCGGCAGGCGGCGTTCCGTTGCCCCAGTTCGAGGGTGAAGCCGAAGCCTTCCATCCTCTTGTGAAACCGCCTCCCGTCGTTTGCCGCTCATTCCGGGTCTCGCGGGGCGGGGGAGGATCTTTTCCTCCGTCCAGGCTCCCTTCTCAGGCAGCGGCACTGCGAGAGCCGCACAGGAGGGAGCAGAGCCCGGCTCATGCACACACACGAAGAGAAGCAAGGCCCGCCGAAGAGCGTGAAAGGGCAGGCTCCGCGGCGCCCGGGGCCCGCAGCTGCCTGAGAAGCCATGGACGCCAAAACGGTAGGCGGACCGCCTGATAGGTAGCGCACATCGGGGTACACGGGTCGGCATGGCACCGAAGACCGACAACATGATGTCCTTGCGGGCCGTACGGCAGCTGCGCCGAGTCCGCGCTTTCTACGCGGCAGGTGTTCTGCTGTGGGCGGCCGCGGCGGCCTGGACGGGATGGACCCTTCCCGGGAGCCGGCAGATGTGGGTTTCCGTCCTTCTCCTGGCCGTCTTCACCGGCCTGCTCGGCACAGCGTCCCTGTGGCTACGACGCCTCCAGGCAGCCACAGGAAACAGGCCGGCGCATCACGCTGCGCCGCGGCGGCAGGCAGTCACCGCACGCCATGCGAACGCCTGAACCCGACCCGCGCAACACTGCGTTCCGGCGTACTGGCGACTGCCTGCCCTCGGCTGCCGGCCGTGCGCACGCGAGGAGAGATGAAGCCGTCACCACTCACCATCCGGTGGCACGTCAGAGACAGGTCAGGACGGGTTCACCGCAGAGAATGCGGGAAGCAGTCGACACCTCAGCTCCGTCCTATGTGAGGAACCGCCATGACCACCTTCGTCATCACCGTCCCCGGCACGTTCATTCCGGACATCACCGACCCCGCGCGCTCGGCTCTCGAACGGAAGCTGGCCTCGCAGCACACCGATGTCAGTGAGAGTGAAGGCCTGAACCTTTTCACGCTGAACGAGGACAACACCTTCTCCGTCCGCCTTGAGGTCGACGCCCCAGATCGGTACGAGGCCGAGCTGGACGCGACAAGGCTCGTCTCAGCCGCGCTGCGAGAAGCAGGGATCGCCGAAGCTGATGCCCCGCTCGGCCCGCCCGCCGTCACTGGTATCGACAGCGACCTCTGATCCTCTACTCGCTGCAGCGGACAACGACGCCCATGCCGTAGGAGGGTGTGGCCCGCGTCTGTTCCTCGTGTGGACCGGCCGCCCCGGGCCCAGCCGGTGGGTTTTCGGCGCCCTGGCGCATGCGGGGCATGTGCGGGCGGAGGTTCCAAAAAGGTCCGGCGGACGCCGGCGGAGGTGACCGGCTGGGTGGGCCGACGTGCCTCACGGGTGACGTAGAGCCCCCGGCTCGCCGCTCCAGGTCGACCAGTCAGGCGGCTTCGTCTCGGTTCGCTGCGTGAACCAACTGGGGCGAAGAGCCACCGTGCTTCCCGGGCTGCTGACGCCGGTTGCGGGCGGCACCTGCGGAGTAGATCGCCTGTCAGCGCGGTCGCCTCGAAGCGAAAGGCGGCGGTTCGCGCCTGAGCGGCGCCCCGTTCGACCAGGCAGGCGGAAATGCCGACGACCCTGATCCCACCGTCCCGCTCGGGATGGTTCCTCGGCGCCCCGGACCGCGTCCCAGCCCCGGTGACGCTTCGCGGCGTACCACCGAAGCGGTTCTGGCACCCTGGCGGACTGGATATCGGCGCCCCGTGACAGGAACCGACGTGACGCGTTGGCACTCATGCTTCATGGGGATCCCGGACAGCGCGCAGTGATCGCTCCTCCCCGTCCCCCACGGCACACCCCACGCGTGTGCCGTTTCCGATGAGACGAGAACGAGGAGGTCACGTGCCCCTGTCGACGCACCGACGTCTGGCCATGAGCGCCACCCTGCTCGCCGCCCTCGCCGGCGGACTTGCCCCCGCCACCGCGGCCTCCGCGGCACCGGCAGCCCCCACGGCCGCTGCCGCCCCCGCACCGGACCCGGACATGGAGGGCGTGACCGCGGCTTTGAACGCGGCCATGGCCAACGGCGCTCCGGGCGCGATGGCTCGCTTCACCGGTCCCGACGGCGTCCGGACGCGCACTGCCGGCGTCCGCGACCGCGTCTCCGGCGCCGCCATGGACACCCGGGCACGCTTCCGCATCGGCAGCGTCAGCAAGACCTTCTCCAGCGTCGTACTGCTCCAACTGGTCGACGAGGGACGGCTGGAGCTCGACGCACCGGTCAACCGCTACCTTCCCGGACTGCTGCCCGACGACCGCATCACGGTCCGCCACCTGCTCACCCACCGCAGCGGCCTGGCGGACTACACCGAGGCCATGTTCGCCCAGACCGTGCCCGGCTTCGAAGCCGTGCGCAACCGCGTCTTCACCTACCAGGAGCTGGTCGATCTCTCGCTGGCCGAGCCCCGCACCACCGAGCCCGGTCTGGCCTACAAGTACTCCAACGCCAACTTCGTCGTCGTCGGCATGCTCATCGAGAAGGCCACGGGGACCTCGGTCGCCAAGCAGTACGAGCGGCGCATCATCAAGCCGCTGAAGCTGCGTCATACCTCCTACGTCCACCCGGACACCCGGATCAAGGGAGCGCACGTACGCGGCTACCTCCACCCCGACGAGGAGGGGGCGCCGCTCGTCGACTCGACGGAGCAGACCGCTTCCTGGGCCCAGACGGCCGGCGCGGTCATCTCCGACCCGGCCGACCTGAACACCTTCACGACCGCCCTCATGCGGGGCAGGCTGCTCTCGCCCCACATGCTGGACGCCATGACCACGGTCACCCCGACGGACGCCGCCCAGACCCGCTTCTACGGGCTCGGGCTGCGCCGCTACGACCTGTCCTGCGGCGTCCAGGTGTACGGGCACACCGGCACCGTGCAGGGTTTCTACACGTACGCCTTCGCCACCCGCGACGGCCGACGGGCGCTCTCCGCCATGGCGAACACCTCGAACCGGGGCGCGGCGAACACGGCGCTCGGCGGGACACTGGAGGCGGCCTTCTGCGGGAAGAAGACCGCGCCCGCGGCGTCGTCGACGAAGAGGCCGCGCGAGCTCTCCACCCTGCCGGCGGAGTCCGACCTGCCCGAGCGCCGCTGAAGCCGGCCTTGGAGCTCCTCACGGAATCGTCTCGCCGAGATGGCTGGATCGCTCCGGGACTGTTGATCCGGGGATGTGGGGTGGCTCGGCCGAAGCCATGGGACGTCGATGACGAGTGGTGAGCGGCCGCCCCCGTCCATCGGTCACAGGTGGGACGCGAGGGCTGCGCTGGCGCGGAGGTGGTGACGCCGGCAGGACTTCTCCGCGACGAGGGTCCTGACCGGCATCAGCTGCTCCACGGCTCGCGTTCTCGGGCGCGCGGAAGTCGGAAGACGTCCCCAAGACGGCTCGACAGGGCGTCGTGCCGTCTTGGGGACCCTTTCAACGCCCTGACTGGGATCAACAGGCGACCGACCCCCAGCACACGATCCCGGTCAACAAGCGTGTGCGCCGTCGCCACCGTGACCCCGCCCCGTGAACATCGTTCGCGTGGCATGAAGAACACCAAGCGCGCATGCGCCGCCGTTGCCCTCACTGCGGCCGCTCTCGCCCTTTCCGGAGCGTCGCAGGCCGTGGCCGACACTCCTGGAGGGGACGGACTCCTCAACGCCGTGGGTATCGCGGGAGCAGCCGAAAGCAACGAGGACTCATCCCCCCGTCACCACATTGTCGGAGGCAACGACCAGCAGCCCTCCAGTGACAGCGCCTCCGAGCCGATGACAACGATCAGCGCAAATACGTCGGACCAGAGCATCGGGAGCTGAACACCCAGACAGCAGTACGCGGACATGTTTCTCGCCGAGCTCGGTGGGGGGCTGGGGCTTCGGCACCCCGCGCCGAGGCGAGGCGGGAGCCCCCTGCATGCGTCTTCCCCAGGAGACAGCACCGCTCGCGGCCGGACGGCGGGGGCGCGGCCGTCTACGGCGGGAGTGCCCGGCCCGTCGGGCCAAGGCAGAGGGCCTTGGACTGACAGAACGCCGTCGAACAGTCAGTATGACCTTCATGAGTAATGCAGAGATACCCGAGCAGCCGCCGATCTACCGCGGATTGGTGAAGGAGCGCGGTGACGTTCTCGTCGAGGCGCGTGAGGTGGCGGAGCAGGCTGAGCGTCAGGCGCGGCAGGCCTTGGACTGGAGCGACATCCGGTTCTCGCGGCAGCAGAGAGAGGAGCAAGCATTCTCTCCGTTCGGCTAAAGGCCAGCTCTGCCTAGGCAGAGTCGACGGCACCAGTTCAGTCCGCTCGCTGCCTCCGCCGCCCACCCCCCAGCGCACCTGAGGGGTGGGGTGGTGGAGGAACCGCTCGACGATCGGGCCTGAGCCGCGCGGGTCCGGCACTTCGTCCAGCCTCCCCGGGCAGCCGGAGACATGTGGACCCGCCGCCGGAAACGTCGGCCGGGCTGAACGGGCCGGCTGGCGGCGCGGCCGCGGTCAGCCACCCAACAGGACCCTGGCACGCTCCACGAGCAGGGGCATCAGTCGCTCACGCCACGTGTCGAGGTGGACCATGCCGCTGGACATCCCGCCGTGGGCGTACTCCCCCCGGTAGACGGCCGAAAGCTCGGCCTCGGCGAGGTCGAGACCCACGAGCTCGCCGAACACCGCCCGCAGCAGGGCGATGGCTTCATCGACCGACGCCGGGACGTCCGTCCCGGACAGGCGGTCGCGCATGGCCCGCCACAGGTGAGGGTCGCCCCGCAGACCCCACGGGGTCGGCTCGGGGTCAAAAAGGACAGCCATGGTCGCGACCGCTGCCTCGTCAGGTGCTTCATATGCCATGGTGACAGTCTCACAAAGCCGCGGTCGCCGGTGCCAGGGGGGTCGTGGAGCGCTCCGGGGCCCGGTGGGGCGTGCGGGTTGACTGAGTTCCGCAGCTCTTGACGGCGCACCGCACGTCGCTGGTGTGGTGGTGCGGGTTCCGGCGCCGGGCTCACCGGACCGGCCGGGACCGGGACGGGACCCACCGCCCGGGCGGAGCCGCGATGAGCGGCCCCTCCCCCACGCCCATCCCCCGGCCACGCGCGCGTATACGCCCTTCCGTAGCGGGCACACGGCAGATGTCGCGTGTCATGCGGGACGCTGCTGGCCAGGAAGGACGTCATGGGCACGGTGGTACACGTTCCGCAGACGCGGGACATGTCCGGCGAGGAACTCTCCGGAGACGAGGCGTTCACCGCACTGCGGCGCTACGGCGGTCGCACACTGCTCATGGACTCGTTCGCCCGTTTCCGGTACGCGGACGGCTTCAGCTCCGCCCGGTCCCTGGGCTATCAAGTGGTCCTCGGCATCGTCCCGTTCACCATCGCTCTCGTCGGGGTGGCGACGACCATGCACACCGAGAGTGTCGGTCAAGCCATCGAGCTGACCCTCGCCCGTATCGTGCCGGGCGCCAGTGCGGATCTCGTACGGCAGGCGCTCGCCGACACCCGGCACAGCGCCGGCGCGGACATCGCGGGGGCCGTGGCCATGTGGCTCGGTCTCGGCTTCGCGGTTCTCAACCTCGCCTCGGCCATGGGGCAGATCGAGCGAGGCTGCAACCGCATCTACGGTATCGAGCGGGACCGCCCCTTCCTGGCGAAGTACGCCAGAGGGGTCCTGCTCGCCGTAGGCGCGGGCCTGCCCCTCGGGGCGGGCTTCCTCGTCATCGTCGCCGGTCCCGAGATCGGTGAGTCCGTGACGCGGGCCCTACGCTGGCCGCCGTCCCTGCTCGACTGGTGGCAGCCGCTCCACCTCCCGGTCGGGGTGCTGCTCGCGGCAGTCGCATCCGCCGTGATCTTCCGCTGGGCTCCCCGCCGTGACCAGCCTGGTTACACCTGGCTCGTCTTCGGGTCGGGTATCCATCTTCTTCTGTGGGTCGCCGCCACCTGGCTCCTGGGTCTCTACATCGGCGGCAGCGGATCCTTCGGAGCGGTCTACGGCCCTCTGGCGGCCTTCGTCGCCCTGCTGCTGTGGGCCAATGTGACGGGCATCGCCCTCTTCCTCGGTATCGCCTTCGCCGCTCAGCTGGAAGCCGCACGAGCGGGCATCGAGGAACCGGTCCACCCTGACCCCGGTCCGGGCGCCTGACCCGTCGCGGCATCCAGGGCGTAGCGCTCCCGTACACCGCGTCCCATCGGTGCCCTTCATGGAGCGACTCGTCGAGCGGGAGGCCTGACCTGTGGGAACCGGGGTATCCGGTGAACCGGATCAACCCCCACGATCAAGGAGTCGCTATGCCGTCCCACGATGTCGTCGAGGCCATCCTGGAGGACCACCGCCGCATGGAGGAGCTCTTCCGTACGATGCGCAACGTCGAAGCCGACCGTGCCGCCGCCCTGGAAGAGTTCGCCCACCTCCTCATCGCGCACGCCTCGGCCGAGGAGGACGAGGTCTACCCCGCTCTGCGGCGCTACAAGAACGTGGACGACGACGACGTCGAGCACAGCGTCCATGAGCACCAGGAAGCCAACGAGGCACTGCTCGCGCTGCTCGAGGTCGACGACCCGACCTCGGAGGAGTGGGACGAGAAGCTCGAAGAGCTCGTCACGGCGGTCAACCACCACGCCGACGAGGAGGAACGGACGCTCCTCAACGACGCGCGCGAGAACGTCAGCGACGATCGCCGCGCGCAGCTCGGCACGGCCTTCCACCACGCGCGCGCGAAGTACCTGGAGTCCGGGTGCGGCAGTGTCGAGAACGTACGCGAGCTGGTGGCGTCCAGCAGGGACTGAGCCTTCTCGATGCTTCTTTTGGCGAACGCGAGAGGGGCGAGAAGACTTCGCTGGGACCGTGAACGACTGATCGACTGGCGTCCGCGGCAACGCCCCTGGGCGGTGAGATCTCCACCGGTCCAGGGGCGTGCTGGTCTTGGGAGGCGCTGCTGGGTGGCACATACCGGCCCTCCCACCCCCGGCCCCCCACCCCGCGTGGAGGGCCTCTTCAAGGGGGTCGGGCCCTGCGGTGTCGGCCGGTTCGGCGTCAGTCGCGGTGGTTCTTCTTCGGCGGCTTGGCCTTCACCGGCCGTGGCCCGGGCTCGTCCCGTACGGGACCCTCGGCGGCCTCGCCCCGCGGGCTGCCGGGTTTCTCCCGGGCGGCGGAGGAAGTCGGATGGTCCCGCTTGCCGGCCGCCGAGCTCGGTTCCGTGGCGGACGCGGCCTCCTCGGCGGCAGGAGGAGACACCGTTCCCGAACGGGAGACGGAGCCCGGTGCCACCGAGGAGGAGGACGGGCTCGGGTGGCGTTCCCGAGTCGGCGAGGGTTCGGTCTTCCCCTCTGTCCCGGCCGAGGTGGACTCCGACTCGGTCGCCGCCCGGCGGGGTGGCTGCGAGGCCACGCCCTCGCCTTCGGAGGGCAGACCACCGATCGAGCCGGTCAGCGTGACGCCGAGCACGGCCAGCGTCGCCCCCGTGGCAAGCAGGGCGCGCCGGGAGCGGCGGAAAGCGGGAGCCGTGGGCAGCGGGGGGCCCTCCCCCGGTAGGGCCGCGAGCACCGGCCCGGCCGCACCTGCCCGGCCGCCGACCGACTCCGACCGCAGCGTGTCGTCCACCGCGTCCCCGTCCTCACCCGCCTTCCGGAGCTCTCCCGCTGGGGCAGCCCACCGGGAGGACGACGCGGAAGCCCCGCCCGGCATGGCGGCCAGTGCCTGGAAGCAGGCGTGGGCGTCGGGCCTGCTGGTCTCGTCCTGAGCCGTCATGGCCTCCAGCAGCTCGACGAGATCCGCCGGAAGGTCCGCGGGAATGACCGGGGGCCGGTGCAGCCGCGCGAGGGCGGACTCCAACGGTGCACCCCCGTACTCCAGATCGCCCTTCAGGGATTCGAGGAGTACGAGACCGAGGCTGTAGACGTCCGCGGCCGGCGCCGCTCCTTTGCCCAGCACCTGCTCCGGAGCCATGTATGCCGCGGTTCCCACGAGGGTGCCGGTGGCGGTGTGGGCGGTGGTGTCCAGCAGCCGGGAGATGCCGAAGTCGGTCAGGTGCGGGGCGCCCGTCCCGTCCAGGAGGATGTTCGACGGTTTGACGTCGCGGTGTACGACACCGGCCGCGTGCACATGGGCGAGCGCCGAGGCCAGCGCGGCCCCGATCCTGGCTGCTTCGGCGGGCGCCAAGGGGGCCGCGGCGATGCGTCGGCGCAGCGTCATCCCCTTGATCAGCTGCATCACCAGGTAGGGCCGTCCGTCCTCATGGCCGGAGTCGTACACGGTCACCAGGCCGGGGTGCTGCATCTGGGCCAGCAAGCGGCCCTCGCCGTCGAAGCGCTCCTCCGTCTGGGACTCACTGCCCGGCCGGAAGATCTTCACCGCCACCGGCCGCCGCAGCCGCAGATCCCATCCCTCGTACACATCAGCCGCGCCCCCGCGCCCCAACAGGTCCTCGAGCCGGTAGCGGCCGGCGACCACGTGGGCCGTGAGCCGGAGATCCGGTCGGACGGACCACTGACGGACCTTCATCTGTGCTCCCTGCGTTCCGTTGTCACCTGCCGCTCAGCGCACGCCCACGTTGGTCCATGCCTGCCGATGTCTGACCGCTCGGCTGCCGGGCGGCGGCGGCCGGCGCCGTACGGCCCCGGCCGCGGATCCGCTCCCGTGTGCGAGCACGGAACTACGCGTGCCCCCTGAACCCCGGGACATCCGTGCGGACACCGGAAAATCGGTGGGGGACGGGAGAACGCCCGGACCGCCCGTGCCCGCCCGGGAGGGACGGACGTCACTGGGCCAGCTCGTCGGCCACGTCCTTCACCGTGTCCAGCGAACTCGCCAGCGCCTCCCGTGACGCGGCTCGGGCCCGTCGCAATCTCTCGTAGCCGTACCCGGCGAAGGCCACGGCCCCGATGCCGTACGCGGCGGCCAGCGCCCCTGTCACACGCTGCGCCGGCCACACCCGCTCCAGCGCTCGCACCGCCGACTCCTGAGCGGCCAGGAGGGCCAGTACGCCGAGCACGCCGCCCGCCCCCAGAGCCGCCGAGCCACGGCGCCCGTCGGACACGGCAGCCACCAGCTCCGCCTTCACCTCGTCGATGTCCTCGCGGACCCACTCGATCACATCTTGCGACAATGCCTGCATGCCTTCCCGGTACCCCCGACGCGGCCCGGCACGCGAACGGGCCGCCACTCCCCCGCCCGGCCACGACGGCCGCGGCGCCCTGGGCAGGCCGGCCACGGGGAGGAACCGAGACCGGCTCCGAGCCTAATCACCGCTCGCGTTGC
Organism: Streptomyces sp. NPDC003027; assembly: GCF_053591435.1. Lineage (NCBI taxonomy): Bacteria > Bacillati > Actinomycetota > Actinomycetes > Kitasatosporales > Streptomycetaceae > Streptomyces > Streptomyces sp. NPDC003027. The sequence goes on from NZ_JBSFTU010000071.1 coordinate 13,059, forward strand.
CGCTGTTGCCGCTGCCGCTGCCGTTCAGGCTCCGGCGCTGATTCTTGTTCGCCTGGCGGAGCAGTTGGCCGAAGGCGAGCGTCACGCCCGCCACGACGCGGACCCAGCGGGGTCCGCCGCGCTCCGCCCACACCACGCACACGCATCCGCCGACGGCGAGCGCCAGGACGCCGAGAAGTACCAGAACCGTCATGTTGCCCACCCCTGCGTCGGTTGTACGGTCCCGGAGATCCTCGCAGATCAGCGTCAGAGGCCGTATCGGAGTGGTCCGTTACGGCCGCTGGAACCGATGCGGTGGTCAGCGCATCACGGACGAGAAGTTGTCCAGCTGGATCCACGTCACCTTGTTCGTCGTCTGCGGGCCGAAGACCGTGAGGACTCCCTGGGTGCCGGCCTCGACGCGGACCGCGTTGATGCCCTGGCTGTTGTTGCGGGGGCAGACGCCGCGGGTCACCTTGGGCGGGCGGATCGTGGCGGGCAGGGTGCCCAGCTGGCTGTCCGTGGTGAAGGAGCAGGTGACCGCGCCCCGCAGTTGCAGGTACTCGGTACCCGCGAGTCGTATCACGCGTGCCTGTACCGGGGCCGCGGCCTCGGGGGTCACGCCGGGCGCCGGGGTGACCGGTGTCCAGTCGACCACGACCTGGCACCCTTCCACGACGTCCGCCGCAGCGGCGGGTGCGGCCGACAGCAGCGGTGCGCCGACGGCGACGGCGGGGGCGGCGAGAGCGGCGCCGAGCAGGGAGCGGCGGCTGGTGGGGCGGGGGCGGTTCATGCTCGATCCTCCGGATCGGGTGGGGCGGGGAAGCCGGTGGGCGGGTGTCCGGGGCGGCGTGCCGTCATCGCCAGGCGGCCGAGACGCCGTCGAGGTCGATCCAGGTGACGGCGTTGTCGGTGGTGGCTCCGTACGCCCAGAGCGCACCGAGGACGTCCGCCTCGATCCGGCACACGCAGCGTCCGGACTGGTTGTTGCGGGAGGCGTTCTGCCGGACGGGCCGCGTGGGCCGCAGCCGGTGCGGCAAGGTGGCGATCTTGCGGTCCGCCGTCAGGCCGGGGGAGCACGTGAGGGTGCCACGCAGCTGGAGGTACGTCGTGCCGCCCAGGGCGATCAGCCGGCCGCGCGGGTGCTGGGCGCCGGGCGCGACTCCGGTCTCCGGTGTGAGGTCCTCCCAGTCCGACAGCACCTTGACGCCGTCCACCGCCGGCTTCGTCGGGTACCAGCTGATCGTGACGTCGCGCGCGTACTCGGTGTCGGGGACCGTGTTGCTGAACCCGAACAGCAGCCGGGTCTCCTGGGTCTTCGGGTCGACCTCGACGGCGAGTCCCTCCGGTTCACGTCGTGTCAGGCCGTCGGCGCCCGTGACCACCTGGCGGTCGAGCCGCTCGCCCGTGGTCCACGAGTACGAGGTGAGGAAGGTGACCCCCGGGAACTCGCTGGGGATGGTCGGGTCCTTGTCCTTGTCGTACGGCGCCCACTGGTAGACGTACAGGACGTCGCCCAAGGCGGCGAAACCCTGGAAGGTGAGCTTCGGCTTCAGGGGGTGGGGCGACGGCACGGCGGGGGTGGTGTCCTCGCCCGCGGGCACGGTGAACGTCGAGCCTGCCGGGACCCATTCGCCGGCTGCGGCCCTGGTCAGGTCGTAGCGGGTGAAGAGGCGATTGCCGTCCTTGTGGTACATGACGGTCAGAAGGCGGTTCACCGGGTCGGTCGAGGGCCCGGTGCCGGCTGTGCTTCCGGGCGCGGTGAACTTCTGCTCCTGCGGAATGGTGGCTCCGTCGAGAACCGCGCCGTCGACGAACCGGAACCGCGTGACCGCCTTACCGAAGGCCGTGCCGCTGCTGGTGACATGGAGCGGGCCGACCTCGGTCCACAGGTAGCTGTCGCCGCCGACCGGCTCCACTCCCATGGCGAGGCCGTGGCCGAAGCCCTTCAGGTGCATGTGGCCCGTGCGCACGCCGGTCTGCCGGTCGATGCGGTTGAGGTACATGTTGCCGGCCGAGGCCGTGGCCGAGCTCTCCACCTGGAGCACGAAGATGTGACCGTTGACGGTGTCCGTCGCGATGGCCTGCGGGGCCGGGTTCTTCACCAGGTCCACGGTCTGTATCAGCCTCCCGGTCACACCGGACAGGTCGATGCCGTTGGCGTCTGTGTAAGCCATGTTCCCTCCCCTGGATCCTCCCTGGACCCATTCCGTACGATGATCACATGCGGTCATGCGCCGTCGGCCTGGGCCCGGCTGACTGGCCGGCTGGGGAAGATGCGTACGGGTGCCCCGCGCGCACTGCGGTGAGGAACCCGCTCACGCCTGGTTCGGCTGCTCCGTGGGAAGGCCGGCGGTGTGCGCGGCCTCGGCAAGTACCTGGCGCAGCATCTCGGGGGTGAGCCGGCCGGTGAACACGTTGCGCTGGCTTACGTGGTAGCAGGCGAACACCGTCAACGACGGGCCCCGTCCGTTTACCGGCGCCACGGTCATCCGCCGGCCGTGGCCGAACGCGGGGCGCGGCCGGGGCACGCGCCAGCCGGCCTCCTCCAGGGCGGACTGTGCGGCCTGCCAGCCGAAGCCGCCCAGTACGACGACGGAGCGCATCGTCGAGCGCAGCAGCTGCAACTCCCGGGCCAGCCACGGGCGGCACGTGTCCCGCTCACCAGGTGTGGGGCGGTTGGCGGGCGGCGCGCAGTGCACCGGCGCCGTGACCCTGACCCCGTACAGCTCCAGCCCGTCGTCCGGGCTCGTGGCCGTTGCCTGGGAGGCCAGGCCGAGCTCGTACAGAGTCGCGAACAGCAGGTCGCCGGCGCGGTCGCCGGTGAACATCCGACCCGTCCGGTTCCCGCCGTGCGCGGCGGGCGCCAGCCCGCTGATCACCATGGCGGCGTCTTCGGGCCCGAACCCGGGCACCGGTCGCCCCCAGTACTGCCAGTCGAGGAACGCGGGACGCTTGGCGAGGGCGGTCTCCTCACGCCACGCCACGAGGCGTGGGCAGGCGCGGCACCGCACCAGCTGGGTGTCCAGTTCGGCCAGGGTTCGGGCGGCGTCCGCGGCCTGCCGCGGGTACTCCGGGGACAATGATCGACCACTTTCGAGGTGACGGGTTCCTGATCGGGTTCAGGGAACCAGATACCCCCGCTCCGGCCCGGGAGGCGGCATATCCGCAGGCCGAGGCGCGCCCCTCGTCGCCGGGTGTTTCGACGACTCGGCGACCCCACCCTGTCCCCGAGGTACGGCCGGGTGGCCGCGGTTGTCAGCACACGGCGTCATCCGGCCAGCAGTGCGCACACGAAGTCCTCCTGTACCGCCCGCACCTGGGAGAGCAGTGCGGGATCCGTCGTCTCCGTGATCTGAGCGGTGAGGCTGAACGTGAGCGAGCGGCGGCCGTCCGCGGTCGCCACCGCCAGCTGCGTGTAGCCCAGGGTGTTGCCGGTGTGGCCGTAGACCGTTCCGCATCGGGTGGTGTAGCGGAAGATCGCCAGGCCCACGGCGTTGGCTCCCGGCCCCGGTGGGGAGGAGTTCGCTCCTTCGACGAAGGTCAGCTGTTCTCGGCGAGTGGGCGGGGAGAGGAGCCGGCCTCCCGCGTAGCCCCGGATGAAGCGGTTGAGATCCGCGGGGGTCGAGACGCTGCCGCCGGCGGCCCACACGTAGGACATGCTGTAGAACTCGCTCACGTCCTCGGGCGGGCCGGGCGGCTGGACGTCGTAGCCGTGCAGGTAGGGCTCCGGCATCCGGGAGCCTCTCGGAAGGCTGGTGTCGCGCAGGTCGAGGGGCCGGTACACGAGGCGGGCGAGAAGGTCCTCGTAGCGCTCGCCGGTCACCGCCTCCGTCATCAGAGCGACGGCGATGTTGTCGGAGTTGGAGTAGGCGTACCGCGTGCCCGGTGCGAAGGCGAGCGGTTCTTCGGCGACGAAGTCGAGCAGGCGTCGTGAGTCGACGACGCGTTGCGGGTCGGCCGTCAGGGTGGCTGCGAACTCCGGGTCCTCGGAGAAGTCCGGAAGGCCGCTGGTGTGCTGGAGCAGCTGTCGGAGCGTCACCCTGTGCCATGCCTCGGGCAGGCGGGGAAGGATCCTCCCGATCGTGTCGTCCAGGTGGAGCTTCCCCCGGTCGACCAGCTGGAGCGCGACCGCACCGCTGAACATCTTCGCCGTGCTGGCGAGCCGCATGTGATCGGTGGGCCGGGGCTGCCGATCGGTGCCCACCTCCGCGACACCGGCCCGCAGAACGTGCCGTTCCTCGCCCCGCTGGAGCACCGCGATCGCTCCCGGCGGTCCTCCGGAAGCACGTACCAGCCGTTCGAGGCGTTCCCGAAGCGCGCCGGTGGCCTGCCCGTCTCCTCCCGCCGCCGTCGCGGGCGGGGCGATCAGCCCGCAGATGACGGCGGTGGCCGTGGCGAGCAGGGTCATCGGGCGGTATCCGCGTCGTACGGGACCGACGCGGCCCTGGGCGCGGGTACGGCCCGGGCGCGCGAACCGTGGCATGGATGGCTCCTCTTGTACGCGGCGAACGGCTCAGGGGGCGCCGCCCGACCGGGCGACCCCCGTCAAGCGTGGCGCGGCACCGGCGCTTCGCCACCCGCTCGTGCTCCATCCAGCGCCTTCGCCCACCCGTATCGGGGTTGTGGGTGGTTGCTGCCGCGTGTGGCCGCGGCGGGGCGGTGGCCTGGGATGCGGGCCGCCGGTACGCCCTCTCGTCGATCACAGTGCGGTGGGGCGTTCCGGTGTACGGCCGTGCCGGCGCGCTCGCGTGCGCCTCCTTCTGCGCCGGGCGCTCGCCGGGGTGGGAGAAAACGACCGCGCGCTCGTCAAATCAAGTGAATTCGGCCTGGTCTGTGTTGGTAACGCCTGGATCATCGGGCACGTCTCCCCCCAGCGCTTCTCGCCGTTGAGAGGGACATGCATGACGAGTCACACCACCGAAGCCGAGCTGGAGAGCGTCCTCCACCAAGCGCTGGAGGCCACAGGCACCGACGCGCGTTGGACGGCCCACACGGACGAGATGTGGTGCCGTGTCGCGCCCCGGTCGGGGTCGCGGCGCGATCAGGGCTGGAAGCTGCACGTGTCGGCGACGGCCGCCTCCGCGCCCACGGTCCTCGCGAAGGCCCTGGACGTACTGCTGCGGGAGGAGTCGGCGTTCAAGTTCGCCCGGTCGCTCGACCAGGTGAGCGCGCTCAACTCCCGAGCCACGCCCCGAGGGAGCTCGGGCAAGTTCATCACCGTCTATCCGAGCTCCGACGCCGACGCGGCGCGGCTGGCCGAGGCGCTGCACCAGGCCACGGCGGGGCTGGCCGGCCCCCGGATCCTGTCCGACCAGCCCTATGCCCCCAACAGCCTCGTGCACTACCGCTACGGCTCCTTCGTCGCCCGGCGGCGGCTGTCGGACCACGGCCTGCTGGTGTGGTTCATCGAGGACCCCGACGGCAATCCCGTGGAGGACAAGCGCACAGGTCAGTTCTCTCCGCCGCCCTGGGCGGTCTGCCCGTTCCCCGCTTCGGTGCCCACCCCGCCGCGCGCGGAGGAGACGGCGGGCAACCCGGTGGTGCTCGGCGGCCGTTTCGCGGTGCGGGAGGCGATCCGGCACACGAACAAGGGCGGCGTCTACCGGGGTACCGACGTCGACACGGGCGCCGACGTGGTGATCAAGGAGGCCCGGCCGCATGTGGACGCCGACGTCTCCGGCCGCGACGTCCGCGACTGGCTGCGCGCCGAGGCCCGGACGCTGGAGAAGCTCAAGGGCCTGGGGCTGGCGCCGGAACCGCTGAAGCTGTTCGAACACGGCGGGCACCTCTTCCTCGCCCAGGACCAGGTGCCCGGGGTCACCCTGCGGACCTGGGTCGCGGAGCACTTCCGCGATGTCGGGGGCGAGCGCTACCGCGCCGACGCGCTGGCCTTGGTCGAACGCTTGGTGGACCTGGTCGCGACGGCCCACGCCCACGGCTGCGTCCTGCGGGACTTCACGCCCGGCAACATCATGGTCCGCCCGGACGGCGAACTGCGCCTGATCGACCTGGAGCTCGCCGTTCTCGAGGGCGACACTCCCCTGCCGACGCGTCTGGGAACCCCCGGCTTCAGCGCCCCCGAACGGCTGGCCGACGCACCCGTCTCCCCGACGGCCGACTACTACAGCCTCGGTGCCAACGTGTGCTTCGTCCTGGCCGGGAAGGTGCCGAACCTGCTGCCGGAAGAGCCTGCCGGACGGAGCTCGGAACAGCGGCTCGCCACCTGGCTGACCGCCTGCGCCGGGTCGCTGCGCCTGCCGGACGGCCTGGCGGACGGCCTGGCGGACATGGTCCTCGGTCTGATGAAGGACGATCCCGCCGAGCGCTGGGACCCGTCCACGGCCCGCGAGGCCCTCAAGCGGGCGATCCCGGCGCAAGCCGTCGGCGACGCCGTGGCCGACCCGGTCCTGGACGACGGCCCCGGCGATCCGGTGGCCCGGATCGTCGACCACCTCGTCGAGTCGATGACCCCGGCGGACGACGGACGGCTGTGGCCGGTGTCCACCACGGCCGGGGAGGCCGACCCCTGCACCGTGCAGCAGGGCGCGGCCGGTGTCCTGGCGGTCCTGACGCGGTACTTCGAACTCACCGGCGACCCGCGCCTGCCCGAGCTGATCTCGACCGCGGGCCACTGGATGGCACGCCACACCGACACCCGCTCCACCCGCCCCGGCCTGCACTTCGGCGGCCGCGGGACCGCCTGGGCGCTGTACGACGCCGGACGCGCCATCGACGACCGTCGACTCACCGACCACGCGCTGGCGCTGGCCCTGGCGCCGCAGGAGTCCACGCCCAGCCACGACATCACTCACGGTACGGCGGGCAGCGGTCTCGCCGCCCTGCATCTGTGGCACCGCACCGGTGACGCGCGGTTCGCGGAACTGGTGGTCGACGCCGCCGACCGGTTGGCCGCCGCCGCACAGCGCGAGCCGTCCGGAGTGAGCTGGGCGGTTCCCGCGGAAGCGGTTTCCGAGGAGGCCGGCAAGCGCTACCTCGGCTTCGCCCACGGGACGGCCGGCATCGGTTGCTTCCTCCTCGGCGCCGCGGCCGTCTCCCAGCACCCGCGGCACATGGAGCTGGCCGTGGAGGCCGGCGGGCACCTGCTGGCCAACGCCGTACGCGTCGGCGAGGCGGCCCAGTGGCCCGCCCAGGCGACGAACCTGCCCACAGCCCCGTACTGGTGCCACGGCTCCGCGGGCATCGGCACCTTCCTCGTCCGGCTGTGGAAGGCCACCGGCGACGACAGGTTCGGCGACCTCGCCCGCCGCGGTGCGCACGCCGTCGCGGAGCGCGCCTCGCGCGCCGCCCTCACCCAGTGCCACGGGCTGGCGGGCAACGGTGACTTCCTCCTCGACATGGCCGACGTCACAGGTGATCCCGCCTACCGCGACATGGCGGAGGAGCTGGCCCGCCTCATCCTCGCCGAAGGGGCCCAGCGCCACGGCCACCTGGTCTTCCCCAACGAGTACGGGGATGTCTCGACCAGCTGGAGCGACGGATCCGCCGGAATCCTGGCCTTCCTCCTGCGGATCCGCCACGCCGACCCCCGGCACTGGATGGTCCAGATGCCGGTTTGAGCGGCACGCAGTACTGCCGCCACCCACCGAAAAAGGAGAACCCATGGAACACCAGGACCTTGAGCTGCTGGCCCGTCTCCACGCCCTTCCCGAGACCGAGCCCGTCAGCGTCGACGCGGCCGCGGGCTCCCAGACGTGTGACTGCATCGGTCTGCTGACCCTGCTCCAGACCGTCTGCATCGGCGTCAGCTGCGCCTGAGTCAGGCATCACCCTCCGGCCTCCAGCATCACGCACCGGCCGTCGCGCGGGTCGCCGAGCCGGCCGAGCGCCATCGAGAAGCCCCGCTCGGTGGCCCCGTCGCGCCAGTCGTCGG
>NZ_JBSFTU010000072.1:0-20685 GCF_053591435.1 Streptomyces sp. NPDC003027
CGACCGACGACAACGCGGCGTGGGGGCCCCTCCCGTGCCCGAAGGGCTACGGGGGAGCGGTGCCAGGGCACGCGAGCCCGGCATGATCCGAACGACAGGCCCTAGCCCTCGTCCGCGACCGTGAACAGACCGCCGTCCGGGTCCCGCAGGATGACCTCGCGGCCGCTGCCCGCCGCCACCACCTCGGAGGCCGTCCCGCCGCCGATGCGCAAGGCCGTCTCGACCGTCTTCTCGACGTTCTCGACCCGGAAGTGGACGTGCCAGCGCGGCCGGATCTGCGGGTCCGGCGCGGCCTCCACCGCCCCGCCGGAGAGCCGGGCGACCGTGACACCGCCATGGCTGAGCACCACATGGTCGTCCTCGTACGCGACCTGGCAGCAGTCCGGTGCCTCGCCAGCCCAGTCGAGGACCTCGGCGTAGAAGATCGCCGCGTCGAAGGCGTTCCTCGTCCGCAGCTCCAGCCAGGCCGGGGCGCCGCCCCGGCCCACGCTCCACCGGGGGATGACCTCGCCCTCCCAGATCCCGAAGACGGCGCCCTCGCGGTCGGCGGCCAGGGCCGCGCGGCCCGTCCCGAACCGGAGGGGGCCGACGGCCACGGTGGCACTGCGCTCCCGGATACGGGCGGCCGTCAGATCGGCGTCGGCCACGGCGAAGTACGGAGTCCAGGCCACCGCCACCGCCAGACGCGGGGCCAGCGCGCCGATCCCGGCGACCGGCGCCCCGTCGCGGAAGGCGACCGAGAACTCCTCGCCCAGGCGCGTGGGCCGGAACTCCCAGCCGAACAGCGCACCGTAGAAACTCTCCGCGGCCCGCAGATCACGGGTCATGAGACTGACCCAGCAGGGAGCGCCGGGCGCGGCGTGGCTCGAGGTCGACACAGCCTTCATCCATCCGTCGTGGGCGCCTGACAGCACCTCATCCCATCCCACCCCCGGCAAGATCGCCATTCCGGCCGTGCTCGGCCGGGCGCCGGCCATCAGCTGCCGGCGCCCCCCCGGGTCAGTCCAGCGGCTCGACCACGAAGACGGGAATCTCGCGCTCGGTCCTGTGCTGGTAGTCGGCATAGTCCGGGTAGGCGGCGACCGCCCGCTCCCACCAGACCCGCCGCTCCTCCCCGGTCACCAGCCGGGCCCGCATGTCCTGCGTCTTCGGCCCGTCCCGCAGCTCGACCACCGGCGAGGCGACCAGATTGTGGTACCAGACCGGATGCCTCACCGCTCCGCCGTTCGAGGCCACCAGGGCGTACACGCCCTCGTGCTCCACCCGCATCAGCGGTGTCTTGCGCAACTTCCCGCTCCGGGCGCCGACATTCGTCACCAGGACCACGGGCAGGCCCCGGATCGTGGTGCCCTTCGTACCTCCGGAGGACTCGTACAACTCGACCTGGTCCCGCACCCATTTCGTCGGGCTGGGCTCGTACTCCCCTTCGAGCGGCATGGTGTCGTCCCGTCCCCTTCGTCCTCGGTCGCCGGTCTTCGGCTTCGCGGTCCGCGTACCGGGTACCCGCTTCACCGGCGTGGTCCGCCGTCGCGACGCTATCCGACCCCGCGCCCACGCGCACGCACGCACGCGTGCCCCGCCGGCGTGCGAAGCGGCCCCGGTTGCGAAAACCTGGGGGGAGTCAGGAGACCGCAGCGCACACACGGAAGGACCGGGGAAACCACGTGGCGGAAGTCCGCACCGCGCTACGACAACCGATGGCCGGGCTGCTCGCACGACGCAAGGAGCCGGCCGTCGTCCAGACGCTCCGATCGACCGCGGCGGCGACCATCGCGTACGTCGTCGCGCTCCAGCTCAGCAGCGAACCAGCACCCCTGACGGCACCGCTCACCGCGCTGCTCGTCGTGCAGGTCACCCTCTACTCCACGCTCACCACCGGAATCCGCAGGGTCAACTCGGTGGTCGTCGGCGTGCTCATCGCCATCGCCTTCAGCGTCCTGGTCGGGCTCACCTGGTGGAGCCTCGGCCTGGTCATCCTCGCGGCGCTGGTGGTCGGCAGATTCGTACGCGTCGACGAGTTCGTGCCCGAGGTGGCCATCAGCGCGATGCTCGTCCTCGGCGTCACCCAGGTCGCCGACACCGCCTGGGACCGCGTCCTGGAGACGCTGATCGGCGCCGTGGTGGGCCTGTTGTTCAACGTGCTGCTTGTCCCCCCGGTATGGGTGGAGACGGCGGGGGAGTCCATCGAGGACCTCGCCCGGCGCATGCGACAGCTGCTGCTCGGCATCGGCGAGGAACTCACCTCGCCCATCCCCGTCGCGCAGGCCGCCGCCCGCCTCCACGAGGCGCGCCGGCTCGACAACGACATCGCCGACGTCGACGCGGCCCTGCGCCAGGCGGAGGACAGCCTGCGCCTCAACCCGCGGGTCAAGGAGGGCCTGCTGCACCGCATCGTGCTGCGGACCGGCCTGGACACCCTGGAGATCTGCGCCGTCGTGCTGCGTGTCCTGGCGCGCACGCTGACCGACCTCGCCAAGGAACGGGAGGACGAGGACCTCTTCCCGCAGGAGGTCGGACCCGCCCTGGAGGAGCTGCTCGCGCACGTCGCCGACACCATCGTCAGTTTCGGCGTCCTCGTCACCACCCGGGTGAGCGAGAGCGCGGACGCCGCCGAGGAACGGCTCACCGGTGAGCTCCTCGCGGCCCGTGCCGTCCGGGACAACGCGGCGGAGCTGCTGCTGCGGGTCGTCCAGCACGAGCCGCGGCAGTGGCAGCTCTACGGCGCGCTGCTCGCCGAGGTCGACCGGATCCTGGACGAACTCGACCTCGACCACCGGTCGCGCCGCCTGATGGAGGAGCTGGACCGCCACTCGCGCGAACGCAGGGAGAAGCGGCCGCGGCTCTCGGCGCTCCGGGAAAAGCTGGGCGTCTGAGCCGGTCGGCCGGTCCGCCGGCCCGCCACCGGGGGACGGCCGGCCGTACGATCCGGTCGGGCGGTCCACGCCGGGGACGTTCATGATCAGTTCCGGTCGTTCATCAGCTCCTGGAACGAGTGCATGCAGGACGCGCAGTGGCGGTCGGTCCGGTCGCGTTCTTCGGTGGGCACCCCGTGGAGGGACTGGCCGCACAGCGCGGTCGGGTTTCCCACGGGGGCGACGTGCCAGACGAAGACCCCGTCCGGGGTCGCGATGCCGACGTGCATTTCGTACATGGTCGTCTCCATGCTCGGTCGGGCGGCTTGTCCCTCCAGTGCACCGGAGACAGGGCCGGTTGCACGCCCGGAGCGCCGCTGTTCGGGTGACGGGCGGATGGCCGCACCGGCGGTGACCTGGGCGGATACGGGCCCGCATCCGACAGCCCGCCCACCGGCCCGAGGATGGCTACGCTGGATGCGGGGGCGGCTGAGGACGAGGCCCGGTGGGAGGCGACCCATGAGACGACGCCACCATTTCCACATCGACCACGCGGGGCACTCGATCAGCGCGACCGTGCAGACGGGACGCACCGCCGTGGTGGAGGTCCTCGTCGACGGCAAGGAAGTGGGGTACGCGAAGACGTCCGGCGACCGGACGGTGCCGGTGACCGTCGAGCTCCCGACCGACCCGCCGACACCCGTCACGGTCCGCGCCACGCCGGGCCCCGGCATCCCCCGCTGCGTGCTCGAAGTGCCCGGCACCGAGCCGCAGATGATGTCCCCGCGCCCCTACTGAAGCCCGGGACAGCTCTCGACCACGTTCCCCCGGCGGGCATGACCCGCCGGGGGACGTTTCGCTGCGCGGTCGCCACCGCCCCCACCGGGAACGAAGTGGATCGAACCGGTGGAACACCGCCCCGATCGCCGCTCCGTCAGGTCAACACTCGGTAACGCCAACGGGCTTGTCGGACAGAAGACTTCCTTCCGCCCGCCTCGTCTGGGATCTTGCGTCCACCCCACACATCACACGGCCCGGTCGACGCCACCAGCGCCACCGGGCCATCGGAGGACGCATTGTTTTCCCACATATCCAGCCGGTTGAGACACTCCGCCATGGCGGCGGCCGCCCTCGGCGCGACCGTGGCCCTCGCGGCGCCCGCGGGACTCGCGTACGCGGCGCCGACCGCCGTCCCGGAGCCCCCGTCCCCGTCGGCGCGCACGGCGGCGCCGACCACCACGACGACGGCGGCGAAGACCTCTTCGGCCTGGGCGGCCGGCACCCGCGCCTATCTGGTGATCACCGCCCCCGGTGACACCTCGGCCGCGCGCACCGCCGTCGCGAACAACGGCGGTTCCGTCTTCGCGTCCTACGACGCCATCGGCGTGATCGTGGCGCACTCGACGTCGGCGTCCTTCGCCTCCACGATGCGCGCCGTGAGCGGCATCCAGCAGGTCGGCGCGACCCGGACCTCCGACGTCCCGGCCGATGCCTACAACCCGGCGCTCCCGGCCAACCCGTCGCAGTCCACCACGACGCTGACGGAGACCAACCGCTGGGACATGACCCAGATCAAGGCCGACCAGGCCTGGGCGGTGACCACCGGCTCCGCCGCCGTCAAGGTCGGCATCCTCGACACCGGCGTGGACGACCAGCACCAGGACATCGCGCCCAACTTCAACGCAGCCGACTCCGTCTCCTGCGCCTACGGCAAGCCGGACACCCGGGCCGGCGCCTGGCGGGACATCGACACCCACGGCACGCACGTCGCCGGCACCGTCGCCGCCGCCAAGAACGGCAAGGGAGTCATCGGTGTCGCGCCGGGTGTGAAGATCTCCTCGGTCCGCATCGCCGAGAAGCCGAGCGGCCTGTTCTTCGCGGAGAACACCATCTGCGGCTTCATGTGGGCCGGTGACCGCGGCTTCAAGGTCACCAACAACAGCTACTACACCGACCCGTGGCAGTTCAACTGCCCCGACGACGCCGACCAGGCCGCCATCATCGAGGGTGTCCGCAGGGCGCAGGCGTACGCGGAGAGCAAGGGCTCCCTCCAGGTCGCCGCCGCCGGCAACTCCAACTACGACCTGGCCAACAAGACGACCGACAGCGAGAGCCCCAACGACTCCACGCCGGTCACCCGCACGATCACCAACGCCTGTATCGACATCCCGACCGAGCTGCCCGGCGTCGTGACCGTCGCCGCCATGGGCCAGGGCAACGTCAAGGCGTCGTACTCCAACTTCGGCAACGGCGTCATCGACATCGCGGCCCCCGGCGGCGACGGCACCTCCGGTGTCTACTCCACCCTCCCGGGCGGCAAGTACGGCAGCAAGAACGGCACCTCGATGGCCGCCCCGCACGTGGCGGGCGTCGCCGCGCTCATGGCGAGCGTCGACCCGACCCTCACCCCGGCGCAGATCCGCGACCGGCTGGCCGCGCAGGCGGGCGACATCGCCTGCCCGTCCGACAGCCGCTGCACGGGCACGACGACCAAGAACGGCTTCTTCGGCGAGGGCCAGACCGACGCGCTCAAGGCCGTCGGCGGCGCCACCCCGCCGCCCGGGAAGTACTTCGAGAACCTCACCGACGTCGCGATCGGCGACAACACCACCGTCGAGAGCCCCCTCACGGTGAGCGGGGTGAGCGGCAACGCGCCGTCGACCCTCAAGGTGGGAGTCGACATCAAGCACACCTACATCGGTGACCTCAAGGTCGACCTGGTGGCCCCGGACGGCACCGTCTACACCGTCCACAACCGCTCCGGCGGCGGTACGGACAACATCGTCCAGACCTTCACCGTCAACGCCTCCGCGGAGGTGGCCAACGGTGTCTGGAAGCTGCGGGTGAACGACAACGCCAACCAGGACACCGGGCGGATCGACGCCTGGAACCTGACCTTCTAGCACCACCGTCGAGCACGGCAGCCGCCCGCCCCGGCCCGCCAGGCCGGGGCGGGCGGGCGGGTGTCAGGCGTCCTCGCGCAGCAGGTCCGCGCACTTCTCGCCGATCATCATCGTCGTGATGCACGGATTGACGGTGACGAGATCCGGCATGACCGACCCGTCCGCCACCCGAAGGCCCTCCACGCCCTTCACCCGCAGGCGGGCGTCGAGGGGAGCCGTCGGATCGTCGTCCGCGCCCATCTTCACCGTGCACGCCGGGTGGTAGACGGTGTTGTGCGTCTTGTGGATGTAGTCGAGCAGCTCGTCGTCCGTGTGGACGGACGGCCCCGGGGCGAGTTCGGCGCCCGCCCACCCGGAGAGCGCGGGCTGTCCGGCGATACGACGGGCCAGCCTGAGGCCGTACGTCATCACGCGCACGTCGTGCTCGTGCGTGAAGTACCGGGGGTCGACCTTCGGCTTGTCGCGGTAGTCGCGGGTCCGCAGCCGCACCGTGCCGCGCGACTTGGCGCGCGTGACGTTGGGCGTCAGACAGAAGGCGTTCTCGGACGTCGGATAGCCGTGCCGGGCGGTGTTCATGTCGAACGGCACCGACCCGTAGTGGAACATCAGGTCGGGGCGGTCCAGGCCCGGCTCGGTGTCGTAGAAGATGCCCGCCTCCCACCACTGGCTCGACACCGTGGGCATCGGCTGCTTCGCCTCCCACATGATGACGCCCTCGGGATGGTCCTGGAGGTTCTCGCCGACTCCGGCGGAGTCCACCACCACGTCCACGCCGACCTCCCGCAGATGCGCCGCGGGGCCGATGCCGGACAGCATCAGCAGCTTCGGGGTGTCGATGGAACCGCAGGAGACGACGACCTCACGGCGGGCCCGGACCGTACGGGTGTGGATCAGGTCCGGATCCAGGTACTCGGCGCCCACACAGCGGCGCCCGTCCAGGACCAGCTTCTTCGCCCGTACGCCGGTCCGGATCTCCAGGTTGGGGCGCTTGCCCATCACCGGATGCAGATACGCCACCGAGGAGGACTGCCGGATGTTGTTCTCGTCGGAGTTGATCTGGAACCAGTTCGCACCGCGCACCACGGTCGTACCGGTGTTGAAGGCGGTCGTGGGAATGCCGGCCTGGTCGCACGCCTTCAGCAGCGCCTCGCCGCACGGGTCCCCGCCCTTGAGCGTGCGGAGCTTGACGGGCCCGCTCCGGCCGTGGTGGTCGCCCGGCGCGTCGTTGTTCTCCAGACGGCGGTACAGCGGGAAGAGGTCCGCCGCGCTCCACCCCGTACAGCCGGCCGCCGCCCAGTCGTCCAGGTCCTCCGCCGGCGCCCAGAAGGCGATGCACGAGTTGTGCGAGGAACAGCCGCCGAGGACCTTGGCGCGGGCGTGCCGCATGAAGCTGTTGCCGCTCGCCTGCGGCTCGACCGGGTAGTCCCAGTCGTAGCCGGAGTCGAGGAGACCCATCCAGCGGTCCAGCTTCAGGACGTTGTCGTCCCCGACGTCGCTGGGCCCCGCCTCGAGGACGCACACCGTGACGGTCGGGTCCTCGCTGAGCCGCGCCGCGACGACGTTGCCCGCGGTACCGCCGCCGACCACGACGTAGTCGAAGACGTCATCGAACTCTTCGGTCATGAGGGGGTGACCTCCTTCAGTGCGACAGGCTCAGGGGCCGCCGCGGCGGCGTGTTCGGCGAGAACGCCCGTACGGTGCCGCTGGACGAACCAGTAGTAGGTGAAGCCGCCCAGCGCGATCGCGCCGACGAACAGGACCGCGCCCCAGCGCAGGTACCAGTGGAACGGCGCGGCGGCGTTGTACACGGCCGCGCGCGGCCAGATCAGGTTGAGCGTCATGGCCCCGCCCCACAGCACGGCGAGGATGTTGACGGGAAGGCCCCAGCGGCCGAGCGAGAACCTGCCCTCGACGGGCTTCCACCGGCCGCGCAGCCGCGCGACCAGCATCGGTCCGGTGACCAGCAGATAGGCGACGTAGATCATCACGATGCCGATGCTGGTGACCACGGTGAAGATCTGCGGCTGGCGGATGTTGACCAGCAGGATCGCCAGCGCGAGGACTCCGATGAGCACGGTCGGCAGGATCGGGGTGCCGAACCGCGGGCTGACCTTCGCGAGCCGCGAGGACGCCGGCAGGTTGTTGTCCCTCGCCATCGCGAAGGCGAGCCGGACCGCCGCCGTGTGCACCGCGAGGGCGCAGACGGTGACCGCGATCAGCACGCACCAGAGCATCGCCTTGCCGGCCGTCGGCCCGAGGACGTCGAGGACGACGTACTGCAATCCGTCCGAGGACAGTTTCTCGCCCCGCAGATCGGACACGCTCATCAGGGCGAGGATCAGGATGAGGCCGCCGAGGACGAACGAGGCGACGATCGCCCGGATGATGGCGCGCGGCGCGTTGCGCGAGGGATCGAGCGACTCCTCCCCGAGGGAGGCCGCGGTGTCGAAGCCGTACATCACGTACGCCGAGGCGAGGGAGGCGATCAGGAACGCGCCGAGGTAGCCGAAGGGCTGGCCCGAGCCGGTGCCGGCGGTCTCGGTGACCACCTGCGGGCCCCGGACGACGTTCACCGCGAGCAGCACGATGAGGACGACGGTGGCGATGAGTTCGAGGAAGACACCGGCCGTGTTGATCCGGGCCATCAGCTTCACGCCGAAGGCGTTGACGACCGTGGTGAAGAGGATCAGACCGGCGGCCAGGACCACCGCGTTGGTCGCCACGTCGTACGTACCCGTGCCGTCCCCCACGAACTGGAAGACGGAGGATATCTGAGGAAGCGTCAGCTGGTAGGCGAGAGCGACCGCGGCGATCGAGACGACCGAGGCGATGAGCATCATCCAGCCGGCGAGCCAGCCGACGTGCCCGTTGCCCACCTTCTTCGCCCAGTTGTAGATGGAGCCCGCCACGGGGTAGCGGGCGGCCAGCTCGGCGAAGCAGAGCGCCACCATGAACTGCCCGGCGAAGACCATCGGCCACGACCACCAGTAGGCCGGGCCGCCGCTGGCGAAGCCGAAGTAGAAGAGCTGGAAGGTGCCGGTGAGGATCGAGATGTACGAGATTCCCGCCGCGAACGTGTGGAAGTTGCCGAGCGTCCGCTTGAGTTCCGGGCGGTAGCCGAACTCGGTGAGCTCCGCGTCATCGCCCGGCGGGGAGAGTGGTTCCGTTGGCATGGGTCGACTCCTGGACGGTAGAGAGGGTTTCAGGCGAACCAGCCCTGCGGCTCCGGCGCGGTGTTGCGCCAGATGTGCTTCGTCTCGCGGTACTCCGCGAGACCGGCCGGTCCGAGCTCACGTCCCGTGCCGGACTGCTTGAACCCTCCCCACTCGGCCTGCGGCAGGTAGGGGTGGTAGTCGTTGATCCACACCGTGCCCAGGCGCAGCCGGCCCGCCACGCGCCGCGCCCTGCCCTCGTCGCCCGTCCACACCGCGCCCGCCAGGCCGTAGATCGTGTCGTTCGCGAGCCGCACGGCCTCGTCCTCGTCGCGGAACCGCTCCACGGTCAGGACCGGTCCGAACGACTCCTCCCGCACCACCGACATCCGCGCGTCGCACTCGTCGAGGACGGTCGGCAGGTAGTAGAACCCGCCGTCGTACGCGGCCCCTTCGGGCCGGGCACCGCCGCAGCGCAGCACCGCGCCCTCGGCGAGACCCCGCTCCACATACGCCGCGACCTTCTCGCGATGGGCGGCCGAGATCAGCGGCCCGGTCTGCGCCCGCTCGTCGAACGGCCCGCCCAGCCGGATCTCCCCGGCCCGGCGCACGACCTCGTCCACGAACCGGTCGTGCAGCGAGTCCTCCACGAGCAGCCGCGCGCCCGCCGAGCAGACCTGCCCCGAGTGCAGGAACACCGCCGTCAGCGCCATGTCGACGGCCGTCTCGAAGTCGGCGTCCGCGAAGACGATGTTGGGGTTCTTGCCGCCCAGTTCGAGCGCGACCTTCTTCACCGTCCCCGCGGCCGCCGCCATCAGCCGCCGGCCGGTCTGCAGACCACCGGTGAAGGAGAGCAGATCGACGTCGGGGTGGTCGGCGAGCGGCGCGCCCGCCTCCGGCCCGGCGCCCAGCACGAGGTTGGCGACACCGCCCGGCAGGCCCGCCTCGGCGAGCAGCCGCATCAGGTGGATCGCCGTGTGCGGGGTGAGCTCGCTCGGCTTCAGGACGAAGGTGTTGCCCGCGGCGAGCGCCGGTGCCACCTTCCACGCCGTCTGGAGCAGCGGATAGTTCCACGGTGTGATCAGCCCGCACACCCCCACCGGCTCGTACACGACCTGGCTGTCGGCCGTCGCCGTGCCGGTCTCGATCACCCGTCCCGTCTCGGCGGCGGCGAGCCGCCCGAAGTAGCGGAAGCAGTTCACGATGTCGTCGATGTCGTAGGCGCTCTCCACCAGGCGCTTGCCGGTGTCGAGGGACTCGGCGCGCGCGAGCGCGTCCTTGTCGCGCACGAGAAGGTCCGCCACCCGCAGCAGCAGGTCACCGCGGGCCGCGGCCGGCGTGGTGGGCCACGGGCCCTCGTCGAAGGCGCGGCGCGCGGCCGCGATCGCCTCGACCGTGTCCTTGCCGCCGGCCTCGTCCACGACCGCGATCAGGGCGCCGTCGGCGGGGCACCTGATCTCCCGGGTCCGCTCGTCGAGCGCGGATCGCCAGGCTCCGCCGATGAAGAGTTCGGGCATGATTCTCGTTCCTCCTGGTCAGCGCCTTCTCGGGGCGCCCTTGAGCCTGAGTGCCTAACCCGACGACGGCCTTCTAATCCGAATGTGACGGTTGACACGCCTGGTCAGAGGGCCGGTCCCCCCAGCTTTCGCCGCAGCCACTCGTGGAAGAGCCCGATGTGGTGCTCGGTCGGGACGAGCACCCCGCCCGTCCGGTAGGCGCGGGAGGCCATCGCGGGCTGGGTGCGCTCGCACGCCTCGAAGTCCTGGACGTTGACCCGGTGGAACAGCTCCACCGACTTCGACACGTCCGCGCCGGACTCGACCACCTCCGGCGCGTACAGCCAGTCGCACTCCACGACCGTGCGGTCCTCGGCGAGCGGGAACATCCGGTGCAGGATCACATGGTCCGGCACGAGGTTGACGAAGACCGTCGGCTTGACCGTGATCGCGTAGTAGCGGCGGTCCTGCTCCTCGGCGACCTCGGGCAGCCTGCCGAAGCCCTCGCTGCCGTCCACGGTGAAACCCCGCACCTCGTCGCCGAACTCGGCACCGTGTCCCACGTAGTACTGCGCGGCGTAGCCGTCCGCGAACTCCGGCAGCACATCGGTGAGTTCCGGGTGGATCGTGGCGCAGTGGTAGCACTCCATGAAGTTCTCGACGATCAGCTTCCAGTTCGCCTTCACGTCGTAGGTGATCCGCCGGCCGAGCGCGAGCCGCTCCGTGCCGTACCGCTCGATGGACGCGCGGTCGCCGAGCCGCTCCACGGCGGCGCCGATCACGGTCTCCTCGAAGGACGGCGGCTCGTCCGCCAGGCACACCCAGGCGTAACCCAGCCACTCGCGCAGCGCGACCGTCACCAGACCGTAGGCGGCGCGGTCGACGTCGGGCATCTTCACCAGGTTGGGGGCGGCGATCAGCCTGCCGTCGAGGTCGTACGTCCAGGCGTGGTACGGACACTGCAAGGAGCGCCGGACCTCGCCGGACTCCTCGGTGCACAGCCGGGCGCCGCGATGGCGGCAGATGTTGAGGAAGGCGCGCAGTTCACCGGCGCGGTTACGGCTGACGATGACGCTCTCCCGGCCGACCTGGACGGTACGGAACGCGCCGGGCCTGTCGAGGTCGGCGCCGCGCACGGCGCAGAACCACATCGACTCGAAGAGCCGCTCCTGCTCCTGCCGGAAGATCTCCGGGTCGGTGTAGAAGTGGCCGGGGAGCGTGGCGATCAGGCTCGGCGGCAGGGAGGCGATCGGGGTGGTCGTCATGGCGGACTCCTCCGGGCGGGCGCGGCAATCGGCCGGCGAGGGTCGAAGGGGGAAGAAGGGGGGAGGGGCTGTGCGGCGGGTCCTCGCGGCGGATCAGCGGCGCAGACGGCTCATGCCGGGGTCGAACAGCGGCTCGTCGGCGACGGTCGCCGGCACCTTCTCGCCGAAGTACTCGATGTGCACCGCCGTGCCGGAGGCGAGCGGCGGCAGCCAGGCGTACGCGACACAGCGGCCCAGGGTGTAGCCGTAGGACGCGCTCGTGACGTATCCGGCCGGTCGGCCGCCGAGGTGCACGGGCTCCTTGCCGAGGACGACGGCCGCGGGGTCGTCGAGGAGCAGCGCCGTGAGCCGGCGGCGCGGTTCGCCCGCCTTCTCGAGAGCGGCCCTGCCGACGAAGTCCCCCTTGTCCATCCGCACGGCGAAACCGACACCGGCCTCGTACGGGGTGTCCTCGGCGGTCATGTCATGGCCCCAGGAGCGGTAGCCCTTCTCCAGGCGCAGGCTGTCGAAGGCGGACCGCCCGGCGGCGATCACCCCGTGCTCGCGGCCCGCCTCCCAGAGGGTGTCCCAGAGCCGCAGCCCAAGATCGGCGCTGGTGTACAGCTCCCAGCCCAGCTCACCGACGTAACTCAGCCGCATCGCCGTCACCGGCACATGTCCGAGGTAGGTCTCCTTCGCCCGGAAGTAGCCGAAGCCCTGGTGGGAGAAGTCGTCGCGGGTGAGCGGCCGCACCAGGTCGCGGGCGAGCGGGCCCCACACACCGATGCAGCAGGTGCCGGAGGTGATGTCGCGGATGTGGACGTCGCCGGGCGCGTGCCGCAGCAGCCAGTCCTCGTCGGCGGGGCTGTTGGCCCCGATCTGGAACCGGTCGGGCCCGAGCCGTGCCACGGTCAGGTCCGAGCGGATCCCGCCGGTCTCGTCGAGGAGCAGGGTGTAGGTCACCGCCCCGGGCTTCTTGGCGAGGTTGTTGCTGGTCATGCGCTGGAGGAAGGCCAGGGCGCCGGACCCGGTGACCTCCAGCCTGCGCAGCGGTGTCATGTCGTAGAGCGCGACCCTCTCCCGGGTCGCGCGCGCTTCGGCGGCGGCGATCGGCGACCAGTAACGGGCCGACCAGGCGTCCCGCGCGGGCAGGTCGAGGCCCTCGGCGAGCGGGGCGTTCGCCTCGTACCAGTGCGGACGCTCCCAGCCGCCGCCCTCCAGGAAGAACGCGCCGAGCTGCCGCTGCCGGGCGTGGAAGGGGCTCACCCGCAGGGGGCGCGGCCGCTCCACGGGCTGCGAGGGGTGCAGGATGTCGTACACCTCGACGAACTGCCGGGCGCCGCGCTCGTGGACGTACGCGGGGGAGCGCTGGGCGTCCTCGAAGCGGGTCAGGTCGCACTCGTGGACGTCGATCGAGGGGCGCCCGTCGACCATCCACTCGGCGACGGCCCTGGCGACACCCGCGGAGTGCGTCACCCAGACCGCCTCGGCGAGCCAGAAGCCGCGCAGGGAGCGGACCTCGCCCAGCAGGGGCATGCCGTCGGGGGTGAAGGAGAAGACGCCGTTGAAGCCCTCCTCGATCTCCGTGCCGGCGAGCGCGGGCAGCAGGCCGCGGCACTCCTCCCAGCTGGGCGCGAAGTCCTCGGGGGTGAAGGGGTACGCCGACGGCATGCGCGTGGGCGTCACCGCGGCGTCGTCGTAGGCGGGGACGGTGAACGGGTCGACGGGCAGCGGCCGGTGGGCGTAGCTGCCGATGCCGATGCGGTCGGTGTGCTCGCGGAAGTACAGATCGCGGTCCTGGAACCGCAGGATGGGCCGGGACGCCTCCGTACGGGGGTCATTGACGCCCGCCAGCTCCGGCAGGGGCCGGGTCTTCGCGTACTGGTGGGCGAGCGGCAGCAGCGGCACGTCCACCCCCGCCATCCGGCCGACGACCGGACCCCAGAAGCCGGCGGCGGACACCACATGGTCGGCGGGGAAGGTGCCCCGGTCGGTGACGACACCCGTCACCCGGCCGTCCTCCCGTTCGATGCCGGTGACGGTGTGCCGCTCCAGGAAGCGGGCGCCACGGCGCTCGGCGCGCTCCCTCTGGGCCCGGCAGGCGAGGACGGCCCGGGCGAGCCCGTCGTCGGGGGTGTGGAAGCCGCCGAGGACCTTGCTCGCGTCGAGCAGCGGCCACAGCTCCTGGCAGCGCTCGGGAGGGACGAGTTCGCCCCGGATGCCCCAGGAAGCGGCGTGGCCGGCCCTGCGGTGGAGATCGGCCCAGCGCTCCTCGGTGGTCGCGAGCTCCAGGCCGCCCACCGGGTTGAAGCAGGGGAGGCCGTCGACCTCCAGGGCGCTGAACTTCTCGACGGTGTACATGGCGAACGTGCT
The DNA here is from genome assembly GCF_053591435.1 of Streptomyces sp. NPDC003027. NCBI lineage: Bacteria > Bacillati > Actinomycetota > Actinomycetes > Kitasatosporales > Streptomycetaceae > Streptomyces > Streptomyces sp. NPDC003027. Next base: position 14,021 of record NZ_JBSFTU010000072.1, read on the forward strand.
GAGCGTTCTGGACGGACCGGTGCGGAAGACGAGGCCGGGGGCGTGGGAGGTGGAGCCGCCGGGCGCGGGCAGGGGGCCCTGTTCGAGGACCGTGACATCGGTCCAGCCGCGGGCGGTCAGCTCGTCCGCGAGCGAGCAGCCGACGATGCCGGCGCCGATGACCACGACACGGGGACTGGGTGCGGGCGCGGGGGACATGCCCCTCCTTGAGTCGGGGGGATGAGTGGCTTCTACCGGGCGGCGGCCGGCGGCGCCGACCCCGCCTGCCGTCACAGGACCACGACCGAGCGCAGCACCTCGCTCCGGTGCATCTTCTCGAAGGCCGCCTCGACCTCGTCCAGGGAGATCGTCTCGGAGACGAAGGCGGTGAGGTCGAGGAGGCCGTAGAGGTACTGGTCGATGAGGAACGGGAAGTCGCGGCTCGGCAGGCAGTCGCCGTACCAGGAGGACTTCAGCGCGCCGCCGCGCGAGAACAGGTCGATCAGCGGCAGGTCGATCCTCATCTGCGGGTCGGGGACGCCGACTTGGACGAGCACGCCGGCGTGGTCGCGCATGTAGAACGCCTGCCGGTACGTCTCCGGCCGGCCGACCGCGTCGATCGCGATGTCCACCCCGAATCCGTCGGTGAGCGCGCGCACGGCCTCGACGGGGTCCGTGCCACGGGAGTTGACCGTGTGGGTCGCCCCGAACCTCTCGGCCTGGTTCAGCTTCCGGTCGTCAATGTCGACGGCGATGACCTTGCGGGCGCCGTTCAGACAGGCTCCGGCGATCGCGGCGTTCCCGACGCCGCCGCAGCCGATGACGGCGACGGTGTCGCCGCGGCCGACGCCCCCGGTGTTCACCGCCGCGCCGTAACCGGCCATCACTCCGCAGCCGATGAGTCCGGCGGCCTCGGGGCGGGCGGCCGGGTCGACCTTCACGGCCTGGCCGGCCGCGACCAGCGTCTTCTCGGCGAAGGCGCCGATGCCGAGCGCGGGGGAGAGGGGCGTGCCGTCCAGCAGCGTCATCGGCCGGGTGGCGTTGCGGGAGTCGAAGCAGTACCAGGGGCGGCCGCGGCGACAGGAGCGGCAGCTGCCGCAGGGGGCGCGCCAGGCCAGGACGACGTAGTCGCCGGGTGCCAGGTCGGTGACTCCCTCACCGACGGACTCGATGGTGCCGGCCGCCTCATGGCCGAGCAGGAACGGGAAGTCGTCGTTGATCGCGCCCTCCCGGTAGTGCAGATCCGTGTGGCAGACGCCGCAGGCCTGCACGCGGACGAGTACCTCGCCGGGGCCGGGGTCGGGCACGACGATCGTCCGCACCTCGACGGGCGCACCCTTCTTGACGGCAACGACGGCACGGATCTCATGGGGCACGAGGATCTCCTCTGCTGTTGCGCATTGCACGTTGGGTTGCGCGATGGGGAACATAGTGGGAACGGTGGCAACGGCCCGTCAAGAGGCCGGTGTCAACGGCTCGCAAAACCGGTCCACGCGGGGAGACACCCCCACACACACGACGACGCGGGGCCGGGTCGGCCCGGCCCCGCGTCGCAGGGAGGTCGCCGCGCGATCTGCGGCTCTGGTGGATCGGCTCTGGGTGGATCGCGGCTCTGGTGGATCGGCTCTGGTGGATCGCGGCTCTGGGTGGTCGCGTCAGAAGCCGTGCCCCATGCGCCGGGACAGTTCGTCGGCCGCCACGACGGTGCGGGCGGCGAGCTCCGGGAGCCGGTCCCGCTCCAGCCGGTAGGCGGGCCCGGAGACGCTGAGCGCGCCGATGACCTTGCCGTCGTGTGCCCGCACCGGCGCCGCGACCGCGTTGAGGCCGAGTTCCAGCTCCTCGGCGGCGATGGCGAACCCCTGCGCGTACGCCGAGTCCAGCTCGGCGCGCAGGATGCCCGCGCTGGTCACCGTGTGTTCGGTGAAGCGCGGCAGCGCCCGGGCGAGCAGCCCCTCCCGCAGGGTGACGGGCAGATGGGCCAGGAGCACCTTGCCGCTCGACGTGGCGTGCAGCGGCGTCCGCCTGCCCAGCCAGTTCTGCGCGGTGACCGAGGCCGGGCCGCGCGCCTGCATGATGTTGACCGCCGCGTCGTCGTCGAGGACCGCGATGTTGACCGTCTCGCCCAGCTCGTCGGCGAGTTCCCGGCAGACCGGGGCGCCCTCCTGCGAGATGTCCAGGCGCACGGCCGCCGCCCCCGCCAGGCGCAGGATGCCCGCCCCCAGGAAGTACTTGCCCCGGTCCTGCGCCTGCGCCACGAGCCCCCGGGCCTCCAACGCTCCCAACAGGCGGAACGCGGTGGACTTGTGCACCTCCAGCTCGTCGGCGATGTCCGTGACGCCGGCCTCCCCGTGTCTCGCCAGGATCTCCAGCACGCTCACGGCGCGGTCCACGGACTGGATCGCTCCCGCTCCTCCCCGGGTCGCGCGCTCCGCCGTCTCGTCGGTCTGGTCAGCCACTGTGTGCTCGCGGGTCATAGCTCAACTCTCAGCCATCGGGCGGCCGTCGGGCGCGCATCTCCGGGAAGCCCTTGACGCGGCGGGCACCCCGACCGGATTCTGTTGCGCATAGCGCTCCCTCATGCGCCATACGCAACGACATGTTACCGAAGAGTCCTGGATCGAGGGGGGCCCCGTGATTCCCGTCTGCCGCCTTGAAGACCTCCCCGCGGGCGAATCCGTCCGTATCGACACCACACCGCCGATCGCGGTTTTCCACACCGAGGGCGAGCTGTACGCCATCGACGACACGTGCACCCACCAGGACGCCTCCCTCTCCGAGGGCTGGCTCGAAGGCTGCCTGGTCGAATGCCCGCTGCACGCCGCCTCATTCGATCTCCGCACCGGCCGGCCGACCTGCCTCCCCGCCCGCCGTCCCGTCCGCACCCACCAGGTCGTCGTCGTCGACGGCGTCATCCATGTCCGCCCGGCCGCGCAGGAGGACTCCGCAGCATGAGAACAGTGACCGTCGTCGGTGCCTCGCTCGCGGGCCTGTACGCCGCCCGTGAGCTGCGCGCCCAGGGCTTCGACGGGCGGCTGGTGATCGTGGGGGAGGAACACCACCGCCCGTACGACCGACCGCCGCTCTCCAAAGACTTCCTCGCCGGACGCGCGGACGAGGACCGACTCGCCCTCTGCGACGCCGAGGAGGAGACCGAACTCGCCGCGGAGTGGCTGCTCGGCACCCGCGCCCGCGCGCTCGACGCGCCTGGCCGCACCCTGCGGCTCGAGAACGGGCGGACCATCGTCACCGACGGGGTCGTCATCGCCACCGGCGCCCGCGCCCGCCGACTGCCGGGCGCCTCCGGACTCGCCGGGGTCCACACCCTCCGCACGCTCGACGACGCCCGCGCCCTGCGCGACGCGCTGAGCGGCGGCAGTCGGCGGGTCGTCGTGATCGGCGGCGGTTTCATCGGCGCCGAGACCGCGTCCACCTGTGCCGGGCTCGGCCACGATGTCACCGTCGTCGAGGCCGCCCCCCTCCCGCTCGTCCCCCAACTGGGCCCCGAGATGGCCGCCGTCTGCGCCGCCCTGCACCGGCGCGGCGGAACCGAGCTCCTCACCGGCACGGGAGTCGCCCGGCTGCACGGGCACGGCGGTGCCCGCGCCGTCACCGCGGTGGAACTGACCGACGGCCGGGTGCTCCCCGCCGATGTGGTCGTCGTCGGAATCGGAGCCGTACCCCACACGGACTGGCTCGCCGGCTCCACACTCCCGGTGAACGACGGTGTCCTCTGCGACGACGGCTGCGCCACCGCGCTGCCGCAGGTCGTGGCGGTGGGGGACGTGGCCCGGGTCGGCGGGCGGCGCACCGAACACTGGACCAGCGCGACCGAACAGCCCGCCGTCGCCGTACGCAATCTGCTGGCCGGCCGCACCGTCGACAGCACCCGTCCGCTGCCCTACTTCTGGTCGGACCAGTACGGCGCCCGCATCCAGTTCGCCGGGCGGCGCCGGGAGGGGGACACCGTCAGGATCGTCGAGGGCTCGACGGACGAGGGGAGCTTCCTCTGCCTGTACGAGCGCGACGGCCGTACGACGGCGGTCCTCGCCGTCGACCGGCCCCGGCCCTTCCTGCGTGTACGCCGTGGACTCGCCCGCGAGGCGGCCCGGCACGCACCCGCCGTCTGATCCGCCGGACCTCGGCCCTGGCGGGCCTGGGGAGACCCCATGCACCAGACCCCGCTCCCTGATCCGGCCTGATCCAAACGAAAGACCCTAGGCCGCCGGCCGGGACGCGGTCAGGACACCGATCTTGTCGATGCGGTGCTCGGGGTTGTTGTTCTCGTCGCGCCAGTGGTTTCCGGCCGCGTTGTCCTCCGGCGTGGCGCAGGTGGAGATCGTGATCATGGCCTTGGTCGGCTTCTCGCCCGGCGCGCCCGGCACCGGGGCGCGCTGCTCGGCGAGGGAGCGCTCGGACCGGAACGAGGTCTTACGCGTCTGGACGATCTCGTACTCGTGCACCGTGCCGTCCGCCGCCCTGACGAAGACGGAGTCGCCGACCTCGACGGCCGGCAGATCACGCAGCGGTGCTCCGGCGGAGAGCCGGTGGGCGGTCACCAGGAAGTTGCCGATCTCGCCCGGACCGACACCGCCCCGCTCGCCCCGGGGGCTCGCCGCGACGCCCCGGTCCTGGATCCGGGTGCCCGGCGTGTCGTCGGTCGTCCCCTCGTACGGGACGACACGCAGGTCCTTCACGCCGATGGACGGTATGGAGAGCCGGGAGGGCTGATCCTTCCTGTCCGGCTCCGGGGCCGGCGCGACGGCGACGGTGGTGGTGGCGGCGACGGCGGCGGCGGACGTTCCCGCCGGCCCGGGGGAGGAGGCGGTCCGGTGATCACCGAGCGAGGAGCAGCCGACGAGCGCGGCGAGAGCCGCGGCGGCAAGGGCGAGGGGGACGGCGGGTCGGATCATGGCGCTTCCCGAGGGGCCGGGGATCTGGGGCCACCAGGTGAGCATGGCCGTTCAGCCGCATAACGGCCGGAGCCGATCCCGTATTCCGGCGAAAGCGCCCCTGCCGCGGGCCGCCCGCCCACTCACGCCACACCCCCTGAATGATCGAAAGAGGGGCGGGTTAGCATATGAGCGCCGCCTAGCTCGAAAGATAAGCCTGTGACTGTCAATGACGACTCGTTCACCAATTGGAAGAACCGCGAGGAGATCGCGGAGTCGATGATCCCGATCATCGGGAAGCTGCACCGGGAGCGGGACGTCACCGTCCTTCTGCACAGCCGCTCCTTGGTGAACAAGTCGGTGGTCAGCATTCTCAAGACCCACCGATTCGCCCGGCAGATCGCTGGTGAGGAGCTCTCGGTCACCGAGACGCTGCCCTTCCTCCAGGCCCTCACCACGCTCGACCTCGGCCCTTCCCAGATCGACATCGGCATGCTCGCCGCGACGTACAAGAGCGACGACCGCGACCTGTCCGTGGAGGAGTTCACGGCCGAGGCCGTGGCCGGTGCCACCGGCGCCAACAAGATCGAGCGCCGCGAGGCCCGCGATGTCGTCCTCTACGGCTTCGGCCGCATCGGCCGCCTCGTCGCCCGCCTGCTCATCGAGAAGGCCGGCTCCGGCAACGGTCTGCGTCTGCGCGCGATCGTCGTCCGCCGGGGCGGCGAGCAGGACATCGTCAAGCGCGCCTCGCTGCTGCGCCGTGACTCCATCCACGGCCAGTTCCAGGGCACGATCACGGTCGACGAGGCCACCAGCACGATCGTCGCCAACGGCAACGAGATCAAGGTGATCTACGCCGGCGACCCGTCCGAGGTCGACTACACGGCGTACGGCATCAAGAACGCCATCCTCATCGACAACACCGGCAAGTGGCGTGACCGCGAGGGTCTGTCGAAGCACCTGCGCCCCGGCATCGACAAGGTCGTCCTGACGGCCCCGGGCAAGGGTGACGTCCCCAACATCGTCCACGGCGTCAACCACGACACGATCAAGCCCGACGAGCAGATCCTGTCCTGCGCGTCCTGCACCACCAACGCGATCGTCCCGCCGCTGAAGGCGATGGCGGACGAGTACGGCGTGCTCCGCGGCCACGTGGAGACCGTCCACTCGTTCACCAACGACCAGAACCTGCTGGACAATTACCACAAGGCCGACCGTCGCGGCCGCTCCGCGCCGCTCAACATGGTCATCACCGAGACCGGTGCCGCCTCCGCCGTCGCCAAGGCGCTGCCCGACCTCAAGGCGCCGATCACCGGCAGCTCGATCCGCGTTCCGGTCCCGGACGTCTCGATCGCGATCCTCAGCCTGCGCCTCGGCCGCGAGACCACCCGCGAAGAGGTCCTGGACTACCTCCGCAACGTGTCGCTGACCTCGCCGCTCAAGCGCCAGATCGACTTCACCACGGCCCCCGACGCGGTCTCCAACGACTTCATCGGTTCGCGCCACGCCTCGATCGTCGACGCCGGCGCCACCAAGGTCGACGGCGACAACGCGATCCTGTACCTCTGGTACGACAACGAGTTCGGTTACTCCTGCCAGGTCATCCGCGTCGTCCAGCACGTCTCGGGCGTCGAGTACCCGACGTACCCGGCTCCGGCGGTCTGACTCCGCCGTAAGGCCTGATCCGCCGCCCCGTCGAACGGGGTGGCGGTGGGGGGGGGGGGGGGGGGGCGGCGGGGGGGGGCCGCCGCCCCCTCCGGGTGGGGGCGCCCCCCCCCCCCCCCCCCCGCCGGCCCC
>NZ_JBSFTU010000073.1:0-19865 GCF_053591435.1 Streptomyces sp. NPDC003027
CCCGACAGGATCACCGGCAGCGACCCCAGCTTGTTCACCGCCGGGATCAGCGAGGAACTGCCGCACACCCGCGCGACCTCCTCGATCACGATCACCGTCGCCAGCGCGTCCGCCCCCGCACCCCCGTACACCTCCGGCACATGCACCGCGTGCAGATCCGCCGCCACCAGCGCGTCCAGCGCCTCCCTCGGGAACCGGCCCTCCTCGTCCACCACCGCCGCGAACGGCGCGATCTTCGCCTCCGCCAGCGCACGCACCGACTCCCGGAGCATCTCGTGCTCCTCCGACGGACGATAAAGGTCGAAGTCCTTGCCCATGATCCCGAGCTCCCCTAGAACGCTAACTACCGTTAAGTAACCCAAATTTTAGGGTGCGGGCGGCCTCGGGGACCAGGTGAGCTTTCCGACAGCCCGCGGCGGCGCGCGGTCCGTCCACACCGCCCCGACTATGCTCGGGCAGGCATTTTCCGCCTGCACGCACATGGAGTCCCGCATGGCCCTCAAGATCACCGTGATCGGCACCGGCTACCTCGGCGCGACACACGCGGCGGCCATGGCGGAGCTGGGCTTCGAGGTCCTCGGACTCGACGTCGTACCCGAGAAGATCGAGATGCTGTCGGCGGGCCGGGTCCCGATGTACGAGCCCGGGCTCGAGGAGCTCCTCGCCCGGCACGCCACCGGGATCGAGGGGTCGACGGGGCGGCTGCGCTTCACGACCTCCTGGGAGGAGGTCGGCGAGTTCGGCGACGTCCACTTCGTGTGTGTGAACACTCCGCAGAAGCACGGCGAGTACGCGTGCGACATGTCGTACGTCAACGCCGCCTTCGCCTCGCTCGCCGGCGTGGTGCGCTCGGGCTCGCTGGTCGTCGGCAAGTCGACCGTGCCGGTCGGCTCGGCGGAACGGCTCGCGGGGCTGCTGCCGGAGGGCGTCGACCTCGCGTGGAACCCCGAGTTCCTGCGGGAGGGCTTCGCCGTCCAGGACACGCTGCGACCTGACCGGATCGTGGTCGGTGTGCGCGGCGAGCGCGCCGAGAAGGTGCTGCGCGAGGTGTACGCCGGGCCGGTCGGCGAGGGCTCGCCGTTCGTGGTGACGGACTTCCCGACGGCGGAGCTGGTGAAGACCGCGGCCAACTCCTTCCTGGCGACGAAGATCTCCTTCATCAACGCGATGGCGGAGGTGTGCGAGGCCGCGGGCGGTGACGTCGCGAAGCTCGCGGAGGCGATCGGCTACGACGACCGGATCGGGTCCAAGTTCCTGCGGGCCGGGATCGGCTTCGGCGGGGGCTGCCTGCCGAAGGACATCCGGGCGTTCATGGCGCGGGCGGGCGAGCTGGGCGCGGACCAGGCGCTGACGTTCCTCAGAGAGATCGACTCGATCAACATGCGGCGGCGCGGCCAGATGGTCGCGATGGCGCGCGACGCGCTGGGCGGCGGGTCGTTCCTGGGCAAGCGGGTGGCGGTGCTCGGCGCGACGTTCAAGCCGGACTCGGACGACGTGCGGGACTCGCCGGCGCTGAACGTGGCGGGCCAGATCCATCTGCAGGGCGGGCAGGTGACGGTCTACGACCCGAAGGGCATGGACAACGCGCGCCGGCTGTTCCCGACGCTCGGGTACGCGGACACGGCGCTGGAGGCGGTACGCGGGGCGGACGTGGTGCTGCACCTGACGGAGTGGCGCGAGTTCCGCGACGCCCTGGACCCGGCGGAGCTCGGGGAGGTCGTCACGTCCCGGGTGATCCTGGACGGCCGCAACGCGCTGGACCCGACGCTGTGGCGCGAGGCGGGCTGGGTGTACCGCGCGATGGGCCGCCCGCGGGCGTAGCGGCGACGGACGGTTGGCCGGCAGGCCGCCGAGCCCCGGGGCCGGACCGGCCCCGGCCCCTGTCCCCCGGTCTCAGGTCGGGCGGCGCAGGCGGGTGGCCCGGGAGTGGAACTCCGATTCGCGCAGGACGCGGGTCGCGTTGGCGCGGGTGAGGGCGCGGATGTCCTGGTCCGGCCAGCCGCGCTGGAGCAGCTCCACGACGAGCTCCCGGTAGCCGGACCCCGGGTCCGGGCAGTGCGCGAGGCCCAGCGAGCCGGGTCCGGCCAGGGCGCGCAGCCGGTCCAGGGCGTCGGCCGTGGCGGAGACGCCGCCCGTCACCGGAACCATGCACACGCCGCAGTTCTCGCCCAGCAGGGCCAGAACCTCGTCCGGCAGGGCCTCCGGCTCCCCGCGCGTCATCAGGACCGGGGCCTTGGTGACCGCCAGCGCGGCGCGGATCGTGTCCGGGGCGGCGCCCGAGAGGTCCACGAGGACGCCCAGCCGGTTCATCTCCCGTACCGCGTCGTGGGCGAAGCGGTCGAAGTCGTCGAGACCGGACAGCGTCACCGCCAGGACGTCCAGCGCGTGGTACGCCCGGAGCGTGGCGAGCGAGCCGCCGAGAGCGGTGGCGCTCACGGGCCCCAGCAGCGCCGCGGCCCGGCCGCAGTTGGCGGCGTCGGAGACCTCCGCCGTGGTCCGCGCCAGCCGCAGGTGTTCCGGGCAGGCGGCGACGAGGGTCCGTACGGTGTCGATCCGTCGCAGCGTCTCCAGGACCGCGTCGTCCCCGGGCCCGGCGCGCAGGGACCAGAACTGCGCCCCCACGCCCTGGGCCCTGGGCGGAGGCAGGTCCTCGGGGTCGGGGGGCTCGGGAACGTCCATGTACCCCTCGACGACCGGATACGCGGCCAGCAGGGCGCGGGCGTGCTCGTCCTCGTCCGACGCGGGCGGCGGTGGTGGTCCCGGGGGATCGAGCTCACCGGCGGCTGCGGAAGCGGCCGACAGGTCAGGGGCGTCGTCCAGCAGATCTGCCATGAGGTGACTCCGAACTCGGTGAGGCAGTACCGCCCACCGTGCCACCCGCCCCTCCCCCGGTCGCGGTGGAGTGGTACGTCCGGGGGACGCCCGCCGGACGGGGGCCCACGCCGGTACGGGCGACGGCCCCGCCGGGACGAGACACCGACGGCCCCGCCGGAGCGGGGCCGTCGGTGTCACCGTGCCGGAGGGCGTCAGGCGGGCAGCCCGTCCAGCGACTCGATCGTCGCGTTCGACGGGCCACGGGTCGCCCGCAGACCGCGGGAGACCGCCTCCGCGTCCCGCAGCACGCGGACCGCGTTGGACCAGGTCAGCTTGGCGAGGTCGGCGCGGGACCAGCCGCGGGTCAGCAGCTCCGCGATCAGGTTGGGGTAGCCGGAGACGTCGTCGAGTCCGGCCGGGGTGAACGCCGTACCGTCGTAGTCGCCCCCGATGCCGATGTGGTCGATGCCGGCCACCTCGCGCATGTGGTCGAGGTGGTCGGCGACCGTGGCGGCGGTGGCGATCGGACGCGGGTTGTCCGCCTCGAAGGCGCGGTGGATCTTCATCGCCCGCGGGGTGGTGTCCAGGTGGTGCAGCCCGTGCGCCCGCATGTTCTCGTCGGCCCGGTCCGTCCACTCCACGGCCGCCCGCAGGATGAACTTCGGTACGAACGTGGCCATCGCCACGCCTCCGTTGGCCGGCAGCCGCTCCAGCACGTCGTCGGGGATGTTCCGCGGGTGGTCGCAGACCGCCCGGGACGAGGAGTGCGAGAAGATCACCGGCGCGACGGAGGTGTCGAGCGCGTCCCGCATCGTCGTCGCGGCGACGTGCGAGAGGTCCACGAGCATGCCGGTCCGGTTCATCTCCCGGACGACCTCGTGGCCGAAGGGCGAGAGCCCGCCGACTCCCGGCTCGTCGGTCGCCGAGTCCGCCCACGCGGTGTTGTCGTTGTGGGTGAGCGTCATGTAGCGCACGCCGAGGGTGTGCAGCGCGCGCAGGGTGGCGAGGGAGTCGTTGATGGAGTGGCCGCCCTCGGCGCCCTTCAGGGAGGCGATACGGCCCTGCCGCCGCGCGGACTCCATGTCGTCCGCGGTGAGGGCGGGGGCCAGCTCCCCGGCGTACCGCGCGAGGAGCTGGTCGACGATGTCGATCTGCTCCAGGGTGGCGCTGACCGCGTCGTCCCCGCTCAGCGAGCACGGCACGTACACGGACCAGAACTGGGCGCCGACGCCGCCGGCCCGCAGCCGGGCCAGGTCGGTGTGGAGGGCGCCGCGCTGGTCGGCCGCGATGTCCATGCGGTCCAGGTCGTAGCGGACGTGCTCCCGCAGGGCCCACGGCAGATCGTTGTGACCGTCGACGACGGGCGCGGAGGCGAGCAGCTCGCGCGCCTCCTCGAGGCGCTCCGGCGCCGGGCGGTCCGCCCCGCTCACCTGGCGAATCCGAAGGACTCCGAGCCCTCGACCTTGTTCCGCAGCCGCTTGCCCTTCTCGCTCGCCTGGTCGTTCAGCTCCTGCTGGAACTCCCGCATCCGGCCGAGCAGCTCCGGGTCGTGCGCGGCGATGATCCGGGCGGCGAGCAGACCGGCGTTGCGGGCGCCGCCGACGGAGACCGTGGCCACCGGCACACCGGCCGGCATCTGCACGATGGAGAGCAGCGAGTCCAGGCCGTCGAGGTGCTTCAGCGGGACCGGGACACCGATGACGGGCAACGGGGTGACCGAGGCGAGCATGCCCGGCAGGTGGGCGGCGCCGCCCGCGCCCGCGATGATCGCCTTCAGACCGCGGTCGGCGGCCTCCTCGCCGTATGTGATCATCTCGCGCGGCATGCGGTGCGCGGAGACGACGTCGACCTCGTACGGGATCTCGAACTCGTCCAGGGCCTGCGCCGCGGCCTCCATGATGGGCCAGTCGGAGTCGGATCCCATGACGATGCCGACGACGGGGCTCGCATCGGGGCTGGTGCTCATTGGGTGATCGTTCCTCGCAGATAGCCGGCGGCGTGACGCGCGCGCTCCAGCACGTCGTCCAGGTCGTCGCCGTAGGTGTTGACATGCCCCACCTTGCGGCCGGGCTTCACGTCCTTGCCGTACATATGGATCTTGAGCTGCGGATCGCGGGCCATGCAGTGCAGGTACGCGTAGTACATGTCGGGGTAGTCCCCGCCCAGCACATTGCACATGACCGTCCAGGGCGCGCGCGGGCGCGGATCGCCCAGCGGGAGGTCGAGGACGGCCCGGACGTGGTTGGCGAACTGCGAGGTGATCGCGCCGTCCTGGGTCCAGTGGCCGGAGTTGTGGGGGCGCATGGCGAGCTCGTTGACGAGGATCCGCCCGTCGGCGGTCTCGAACAGCTCGACGGCCAGATGTCCGACGACGCCGAGCTCCTTGGCGATGCGCAGCGCCAGCTCCTGGGCCTGACCGGCCAGCTCGCCGGAGAGGCCGGGAGCGGGTGCGATCACCGTGTCGCAGACGCCGTCGACCTGCCGCGACTCGACGACGGGGTAGGCGACGGCCTGGCCGTGCGGGGAGCGCACGATGTTCGCCGCGAGCTCGCGCGCGAAGTCGACCTTCTCCTCGGCGAGCACCGGCACGCCCGCCTGGAACGGGTCGCGGGCGTCGGCCTCCGTACGGACGAACCAGACGCCCTTGCCGTCGTAGCCGCCGCGCACGGTCTTCAGGATGATCGGGAAGCCGCCCACCTCGGCGGCGAAGGCCGCCGCGTCCGCCGGGTCGGCGACGATGCGGTGGCGCGGGCTCGGCGCGCCGATCTCGTCCAGTCTGGCGCGCATCACCCCCTTGTCCTGGGCGTGCACCAGCGCGTCGGGCCCGGGGCGGACGGGGATGCCGTCCGCCTCCAGGGCCCTCAGGTGTTCGGTCGGCACGTGCTCGTGATCGAAGGTGATCACGTCACAGCCGCGCGCGAAGTCACGCAGCGTGTCCAGGTTGCGATAGTCGCCGATGACGACGTCGCTCACCACCTGGGCCGCCGAGTCCTGCGGGGTGTCACTGAGGAGCTTGAACTTGATGCCGAGGGGGATGCCCGCCTCGTGGGTCATACGGGCGAGCTGACCGCCACCGACCATGCCGACTACCGGAAACGTCACCCTCTTAGGGTATCCGCACGAGGCGGGAAGCCTCATCCGCCTGTGCTTTGGCACAGCGAAACGGGGTTTTCCCATGGTTTGCGATGTCCGGGGGCGGGTGACAGGCGCGCTGGTTAGCATGGGTTGGTTGACATCATCCGAAGGACGGGGCTGAGCGATCACCATGACTGAGAAAAGCGCACTGCGCGTGCGGCTTGATCAGCTCACCCGCGAGTTCGCCAAGTTCGGCGCGGTCGGTGGTGTCGGGCTTCTGGTGGATCTCGGGGTGTTCAATCTCGTACGCCATCTGACGGACCTGCCGGTCGTGCGGGCGAGCATCATCGCCACCGTCGTCGCGATCGCGTTCAACTACGTGGGCTTCCGGTACTTCACCTACCGGGACCGCGACAAGAGCAGCCGGACCAGGGAGCTGACGCTCTTCTTCCTGTTCAGCGTCGTCGGCCTGGTGATCCAGAACGGCATCCTGTACGCGGCGACGTACGGGTTCGGCTGGGACAGCCCGCTGCAGAGCAACTTCTTCAAGTTCTTCGGCATCGGCGTCGCGACACTGTTCCGCTTCTGGTCGTACCGCACGTGGGTGTTCCGTACGCTGCCGGCCCGGGAGGCCGTGCAGACCGCCGAATCGTTCCTGGAGCAGGCTCCACGGCAGGCGGTCAGGAAGCAGCCCGACCGCGTGTGACCCCGGTCCTGGAGAAAAGCCCTAGCGGACCGGGCGCTCCTCGTCCGTGTGGCGTCTGACCTCGCGGCTCAGGAAGAGCGCGAACACCGGCGGCTGCTGCTGGAGCAGCTCGAGCCGCCCCCCGTCCGCCTCCGCGAGGTCCCGGGCGACCGCGAGGCCGATGCCGGTGGAGTTGCGGCCGCTGATGGTCCGCTCGAAGATCCGCGCGCCGAGGTCGGCGGGAACACCCGGCCCCTCGTCGGTGACCTCGATCACGGCCTGGTTGCCGGTGACCCGGGTGCGCAGGGCGACGGTGCCGCCGCCGTGCATGAGCGAGTTCTCGATCAGGGCGGCGAGGACCTGGGCCACCGCCCCGGGGGTGCCCACCGCCCGCATGCCCTGCTTGCCGGAGTGGACGATCGCCCGGCCCGCGCTGCGGTAGGCGGGGCGCCACTCCTCGATCTGCTGCTTGACGACCTCGTCGAGGTCGAAGGCGATGGCGGAGCCGGTACGGGGGTCCCGGGAGTTGGTGAGCAGTCGCTGGACGACGTCGGTGAGCCGCTCGACCTGGGTGAGCGCGATCGTCGCCTCCTCCTTGACGGTGTCCAGGTCGTCGGCGACCGCCACCTCCTCCAGCCGCATGGACAGGGCGGTGAGGGGCGTACGGAGCTGGTGGGAGGCGTCGGCGGCGAGCCGGCGTTCGGCGGTGAGCATCCGGGCGATCCGCTCGGCGGAGGCGTCCAGGACGTCGGCGACCCGGTCCAGCTCGGGCACGCCGTACCGCCGGTGACGCGGGCGCGGATCGCCCGAGCCGAGCCGTTCGGCGGTCTCGGCGAGGTCGGTGAGCGGGGACGCCAGCCTGTTGGCCTGCCGTACGGCGAGCAGGACGGCGGCCACGACGGCGAGCAGGGCCACGGCGCCGATGATCAGGAGGGTGCGTCCGACCTCGGCGGTGACGGTGGAGCGGGACTCCTCGACGGTGACGGTCTCGCCGCGTTCGCCGTCGGCGGTGGCGCGGATGACGCTGCCCTGGGGGCGGGTGCCGATCTCGATGGGGGCGCGGCCGGGGATCTCGATCAGGGCGTACCGCTTGGCGCCGCTCTGCTCGGCGAGGATGTCGGGGTTGACGGGCTCCCCGCCGATGAGGCGGCTGTCGACGATGGCGACCAGGCGCAGCGCCTCGGAGTCCACGCTCTCCTGGGCGCTGCTGGAGATGGTCCGCGTCTCGACGAGGACGAGGGACACCCCGAAGACGGCGATGACGACGAGGACCACGGCGAGCGTGGAGTTGATCAGCCTGCGGCGCACGGTGCATGCCCTCCGGGCGGGGTGACGGTCTTGCCCGTCGAGCCTACGGTCCCGGGAGCGGCGGCCCCGGGCGCGAGCGGCAGGACGCTTCCGCACGCTTCTCGAAAGCGGACGCGCTAACTCTTCTCGAAGCGGAAGCCGACGCCCCGGACCGTGGCGATGTAGCGCGGGTTGGCCGCGTCGTCGCCCAGCTTCTTGCGCAGCCAGGAGATGTGCATGTCGAGGGTCTTGGTCGAGGACCACCAGGTCGTGTCCCAGACCTCCCGCATCAGCTGGTCCCTGGTCACGACCCGGCCGGCGTCCCGGACCAGGACCCGCAGCAGGTCGAACTCCTTCGCCGTGAGCTGGAGCTCCTCCTCGCCCATCCAGGCGCGGTGCGACTCGACGTCGATCCGCACGCCGTGCGTGGCCGGGGGGACGGCCGACTCGGTGGCGCCGCGCCGGAGCAGGGCCCGGACCCGGGCGAGGAGCTCGGCGAGGCGGAAGGGCTTGGTGACGTAGTCGTCGGCGCCGGCGTCGAGCCCGACGACGGTGTCGACCTCGTCGGCGCGGGCGGTCAGCACCAGGATCGGGATCGCGTGCCCCTCGGAGCGCAGGCGCCGGGCGACCTCCAGCCCGTCCATGCCGGGCAGCCCCAGATCGAGGACGACGAGGTCGACCCCGCCCTTGAGTCCGGCGTCGAGGGCGCTCGGCCCGTCCTCCCGCACCTCGACCTCGTACCCCTCCCGCCGCAGGGCGCGGGCCAGCGGTTCCGAGATGGATGCGTCGTCCTCGGCGAGCAGTACACGGGTCATGGGGTGATGGTAGTCCGCATGGGGGACACCCGAGGCATGATCCACCGGGTGCGCACAGGCCCTGGCTATCGGATGGCCAGTCAGCAGATGACCTTCGAATGACGGTCCGTGGCTCCCTGATTACCTGTGATCCATCTCTCAACCCCTTCCATATGGGCTGCTGTCGTGTCGTATGGTGGCGAGACGTCTGTAGCGGTATTCGGGGACCTTTGGCACGCTTCGTGCGCCAAAGGTCTCTTTTCGCGCGAGGTCGGCTTCGCCAACCTTGAGGACGGTGAATGACCTGTGGGCCGGGTCCGGTGACGCCATGCGCGTCGCGGGGCGTGGATCCCGGCGGGGCGCGACCGCTCCTCGCCGGTGCCGGCCTCCCCCACCGGGCGCACCACGCTCACGAGGCGCGCGTCCCGAAAGAGCAAGGATCGACATGGCGTCCAGCCTGACGACGGCTTCGACCGGAGTTCCCCGGTACCAGAAGACGTTTCTCGGCCACCCCCGCGGCCTGACCACCCTCTTCTTCACCGAGATGTGGGAGCGCTTCTCCTACTACGGGATGCGGGCCCTGCTGGTGTACTACCTGGTCTCCGGTGGCGCCGACGCCGCCGTGGGCGGCCAGGGCGGCGGTCTGGCGATGAAGGCGGCCACCGCCACGGCCATCTACTCGGTGTACGTGTCGATGGTCTACCTCATGGCGATGCCGGGCGGCTGGTTCGGCGACCGTGTCTGGGGCGCCCGCAAGACCGTCACCATCGCCGGTTTCGTGATCATGGCCGGTCACATCTCGCTGGCACTGCCCGGCTCGGCGATGTTCTTCGTCGGCCTCGCGCTGGTGGCCGTCGGTTCGGGTCTGCTCAAGGCCAACATCTCGACGATGGTGGGCCACCTCTACGACGGTCCCGAGGACCCGCGTCGTGACGGCGGCTTCACGCTCTTCTACGTCGGCATCAACCTCGGCGCCTTCGTCGCTCCGCTCCTCATCGGAACGATCGGGAAGGAAGTCAACTGGCACCTCGGCTTCGCGCTCGCCGCGGTGGGCATGGGCCTCGGTCTCGCGGTCTTCCTGACCTTCGCCAAGAGCCTCAACCCGAAGAGCAGCGAGGTCCCGAACCCGCTCTCCGCCGAGGAGCGCAAGGCGGTCATCACGAAGGCCGCTCTCGCCGTCGCCCTCGTGGCCGTCTTCTACGGCATCGTCGTGGCCCTCGGCCTGTACACGCTGAACTGGGCTCTGGTCCCGCTCACCCTCGCCGGTCTGCTCATTCCGATCGCCGTCCTGGCCCGCATCAAGCGTGACAAGGACCTCGACCCGTCCGAGCAGTCGAAGATCAACGGCTACATCTGGTTCTTCGTGGCCGCCGCGATCTTCTGGATGATCTACGACCAGGGTGGCTCGACCCTGTCCCTCTTCGCGGACGGCAAGACCGCCGGCACCGTCTTCGGCCTCGGCTTCTCCGCCACCTGGTACCAGTCCCTGAACCCGCTCTACGTCATGGCGCTGGCCCCGGTCTTCGCCTGGCTGTGGCTGTGGCTGGCCCGCAGGAACCGGGAGCCGAACACCATCGTGAAGTTCGCGATGGGCCTGGTCCTCGTCGGTGCGTCCTTCTTCGTCTTCGTCGTCCCGATGAACATGGCGGGCGACGGCACCCTCGTCTCCCCGATGTGGCTCGTCTCGATCTACATGATCCAGACCATCGGTGAGCTCTGCCTCTCCCCCGTCGGCCTCTCCGTCACGACGAAGATGGCGCCGAAGAAGTACGCCTCCCAGATGATGGGTGTCTGGTTCCTCGCCGTCACCGCCGGTGACTGCACCACGGGTCTGCTCTCCATCGCGGGCGTGGACCTGAACGGAACCGGGATCATCGCGATGCAGGCGACGCTCGCCGTCGCGGCGGGCTTCGCGATCTACATGTACCGCAAGAAGGTCCAGACGCTGATGGGCGACGTCCACTGACGTCGGCTTCCGTACGGACCGGAGGGCCGCCGCACTGATCCGGTGCGGCGGCCCTCCGCCGTTTCCGGCCGGCCCGTACCGCGTCAGCGCCGCAGCCGCGCCCACGGGGTGAACGTGAACACCGCGCCGCCGAGGAGGATTACCGTGCCGGCCACCAGGGCGAGCGCGCAGGGCGCCCTCGTCCTCGGCGCCGGTTTGGGCGAGGCCGCCGCCGGAGCCGCCCGTACCGCCCGTACCGCCGCTCGCGGTGGTGCCACCGCCCTTGCCGCCCTCGGCCCGGGCGGTCGAGGACCCGCTCACCCGCAGATGCACCGGGACTCGCGCCTCCCGGCAGCCGACCGTCGCGAAGACCGTGCCCCGGTGCTCCCCGGGCGGGGTGTCATGACGCCCTTGGGGAGCTCGACCGGGCTGTCGGAGACGCCCTTCTCGAAGCATGGTGATCGTGTAGGAGCCGCCGTTCTCGACGGCCCTGAGGTCGACGGGCGAGACCGCGCCCTTGGGGTCGATTGTGGTCTCGCAGGCGTAGTCCACGTCGACGACGGCGGTCACCGGGAGACGCACGCGACTCCCCGAACGGCCGTGCCAGCCGGCTGCGGCTGCGGCCGCAGCAAGTCCTAGGCCGGCGCGCTCAGTTCCGCCCAGACCGTCTTGCCCGGGGCGCCGGGTGTGCGCTCGATGCCCCAGTCGAGGCAGAGCCGCTGCACGATGAACATGCCGTGTCCGCCGGGCCGTCCGGCCCGGTGCGGGGTGCGCGGCGCGGGCTGGCCGGCGCCGCGGTCGACGACCTCCAGGCGCAGCACCTTCGCGCGGCGCCGGACGCTCAGCGACTCCGGGCCCTCGGCGTGCAGGCAGGCGTTGGTGACCAGTTCGGAGACGACGAGCAGGACGTCCTCGGCGGCGGCCCTGGCCTCGGCGGTGGCGGCGGGCAGCCAGCCCCAGTCGTAGAGCGCCGTCCTCGTGAAGTCGCGGGCGAGCGGGACGGTGCCACTGGCGGCGCCGAGCGAGAGGGTCCGTGCGTCGAGGTCGGCACCGGGAGCCGCGGCACCGGCCGCATGGGCCGCGTCGGCGGCATCGGCACCGGAACGCGCGCCGGCGGAGGCTGCACCCGTGCCGTGGCTCGTGGCCTCCTCGACCTCCCTGCCACCGGCAGCAGTGTCCATCAGCGCTTCACCTCACCGATTCAACCGATTCACCAGACAAAAGGACGAAACCTGGGCTCTTCTGCCCGGCGATTCCCTCACGACACCCGTCACTCGTCGGGGAGGGCCGCCGCGAGAGAGTCGTGCACGGTGAAGACGACGTCCGCACCGGTGATCTCGAAGACCCGCGCCACCACGGGCCGCATCCCGGTCAGGTGGACCCCTCCCCCGGCGGCGTCGGCCTTCAGCCGGGCACCCAGCAGCACGTTGAGCCCGGTGGAATCACAGAAATCAAGGCGTGAGCAGTCGACCACGAGCCGTGAGCGACCGGCGTCGAGCGCCTCGTCCAGTGGCGCACGCAACAGGTCGGCGGTGTGGTGATCGAGCTCACCCACCGGAGTGAGGATCTCGGTCGCCCCCACGGTCCGGACCTCGACCCGCAGCCGTCCTGACTGCGTGCTGCCGACGTTCTGGCGGTCCATTCCCGTGCCTCTTCTCGCTCTCACGAATGGCGGTTGACGTGGTCGAACCATACAAGGTCCGCGCCCGCTACGGCAGCCGCCCTCTGCCACATAACTACACAAAGCAGACAATTGACACTTGCAATGATCCCCGCCGAGACGATAGGCCTAGGGGAAACATCCGACACGGCCGGCTTTGGAGGCGCCGCAAACCGCAGCAAGAAGGAATGATGGAGGAGACCATGTCACCCCGGCTCGACGCTCCGCGTCCCCACAACGCGTCGTCGACAGCAACTCTGCCCCCCACCCACGATCTCGAGCTCGGTCCCGGCCTTCCCGAGATCCCGCCCTTCGACCAGGTCCAGGCCCTGGACGCCCGGGCGCTCTCGAAGACCCTGTTCGCCCGCCTCGACGACCTCGAAGAGGGCACGCACGAGTACGCGTACGTCCGCAACACCCTCGTCGAGCTCAACCTCGCCCTGGTCAAGTTCGCCGCCTCCCGCTTCCGCTCCCGCAGCGAGCCGATGGAGGACATCATCCAGGTCGGCACGATCGGCCTGATCAAGGCGATCGACCGGTTCGAACTCTCCCGGGGCGTCGAGTTCCCCACGTTCGCGATGCCGACGATCATCGGCGAGATCAAGCGCTTCTTCCGCGACACGTCGTGGTCGGTGCGCGTCCCGCGACGGCTCCAGGAGCTCCGCCTCGACCTCGCCAAGGCCGGCGACGAGCTGGCCCAGCGGCTCGACCGCACGCCGACCGTCGGCGAACTCGCCGCGGAGCTCGACCTGAGCCGCGACGAGGTCGTCGAGGGCATGACGGCCAGCAACGCGTACACCGCGAGCTCGCTGGACGCCCAGCCGGAGGACGACGACGGCGAGGGCGCGCTCGCCGACCGGATCGGTTACGAGGACCACGGCCTGGAGGGCATCGAGTACGTCGAGTCCCTCAAGCCGATGATCGCCTCGCTGCCGGCCCGCGAGCGGCGCATCCTCTCCCTGCGCTTCGTCGCCGGCCTCACCCAGTCGGAGATCGGCGAGGAGCTCGGCATCTCGCAGATGCACGTCTCCCGGCTGCTCACCCGCACGCTCGGCAGGCTGCGCAAGGGACTGACGCTGGACGAGTGACCCCGGCGGTTCCCCGAAGGCTTGTGGAAAGGGCTCGTCCGTACCGGACGGGCCCTTCCGCGTCAGCCGGTGAGCCGTACCCGCGCGGTGACGGGGTAGTGGTCGGACCGGCCGGCGTCTGCCGTCACGTCGCACACGAGCTGCGCGCCGGCGGGGGCGAAGATGTAGTCGATCTTGATCTCCCGCCCGGTGAGCGGCTTCGTCGCCCTTCCGTCCCGCGGACGCTCCGGCCACAGGCCCTCGTCGCACTCGCGGTCCGCCGCGTAAAGGCCCTTCAGCGCGTCCTTGGGGCCGTCGGGAGAGGTCGAGTCCGGCGGTACGACGTTGAGGTCGCCGCCGAAGACCGTGCGGTAGCCGGCCGGGGTCCGGGCGTGCACGACGCTCTCCAGCTGCGCCGCCTGCGCCTCGCGGTACGACCCGGTGCTGTCGTCCGTCGTCAGGCCGGAGCTGAAGTGGGCGTTGCAGAACTGCAGGGCGCGCGCCTCGATCGTGGCGCACAGGACCGTGCGCTGCTCCTTCCTCGTCCAGGTCGTACCGTCGAACTGGTTGGGCGGGGAGGTCAGGGCCTCGGCTCGGTACCAGGTGCTCTCCGCCGGGACGGCCAGCCCGATGCCGTACGCGCCGCGGTCCGTCCAGTTGCCGTCGGTGCCGGCCTTGGCGCAGTTCCTGGCGGCCAGGAGCTCCGAGCCGTCGACGGTGTACCGGATGGGTGCGAACCGCACGTGCCACCCGCTGTTCGTCGCGGCCTCCAGCCTGGTCTCGACGGTCCTGGCGTGCGTCTCGCACATCTCCTGGAGGAAGACGGCGTCGTAGTCGGCGGCCGCCGCCCCCAGCCGCGCCACGACCTGGTCGGCGAGGGCGTCCCCGGTGACCCGGTGGTTGCCGCAGGTGTCGTTGGTGCCGGCGCAGACGTTCCAGGTCATGACCTTGAAGTCCTCGGCGGTGGCCGGAAGCCGGGGCGCGGGACGGTCCGCGCCTCCGGGGGCTCCGAGGTCCACGATCTCGAAGCGCTCCCATGAGCCGACCGAGGTGGCGCGTGCCCGCAGCATGGCCTGGTCCCCGCCGGAGTCGTTGATCTCGGCGGTGACGTAGGCGCCGGTGGCCTTGGACTTCAGGGCGTAGGTGCCGTTCGACTGCGGCTCCAGCCGGAAGCCCTGCCAGTCGCCGACGGTCGCGCCGCGAGCCCGGAGCAGGCCCGCGTACGGGTCGCCGTAGTTCACCTCCGTGGTGACGTAGAGCCCGTTCGCCTCGGAGCGAAGGGCGACGGTCGCGCCCTTGTCGGCGGTGTGGAGGGTGAACTTCTCCCAGGAGCCCAGGGCTTCGGGGCCGCCGGCGGTGCGGGCCCGGAGCTTGCCGGCCTGCGCACCCGGGGCGTTGATCTCCGCGGCGACGAACATGCCGTTGGCCTCGGAGCGCAGCGCGTACGTGTGCCCGGCAGTCGGCGGCGGGGCCTCGGCCGCGTGGGCCTCGCCGGCCGGCAGCGTCACCCCCGCGAACAAGAGGGCGCAGAGCGCCGCGAGTTGACAGGCGAGTCGTTTCATCCGTGTTCCTCCGGTCGACTGAAAGGCGCCGGAGCATAACCCGTTCGACGACCGCACACGCTGCCGGGTGGGCCGGTGGGGGAGGTCCGCCAGGGCGGCCGCGCTGGAGGAGGGTCCCGGAGAACCGCGATCCGGGGAACCGCGATCCGGGGAACCGCGATCCGGTGGGGTGTGAGCCGGTCGGGAGGGGTCCGGCGGTCCACGACGTCCCGGTAGAAGAAGCTTGGGGAGAACCTTCCCACCCAAACCCGACACCCTCACACGTTCGGGTGACAAGGTGGCAGAACGCGCGGACGGCACGGTACGGTCGCGCCAATTCACATGCCCCATAAAAGATTTCGGCCCTCGGCGGGACTGGCATCCCGGTCGAGGGCCTGATCACCTAGGAAGAAGAGACCTTCCCGATGACTGACACGCAGTTTAGCGCGGCCGTGTCCGCGTACGCCGGAGTCACGCACATCCGGCATCGCCACGACGAGAAGTTCACCGTCGTCGGCAACCACCTCGCCCAGCACAAGGACCTGTCCGCCTGCGCGATCGGGATCGGGGTGTACATCCAGTCCCTGCCCGACGGCGCGCTCGTCGGCATCAAGGTGCTGGCCGCGCGGTTCCCCGAGGGTGAGGCGCGGATCGCCCACGCGCTCAGGGAGCTGGAGGCCGCCGGATACCTGAAGCGGAAGGTCGAGCGCGCGGCGGGGGCGAAGCTCGCGACGCGGACGTACTGGTACGAGAACCCCCACCGGGTGGATCTGGTGAAGCGTCGCCACACCGTCCCGGCACGGGTCCGTGCTCGGGAAGCACCCGCGCTCGCCGAGGAGTTGCGGCCCGCCGCCTCGCTGCTGGCCGGTCTGCGGCAGGCCGATCCCCGGCTGCTGCTGTCCGAGAACGACGTCCGGTGCCTGGCCCCGGCGGTACGTACCTGGCTGGAACGGGGGGTGGAGGCTCCCGCCGTGGTGCGCACCCTCGCGGGCGGGCTGCCGGCCGGGACGATCCGCTGGCCCGCCCGGCTGCTCGCGCACCGCCTGCGGGAGTGGCTGCCGCCCGCGCTGCCGCCCGCGCCGACCAACCCGGCCGAGAGAACCGGACCGCTACCGATGCAGACCTGCGAAGGCTGCGACCGCGCCTTCCGGGCGGCGGCGCCGGGCAAGTGCCGGGACTGCCGGGGCTGTCGGGAGGCCCGGGGCGGCGGTCAGGCCCCGGACGGCGCGCCGGTCGGGACGCCCCGGCGCCAGACCTCGGAGACCAGGGGAACGCCCGGGCGGTAGGCGAGGTGGACGTGGGAGGGGGCGTCCAGGATCGCGAGGTCCGCGTAGGCGCCCGGGGAGAGGCGGCCGATGTCGGTGCGGCGCAGCGCGGCCGCGCCGCCCGCGGTGGCGGACCAGAGCGCCTCGTCCGGCGTCATGCGCATGTCCCGTACGGCGAGGGCGATGCAGAAGGGGACGGAGGAGGTGAAGGACGAGCCGGGGTTGCAGTCCGTGGACAGGGCGACCGTCACGCCCGCGTCGAGGAGGCGGCGGGCGTCCGGCCACTGGGCGCGGGTGGAGAACTCGGCGCCCGGCAGGAGCGTCGCGACCGTGGCGCCCGAGGCGAGCGCGTCGACGTCGGCGTCGGTCAGGTGGGTGCAGTGGTCGGCGCTGGCCGCGTCGAGTTCGACGGCGAGCTGGACACCGGGGCCGTACGAGAGCTGGTTGGCGTGCACGCGGGGGTGCAGGCCCTTGGCCTTTCCGGCGGTCAGGATCGCCCGCGCCTGGTCCCCGTCGAAGGCGCCCTTCTCGCAGAAGACGTCGATCCAACGGGCGTACGGGGCGCAGGCGTCCAGCATCTCGCCGGTGACGAGGTCGACGTAGGCGGCGGGGTCGTCGGCGTAGTCCGGGGAGACGATGTGGGCGCCGAGGTAGGTGACCTCGTCGGTGTGGGCGGCGGCGATCCGCAGGGCGCGGGCCTCGTCCTCGACGGTGAGGCCGTAGCCGGACTTGGTCTCGAAGGTGGTGGTGCCCTGGCGGAGGGCTTCGCGCAGGTAGCGGGCGACGTTCGCCGAGAGGGCCTCGTCGCTCGCCGCCCGCGTCGCCGCCACCGTCGTACGGATGCCGCCGGCCGCGTACGGCTGCCCGGACATCCGGGCGTTGAACTCGGCCGTGCGGTCGCCCGCGAAGACCAGGTGCGAGTGGGAGTCCACGAACCCGGGGATCACCGCCCGGCCGCCCGCGTCGACCCGGTTGTCAGTGGCGGGTGCTTCTCTTGATTCACCGACCCAGACGACGCGGTCGCCGTCGATGACGACGGCCGCGTCCCGGATCAGACCGAGGGCGGTGCCATCTCCGAGGGAGGGATCGTTGGTGACCAGGCTGGCGATGTTGACGATGGCGGTGGCCGCGGTCGCCACGGGGCTGTTCGTGCTCGTGGGGGCGGAGGTCGCCGCGGGGCTGTTCGTCGCCGCAGGGCCGGTGTTCATGGTGAGGGGTGTCTCCTTCAGCCGCGCAGGGCGGCGATCGAGTCGGCGAGGGCCCGGGGCACGTCCGGCACGGATCGGTGGACCCCGTCCCGTACGACATGGCGGCCGCCCACGACCGTGTGCCGGACGTCCGCGGCCGACGCGGCGAATACCGCCGTCTCGGCTGCCAGACGCGGCACCGGTCCCGCTGTCCTGACGGAGTCGAGCGCGATCGTCGTGAAGTCGGCGAGGGCGCCCTCCTCCAGCCGGCCCGACGCGCCCCAGCCCAGGGACGCGTGGCCGTCGGCGGTGGCGGCCCGGAGCAGGGCCGCGGCCGTCCAGTGGCCGCGGGTGCGCGAGCGCAGGCGCTCGTTCAGCTCCATGGCGCGCGCCTCCTCGAGGAGGTCGATGACGGCGTGGCTGTCGCTGCCGAGCGACAGCGGGGAGCCGGCCCGCTGGAGTGCGGCGGCCGGGCCGATGCCGTCCGCGAGGTCGCGCTCCGTCGTCGGGCACATGCAGGTGCCGGTCGTCGAGGAGCCGATCAGCGCGATGTCGGTGTCCGTGAGGTGGGTGTTGTGGACGCCGGTCGTCAGCGGGCCGAGCACGCCGTGGTCGGCGAGGAGCTGGGTGGGGGTGCGGCCGTGGGCGGCGAGGCAGGCGTCGTTCTCCGCCGTCTGCTCCGAGAGGTGGACGTGCAGCGGCGCGCCCCGCTCCCGGGCCCAGGACGCGACCGTGGCCAGCTGGTCCGCGGGGACCGCCCGCACGGAGTGGATCGCCGCCCCGATCCGTACGCCGTCGCGTTCCTTGAGCGCCGACACGCGCTCCGCCCAGGCGTCGGCCGTGCCGTCGGTGAAGCGGAGCTGGTGCTGCTCGGGTGCGGCGCCGAAGCCGGAGGAGAGGTAGGCGGTGTCGAGGAGGGTGATGCGGACGCCGGCCTCGGCCGCCGCCGCGATGAGCGCCTCGCCCATCGCGTTGGGGTCGGCGTAGGGGGTGCCGCCGGGGGCGTGGTGGAGGTAGTGGAACTCGCCGACGGCGGTGATGCCGGCCAGCGCCATCTCGGCGTACACGGCCCGTGCCAGGGCGTGGTAGGTCTCGGGGGTGAGCCGGGACGCGACCTGGTACATGACCTCCCGCCAGGTCCAGAAGGTGCCTGAGCCGACCTGGACCGTGCCGCGAAGGGCCCGGTGGAAGGCGTGCGAGTGGGCGTTGGCCAGGCCGGGGACGGTCAGGCCGCGCAGGACGACGGCGCCGGGGGGCGGGGTGGCGACCTCCTTGCGTACGGCGGTGACGCTGCCGTCCGCGACGGTCAGGGTGACGCCCGGTTCGACGTGGGTGTCGAGCCAGGCGTGTTCGAGCCAGTACGTCGTCACCTGCACGCCAGCCCTTCCAGTACGTCGGCGAGTGCGAGGACCCCGGCCACGCAGTCGTCCTCGGCGGCGTACTCGGCCGGGGAGTGCGAGACGCCGGTGGGGTTCCGTACGAACAGCATGGCGGTCGGGACGGATCCGGAGAGGATTCCGGCGTCGTGTCCCGCGCCCGTACCGAGGACCGGGGTCTTCTCGCCGAGGATCCCGGCCAGCTCGTCCCTGAGCGTATGGGCGAACTCCACGACCGGGGTGAAGGACTCCCGTACGACGGTGAGGTCGATGCCCTGGCGTGCGGCGTGGTCGCGGGCGGCGGTCTCGATCCCCTCGATGACCGTGTCGAGCGCGTGCTGGTCGGCCGCGCGGGCGTCGAGCCAGCCGCGGACCAGGGAGGGGATGGCGTTGACGCCGTTCGGCTCCACCGCGATCTTGCCGAAGGTGGCGACGGCGCCGGCGAGCTCGGCCTCGCGGCGGGCGGCCAGGACCGTCTCGGCGTAGGTCAGCATCGGGTCGCGGCGGTCGACGAGACGGGTGGTGCCGGCGTGGTTGGCCTCGCCGGCGAAGTCGTACCGCCAGCGGCCGTGGGGCCAGATCGCGGAGGCGATGCCGACGGCGTCGCCCGACAGGTCCAGGGCGCGGCCCTGCTCGACGTGGAGTTCGACGAAGGCGCCGATCCGGGCGAGGCGTTCGGGGTCGGGGCCGATGGCGTCCGGGTCGTAGCCCGCGGCCTCCATCGCCCGCGGGAGCGTGATCCCGTCGGCGTCGCGGAGCTCGTACGCCTTGTCCTTGGTGAGCTGTCCGGCGGTGAGCCGGGAGCCGACGCAGGCGAGGCCGAAGCGGGCGCCCTCCTCGTCACCGAAGTTGGTGATGGCGAGGGGGCGCGTGAACCGGACGCCGCGGCGGCGGAGTTCGTCGAGGGCGGCGAAGGCGGAGACGACGCCGAGGGGGCCGTCGAAGGCGCCGCCGTCGGGTACCGAGTCCAGGTGGGACCCGGTGACGACGGCGTCTTTGGCGGCGGGGTCGCCGAGCCAGGCCCACTGGTTGCCGTTGCGGTCGACCTCGTAGTCCAGGCGGCGGGCCTCCGCCTGCATCCGGAACCAGAGCCGGCAGTCGGCGTCGGCGCCGGTCCAGGCGTAGCGGCGGTAGCCGCCCGAGGCGTCGCTGCGGCCGATCGGCCGCAG
>NZ_JBSFTU010000074.1:0-19730 GCF_053591435.1 Streptomyces sp. NPDC003027
GACTCCCTCCTCCGCCTTGCGATCCGTCCCCTCGGCCCTGGCGGGCCTGGGGAGACCCCATGCACCAGACCCCGCTCCCTGATCCGGCCTGATCCCAAACGAAAGACCCTAGGGGTCGCGGGAAGCGGGGTCTCACTCCAAGCCGCCGACTCCCTGACGACCGCCCGCGAGGGGGTGCGGGCGGGTGTCGGCCTCGGCCGCGTCGGCGAGGGCCTCGGCGGCGGCTTCCGCGGCCTGCGCCGCGTCGTCGGCGGCCTGGGCGGCCGCCTTGTCCTCCGCGGACGTCTCCCGCGTGGCCGGCGACTGGGGCAGCACCTCGTTGAAGGCGCGGGACACCCCCTGAAGCGCGGCGGTGACCTCGCCGGGAATCATCCAGAAGCTGCTGCCCGCGCCTTGGGCGAGCTGGGGCAGCATCTGTATGTACTGGTAGGCGAGCAGCTTGGGGTCGGGGTCGTTGCGGTGCACGGCCTGGAACACCTCGTCGATGGCGCGGGACTGTCCCTCGGCCTTGAGGATCTCGGCGGTACGGTTGCCCTCCGCCCGCAGGACGGCGGACTGCTTGTCGCCCTCCGCGGTGAGGATCTGCGACTGCCGTTGCCCCTCGGCCCCGAGGATGGCGGCCCGCTTGTCCCGCTCGGCGCGCATCTGCTTCTCCATCGCGTCCTTGATGGACTGCGGCGGGTCGATGGCCTTGATCTCCACCCGGTTGACCCTCAGCCCCCACTTGCCGGTGGCCTCGTCCAGGACGCCGCGGAGCTGGTTGTTGATCGTGTCGCGTGAGGTCAGGGTCTTCTCCAGGTCCATGGAGCCCACGACGTTCCGCAGGGTGGTGACGGTGAGCTGTTCGACGCCCTGGAGGAAGTCGGCGATCTCGTAGGCGGCTGCTCGTGGGTCGGTCACCTGGAAGTACAGGACCGTGTCGATCTCCACGACCAGGTTGTCCTCGGTGATGACCGGCTGCGGCTTGAAGGAGACGACCTGTTCCCGCAGGTCGATGACCGGATAGACCCGGTCGATGTAGGGGATGACGAGGTTGAGTCCCGGCCTCAGGGTGCGGCGGTACCGGCCGAGGCGTTCGACGTTGCGAGCGCGCGCCTGCGGAACGATGCGTACCGCCCGCACAACGGTGAATACGGCGATCAGCGCGACGATCACGCCGGCTATGAGCAGGCCTGAGACGTCCATCGCTCACTCCCGGGGGTAGACGACGGCGGTGGCGCCGTTGATTTCCATGACATCGACGGTCGCTCCCGGAGGGATCACGAGGGTTTCGTCATAGGCGCGGGCCGTCCATTCCTCGCCGCCGATGCGGACCCTGCCCCCCAGGCCCGTCACCTCCGAGACGACATAGGCGGAACTGCCGACCAGGGCGTCCACGCCGAACCGCTCAGCCTGGGGCTTGACCAGATGACGCGCCGCGAGGGGGCGCACGAAGTACAGGCTGATCGCGGCCAGGAGGGTGAACAGCAGGAACTGCATGGGCAACGGAAGTCCCAGCGCGGCGGCTCCCGCCGTGACCGACGCGGCCGCGCCCAGGATCCCGAGCGCAGCGGTGAGGGTGAAGATCTCCGCCACAGCGAGCATTCCCGCGGCGATCAACCACATCAGCCAATGATCCATGGCGCACTCCTGGCCACTGCGGCTCCACGGAGCCAGATCGACCTATGCCCCCTTTGCTCCGCTTTTACCCTGTTTGGCGTGTTCCACGCCCCGCGAGCCAGGCCAGGCTCCCGCGCTTCACCCGGCGCGTGTGGCGCTGAAGCGGCGCTGAGTACGTCGGCGACGGCGGCAGCGGATTCGACCAGGATCGGAGCGGCGCGCCGACTTGTTCGTCCGCGGCCGCTTCCCGGTCCGGCTTGTCATGGATCCGGATTACGAGACGCCGGACAAGCCTTCGCTGTGCAGGATGGCTCGAGCCTGCTCGGCCTGGCCACCGCGTGCGACCAGGTCGTACCGGGCCGCTGCCAGGGCTCGGGTCGAGGAGAAGTCACGACGGCCGCCAGTGGCGGCGTGTCCGGCCCAGCCCAACACCGCGCCCCACATCGCGCCGAACAGCAGCCCGCCGAGGAGCAGGCCCAGCCATACCGGACCCGGGGTGAACAAGCCCACCAACAGGCCGACCAGGAGACCGAACCAGGCACCTCCTGCCGCCCCGGCGGCGGCGGCGCGCCCCTTGGTGAGCCGCCCCGTCACATGCTCCACGAGCCGTAGATCGGTGCCGATGATGTCGAGGCGCTCTACAGGGAAGCCCTTGTCCGACAGGCGGTCGACGGCGGCTTGCGCTTCTTCGTAGCTCTCGTAGCCGGCCACCTTGTTCCAGGCGACGGCGGTCTCGTTCGGAGGGTTCGGCTCGATCTCGGGCATGTGGGCTCCTTCCCTTGCTCAGCCACCCGGGTACCCTCCGGCCTCGACGGCATGCGGCGAGAGCGGGGAATCACGCTGAGCTGTGGGTCAGGCGCCGGGTCGGCTCCTGGGGCCGACCGTGATCAGGCGGGTGAAGTAGTCGTCGGGTACGCCCTCGTCGACGGGGCGGCCGTTCGCCTCGATCCAGGCGTGGGCGGTGAACGGCGGGACCACACGCACGCCCGTGCACCAGGTCGGCCAGGACCCCGACAGGCGGCACAGCAGCGCGGCTCCCAGAGAGCGGGGCAGGCAGCCCTTGGGGCCGGCGCAGCGCAGGCTCACCGCGCACATGGCGCTGCGGGCGTCGGCGGCCTGGGTGGCGGTGGCGGGGGTGGCGCCGCGGCGCAGGAAGCCGAGCACGGCACGGATCCGGCGGGGCGGCAGGAGCGAGAGCGCGAGCGCGGGGAGCAGGACGAGGCGGGCGGCGAGGCGCCGGGCGAACGGGACTCCGGTGGGCCTCTCCAGGGCGCTGGGGGTCGTCATTCGGCCAGCCCCGAGGTCCGCAGTCGCTGGACGAGCGCCTCGACGTCCCGGCTCGCCTGGGCGAGGTCGATCTCGAACTCGCCGACGAGCGCGGCGACCGCGTCCGCTTCGTCACCGCCCGCCATGAGCGTCTTGACCACCAGGGAACCGCTGGGGTTCAACTCCCAGTATTCTCCGCCGCGTTCGTCGAGGAGGACCGTGCCGTAGTCGGTGTCCGCCGTGGAGACGTCGGCGCTGAACCGCAATGCCATGGTTGCGTACCTTCCGTGTGGTGGAGTTCAGGGACCGTTCGGCGTACCGGCGGGGGCTGTGGTCGTCGTGCGCCGGGAGAGGCCGCGCAGCCACACTTCGGCGGCGATGGTCGAGTAGAGGATCGCCTCGCGCAGTTCGGGGGTGGCCGGCCGCTGGGCGAGGCGGCGCAGGGCCTTGCCGTCGACCAGCCCCAGCTGTTCGAGCCGCGAGTCCTCCCACAGCGCCAGCAGATCGGCGCGGTGTTCCCGGAGCCCGTTGGAGGCGTCCATGGAGGCGGCGGCCTTGTTGGTGCGCCGCAGGCAGGGCTCGGGGACGATCCCGCTCATCGCAGCGGCCAGGAGGGGCTTGTACCGCCAGGGCGTGACCCGCTCGCTCGGGCGGACCGCGAGGCATGCCTCGATGACGCGGTCGTCGAGGAACGGTGAGGCCATCGGCACGCCGGCCCGGGCCGCCATCCGGTCCCACTGGCGGATGATCCGGGTGCAGGAGCGGATCTGGTCCAGATCGGCGTGCAGGCCCCGGTCCGGGTGGAGCGGGACGGCGGTTTCGGCGGCCGCGCGCAGCGCCCGCCGGACCGTCCACTCGGCGTCCGGGGTGACCCAGTCGAAGAGGCGCGGCGGCATGCCCCAGCCGAGGCTGGTGCTGACGGTCGCGGGCAGGGCGGCGCGCAGGTGGCCGCTGGACTCCGCGAGCCATGTCGCGTACGGCCGGGAGTCGGCCAGCGCGCGGAGGGTGCCGCCCAGGGGCCACTGCCACAGGGCTCGGAAGCCGCGCAGCTGCCGCAGGGCGAACAGGGGACGGGTGCGTGCCAGCCGGTGGTAGTACGCCTCGGAGCACCAGGCCACATGGTCGCCGCCGATGCCGGTCAGGTGCAGCCGGCTGCCCCGCTCGGCCATGCCCGGCAGATGGTGCAGGACGCGCGAGCGGTCCATGACGCCGATGGTCGGTTCGTCCAGCAGGTCGTCGATGGCCAGCAGATCGCTGTAGACCAGGGGGGAGGCGTCGGCGTCCCAGACGACGTGCTCGACGTCCGGCAGCGAGCGGGCGGCCTGTTCGGCCCAGTACAGATCGGTGTCGGCGGGATCGCGCCCCGGCCAGGTGCTCGCCACCACCCGGGCCGGTGAGCGGTCCGCGAGGAAGCAGATGGAGGTGGAGTCCAGGCCGCCGGACAGGTCGCAGCTGACGACGCCACCCTGCCTCGTACGGGCGTCCACCGCCGTGGCCAGCGCTTCCCGGACGGCGGGCGCGCCCTCGGCCAGCGTCCGCACGGGCTCGGGCGGTGTCCACCAGCGCGAGTGGCGCACGGTCCGGCCGTCGGCGGCGACGATCAGCGCGTCCTGCGGGGGTACGGCGGTGACGCCCTGCCACATGGGCGCCTCGGCGAGCGGGTGCGGGACCGGCCAGAGCAGCCGGACCGCCACCTGCTCCGGGTCCGGTTCGGCGCCGAGCGCGGCGGCGAGCACGTCGGCGCGGTCGGCGGCCACCCGAAGCCCGCCGATGGAGGCATGGAACACCAGCCGGAGTCCGGAGGCGGTGCCCTGCACCCTGAGCTGTCCGTCGAGCGCGCCGACGAGATGGAAGCTGCCGGGAAGCGTGCGGGCCAGTGCGTCGAGTTCGGTGAGGTCGGACAGTCGCCCGGCACGGCGCTGGAGCTCCGCGGCGTCGACGGGGCAGCAGCCGATGACGGCGAGGGCCGCGTGGCCGGCGCGCGCACTCACGATGTCCTGGTCGTGCCACTGCCCCACCAGCCAGGGCCGGCCCGAGGCGTACGTGAGGACGCGCGTTCCGGGGCGGGAGAAGGAGCGGGCCACGGCGGCCGCGTCCTCGCGGTCGGTGAAGACCGCGAAGTGCGCGTCGCCGGGGCCCGTCCCCGCACTCTCGTGCAGTTCAGTCATGACGTCGGGTCAGAACCGTCGGTCGTCAGTTCTTGCTCAGGATCAGCCGGTCGTTGCCGGAGCTCTGCAGGAGCCCGGTCTTCTTCCGGAACGTCCCGAGCTTGGCGAGCGTCGGCGCTTCGTATGCCTTCTTCATGGCTTCTCCTCGCGTGCTGGTGTCACGACCGCCTCCCTGGCCGCCGGCAACCGGAGGCCGGTTCCCGGCCGCCTGCCCAGGACTCGTCGGGAGCCCTGAACGAGGAAGCGGTGTACGCACTAGCTATGCGCATCGGGGAATGTCACGACAAGGCACATCAAAGAAATAGGACTATATGCAGATTTCACATGTGGCCGAATTCTCCCCTGCGGGCGCCATGGATGGTCGAATATAAAACTTTCGGCATGCGGTGTATCAGCCCGGATTGAATAATCGTTCCGACCTGCGGAGCCAGAGATATGCGGCGCGCTTTTCCACGGGCGTACGCCGATGGCGGTGCGACGGAGCCACGGGGGCGCGCAACGGCCCTGCCGCGGCTCATTTCCCGGCGCCGCTCCGCAGCCGGAATGGCCGGATAGTACTGCCGCCCACTGATGACGGAGCGGCAACCTCACGGGGTATCGGCGGCGACCACGAGGTGCAGTTGTCCCTCTGGCCCCCACACACAACGAGGACGAGCGATGCCCCGATCACGCCACTCCTTCCACCGCTCAGGCAGGCTCGCCGGAGCGCTCCTCGCCGCCGTGCTCGCCGGGGCCGGCGGCCTCCTGGCTGTCAACCCGCCGGCGTCCGCGGCGGAAGAGCCCGCCGTCCGTGCCCTGGCCGCCGCCCGTGTCGCCGAACGGCTCGACCGGGGGCTCGTCGCCGTGCCCGCGAGCGGCGGCGTCCTCGTCACCTGGCGCCTGCTCGGGAACGATCCGGCCGGTGTCTCCTTCAGGCTCTACCGGGCCGGGTCCCTCGTCTCCGAGACCACGAAGACCAACTTCCTCGACCCCAGGGGCAGCACCTCGTCCTCGTACGAGGTCCGCGCCGTCGTGGGCGGGACGGAGCAGCCGGGCCAGAAGGCCGGCGTCTGGGCCTCAGGCCGGCTCGACATCCCGCTGCAAAAGCCGCCGGGCGGGACCACCCGCGACGGCGTCGCGTACACCTACTCCGCCAACGACGCGAGCGTGGGCGATCTCGACGGGGACGGCGCCTACGAACTCGTCCTCAAGTGGGTGCCCTCCAACGCCACCGACGTGGCCAACTCCGGTACCTGCACCGGGCCGACGGTCTTCGACGCGTACGAGCTGAACGGCACCCGCCTGTGGCGCGTGAACCTGGGCACCAATGTGCGCAGCGGTTCGCACTACGACTCCTTCCAGGTGTACGACTACGACGGCGACGGCAGGGCCGAGATGGCGGTCCGCACCTCCGACGGGTCGAGGGACTCCGCCGGGAGCGTCATCGGTGACGCGGGCGCCTCCCATCTCGCCGCCAACTGCGCGGTGATCAGCGGTGCCGAGTATCTGTCGGTCTTCGACGGGCGGACGGGCCGCGTCATGGACTCCGTGCCCTTCGAGCCGGCCCGCGGCTCGGTCGCCGACTGGGGCGACACCTGGGGCAACCGGGAGGGGCGGCTGCTGTCCGCCACCGCGTACGTCAACGGCTCGACACCCAGCATGATCTTCAGTCGCGGCATCTACGAGCGGATCGCGATCGCCGCGTACGACTGGAACGGCACCGACCTGGTCCGTCGCTGGAAGTTCGACACCCACTCCTCCGCCAACGCGGGCAAGGGCTTCGACCAGCAGGGCAACCACAACCTCGCCGTGGCGGACGTCGACGCGGACGGCAGGGACGAGATCATCTACGGCGCCATGGCCGTGGACGACAACGGCACCGGGCTGTGGACCACCAGGCTGGGCCATGGCGACGCGCTGCACGTCGGCGATCTGAACCCGGCGCGCCCCGGCCTGGAGGCGTTCAACGTGCACGAGCACACCGGCTCGGCGTACGGCTTCGAGATGCACGACGCGCGGACCGGCGAGGTCCTGTGGGGCCACAAGACCGGCACGGACGTCGGGCGCGGCATCTGCGCCGACCTGACGAACGCGCACGCGGGTTCCGAGTGCTGGTCCAGCGGGGGCGGGCTGTACGCCGCCGACGGTACGAAGATCAGCGACGCCGTCCCGGCCTTCGGTGGCGGCGCGTCGTACAACTCGGCGATCTGGTGGGACGGCGACGCGAACCGCGAACTCCTCGACCACCGCTGGTCGGGCACGGCGGGCTCCGGCTACGGTCAGATCCTCAAGTACAACGGCTCCACGGAGCTGACCCGCCTCTGGTACGACCAGGACGCCCGTTCCGGCAACTGGACGAAGGGCAATCCGGCGCTCTCCGCCGACCTCCTGGGCGACTGGCGCGAGGAGATGATCTGGCGCAACGGCGACTCCACGGCGCTGCGGCTCTACACCACTGCGCACCCGACCGAGTTCCGGCTGCCGACCCTGATGCACGACCCGGTCTACCGGCTGGGAGTGGCCTGGCAGAACACCGGCTACAACCAGCCGCCGCAGGTCGGCTACTACCTCGGCACGAGGTAGTCCCCCGCCGCCCCCGTCAGCTCCCGTAGTCCTCCACCAGGTTCGCGATGATCGAGAGCAGCGCGTCCGCGCGGTGTCGGTCCTCACGCTGGTCGCGCAGGGCCTGGTCGGCCGCCCGCAGGCGGGCCAGGGCGGCCGGGTCCCGGTCCATGATCTCGTGGCGTACCGGGACGGTGACCAGGTCCAGGCATTCGGCGAGCAGCAGCCGGGTGGCCTGGGACGGCGGGGTCGGGTCGGGGGCGGCGTAGCCGGTGGACAGGTACCGGGCCGGGTCGGTCAGGCTCCAGCCGACGACCGTGCCGGCCTGGACGAGGAGCGCCACGTCCGGGGCGATGCCGATGCGGGCGTCCAGCGGCTCGTCGAGGACGTCGAGGTCGCGCAGGCACGTCAGCTCGGCGGCCTCGGGGGCGCAGCAGAGCACCGTGGTGACCTCCAGGCGGAAGTCCGCGGCCTCGTGCGCGCGGAGCCCGCCCGGGCGGACGGCGGGTGAGGCGGGCACGCGGGCGCGGTCCTCGGCCGGAGCGGACTCGTCGGGCAACTGGAGCCTGACGCCGACCAGTTGCCGGTCGGCCTGGTCGAACCGGAGTTCGTCGGGGGTGTCCCACAGCCAGTCCGAGCTGCCGAACGTGTCCGTCAGGAACCGCTCGCGCTCCTCCGCGTCCGTGTACGGCGCGACGAGCACACGCGTGCTCTGGTCACCGAAGCGCGGGGTGATGCGCAGCGGGTCGTCCGTCACCGTCGCGTGCCAGTCGCCGTCGAGGGTGAGTCTCATGGTGGATGCCGCCTCATCGGATCTGTACGGCCGGGGCCATGTAGCCGTTCTTGGAAGGAATCCTGCCCTCCACCACGTCGGTGTGGGTAATCGGCCCGCCGGGGTCGGTGGGCAGGCCGCCCAGCGCCTTCGCGCCCGAATCGCCCTTGATCCCGGAGGGGCCGTACGCCGTGATGGCGTTGCCGGCTCCGGCGCCGCCACCCCTGGTGACGACGACGTCCTCCCCCTGCCGGAAGATCAGGTTCCCGCTGTTCGCCGTCGAGTGGTACACCGCGTCCGGGTTCTTGAGGATCTCCATGACCCGTTCGTCGCTGAAGCCGTGCCGGGTGTCCCCGTGGTAGTCGCCGTCCTTCCTCATCCGGCCGCCCTGCGCTCTCTCGATGACCTCGTCGGTGGTCTGGATGGCCTTCTCCCGGGCCATCTGCGCCTTCTCCTCCTTCGTGTACTTGGGCATGAGACCCAGCGGGTCGCACGCGCTGTACGGGTTGTCCACATAGCCGACGGGATTGGGCGCGGGAGCGAGGCCGAGGGGGTCCGGGGAGGTGTAGCGGCCGGTCTCGGGGTCGTAGTGGCGGAGGTAGTTGTAGTGGAGGCCGGTCTCGGGGTCGTAGTACTGACCGGGGAAGCGGAGGGGGGTGTAGGCGCTGCTGTCACGGGCCCAGGCGGTGGTGCCCCACAGCGTGGTCCGGGAGTGCCACGCGATGTCGCCGGACTCGTCGATCAGTTCGGTGGGGGTGCCGACGAGGTCGGTGGCGATGGCGAAGAACCGCCGGTCGATCTCCTCCTGGCGGTCGTCGGCGGTGAGGATGCGCTCGGTCTGGCACAGCGGGGCGGCGTTCCGGTGGTCCCAGGTGAGGGCGACCGTGTTCGGCGCGTCCGGCCGGTGGCTGGTCTGTTCGCACAGGGTGAGGCCGTCCCAGGTGAAGCGGACCTCCTCCACCACGCTCTCGCCGTCGGCGGCCAGGCGCTGTTTCGCGCTGCGGCGGCCCAGGGGGTCGTAGCGGTACCTCCAGCGGGTGCCGTCGGGGGTGGTGACGGAGGTGAGGCGGTTCTCCGTGTCCCACGTGTAGCGCCAGGTGTCGGGCTTGCGGGAGAGGCGGGTCTTCTGCCGCAGGACGACCCGGCCGAGGGCGTCGTGCTCGAAGCGGACGCCTCCGGCCCGGGTGATGGCGGTGCCGGTGTAGGCGCGTGCTCCGGTGGCCTCGCTGCCGGGGTGGTGGTCCGGCCAGGAGGCCGAGCTCTGGTTGCCGGCGTCGTCGTAGGCGTACCGCTCCGTCCAGCCGTGCGCGTGGACGGCGGTGACCCGTCCCGCACCGTCGAGATCGAAGGTGCGGGTGCCCGACAGGCGGTCCGCGACGGAGGTCGGGTGGCCGTCGGCGCGGTAGGCGTAGGCGCGGCTGTTGACGGCGCGGGCGCCGGCGGTGATGTGCTGCGCGGAGAGGCGTCCTGCCTCGTCCCAGGCGGACGTCACGGTGAGCGCGTCGCCGAAGACGCGGGCGAGTTCGCGACCCGCGGCGTCGTGGGTGAAGTCGACGTGCCGATCACCGGTGGTCAGCCGGAGGGGCCGTCCGTCGGCGCCGTAGGCGTACGAGGTGACGTGGCCGGTCGGTGTGGTGCGGCGCCTGCGGCGGCCCAGGTCGTCGTAGGCGTAGGTGAGCGGACGGCCGTCCACCATCTCCGCCTTGACCTGTCCGCGGCGGTCGTACTGGTAGCGGAGCTCCCCGTCGGGTCCGGCCGCCTCCAGCAGACGTCCGGCCCGGTCGTAGGCGTAGGTCGTCACCCGGCCGTCGACGTCCTTGCGGACGACCTGGCCGAGCTCGTCACGTTCGAACGAGATGGTTCCGCCGAGGGCGTCGACGCGGGCGGCGAGCCGGCCCGCGGCGTCCACCCGGTAGGTGAGGACCCGTCCGTCGAAGTCCGTCTCGGAGACGACGTTGCCGGCGGAGTCGTACGCGTACGTCCAGGTCAGCCCCTGTGGGTCGGTGACGCGGGTGAGGCGCAGCTCGGCGTCGTGCTCGAACTCGTAGCGGCCGCCGTCGGGCCGGGTGCGCGCGACCGGCAGGTCGAAGTGCGTGTACTCGAAGCGGGAGACGCCGCCCGAGGCGTCGGTACGGGTGAGCAGGTTGCCCTCGCCGTCGTACGTCCACGACTCCGTGGCGCCGTCCGGGCCGGTGCGCCGGGCGAGCTGACCGTCGGTGTCCCACTCCAGGCGGGTGACGCCACCCAGCGGATCGGTGATGCGGACCGGTCTGCCGAGGCCGTCCCGCTCCGTGCGGGTGACGGCGCCGGCCGGGTCGGTCACCTCGACGGGCAGGCCCGCCGCGTCGCACACCACGCGGGTCGTGGCGCCGAGGGCGTCGGTGACCGAGGTGAGCCGGCCGGCGTGGTCGTAGGTGTAGCGGGTGGTGGCGCCGGCCTGGTCGGTGACGGCCGTGCGGTTGCCGTGTTCGTCGTACGCGTGGACCAGGCGGGCGCCGTCCGCGTCCACGACCTCCACCGGGAGCCCGAACGGGCCGCGTACGGTGCGCAGTTCGCTTCCGTCGGGGCGGACGGCGCGGACGAGCCGGCCGTCCTCGTCGTAGGTGAAGGCGGTGGTGAGGCCCAGCGGGTCGGTTCGGGTCAGAAGGTTGCCCCGCGGGTCGTAGGTGAAGCGTGTGGTGTGACCGAGCGGGTCGGTGATGGCGAGGAGGCGGCAGCCGGGGCCGTAGAGGTGGCGGGTGGCGTGCCCCTCGGCGGTGGTGACCGTGGTGGTGTGGTGGCCCGTCGCCGGGTCGGGTTCCGTGTACGCGAGGGTGATGTGGACGTGGCCGGCCTCGCCGCCCTCCGCCACGACGCGGTCACGGTCGTCGTAGACGTAGTCGTAGCGGCTTCCGTTGGAGTCGATCCAGGCGATGACGCGGCGGCGGTCGTCGTAGAGGAAGGTGGTGGTGGCGCCGGACGGCTTGGTGACCGTGGTGAGGTCGCCGTCCCGGTATCCGTAGCTCATCAGGGGCAGGTCCGCCCCGTCCTCCCCGGCGCCGGCCAGGGTCAGGCCGGTGATCAGGCCGTCGGTGGCGGACAGTCGCAGCCGGTGGCCCGCCGAGTGGACGAGGGCCAGCGGCAGCCCGTTCTCGTCGCGGTCGACGGTGAGGGTGTGGCCGTTGCGCTCGGTGACGCCCGACAGCCAGGCGACGCCGTCCCCTCCCGGTTCGCTGCCGGGCGGGGCGGTGAAGTGGAAGACCAGGCCGCTGTCGAGGGCGGTGACGGTGTAGTCGCCGTCGGCGTCCCGGGCCAGCAGAGTGCGGGCCCGGCCCGATTCCGGCCGGGTGGGCGCGCCGGGGGCCGGGTGGGGGTACGGGATCAGGAGCCCCTCGGCGGTGACGTGGAGGACGCCGACGGCGTCGATCTCCAGGCGCTCGTCGACGGTGGAGGTCCAGGCCGGCCCGAGAAAGCGGCCGAGCGCGCAACCGGACTCGGTGCGGCGGGTGAAGACGAGCGGCAGGATGCCGGGCAGTTCGACGTCGGTCTGGGGCAGGTACATGTGGCCGGTGGCGAGGTCCACCGGGTCGCCGCCGGCGTCGCGGTCGCCGTCGGAGGTGTTGCGGGAGCCGTCCGGGTCCTTGTCGAGCAGATTGCGCGCCCGTGCGGCGTCGGCGGCGTCCGCGCCGATGCGCACGCCCTTCACCACGGCGCCGCCGCCGGCGGTGGCCGCGGTCAGCGCGAGGTCGGGAATCAGCCGGCCGAAGCCTTCCGCCGGGTCCTTCATGAAGTCCTTGACCATCTGACTGCCGGTGCCGACAGGGTCGTTGACGGCGACCACCAGACCGGCGGCCAGGCTGTTGAGGGAGGTGGCGTACTCGGCCGGGTGCGTGATGTTGTACGGGTCGAGCGGGTTGACGCTGCGGACGAAGTTGAGCAGCCCCGCCGTGCCCTTGATGAGGCCGCCGCCGACGTGGTCGCCCATGATCTGCAGCTCCTGGAGCCCGTCGCCCGCCTGTTCGGCGTACGAGGGTTTCTGCGGGGCCATGTCGCGGGCGGCCCGCACCAGGGTGCGCGCGGTCTCCGCCGCCGAGTTCCGCTGCTTGCGGGCCTCGGCGAGGATGTCCTGGGCCTCCTTCATCAGCTTCGTGCCGGGGTCCTCGAACGTCGCCGCGGGCTTGGGCGGGAGCGAGGCCGGGTCACGCTTGTCGGCGGGCTGGGCGTTGTAGCGGTCGACGGCGCTGTTGTAGTCGTCGACCTTCTTGCGGTGGGCGTCGGCGGCGTTCTCGGAGGCTTTGACGCCCTCCTTCCACTTGTCGATGGCCGCCTGGGCCTGGCCCTGCGCCCAGGTGACGGTGTCGGCGAACGCCTCGAGCGCGCCGACCGCCTTCGCACAGGCGTCGGCGGCGGCGTACCACTTGGGCGGCTGGGTGCTCACCGCGGTGCGCAGCGCGTCGGCCGTCTCGCCCTTGAGCCGGGAGGAGTCGAGGCCCTTGAGTCCGTCGCCGGTGTCGTCGAAGGCCGTCTGGAAGGCGCGGAGTTTCGCGGCCGTGGCGTTGATCTTGCTCGCGCTGCCGTAGATCAGCTTGGTCTTGTCCTCGGTCTGCCCGAGGTCCATCTCGTCGACCTCGGCGCCCATGCGGTTGGCGACCGAGCGGGACTGCTCGCGCACCCAGTCCGCGCCGGACTCCCAGCCGACGTCGTCCAGCCGGTCGGCGGTCCAGTTGCCGACGTCCTCGACCCGGTTGCCCACCCACTCGACGCCGTCCTCGACCGCGTCCTCGACCACGTCCGGCGTGATGTCACTGATGAAGTCGCCGATACCCACTGTCAGTTACCCCCGGAGTCGCCCTGCTGCTGTTTCGCGCGTTCCTCCGGCGACGGGCCGAAGCTGTCGTCCAGTGCCCGGTTCCACTGTTCGTCGGAGATGCCGAGCGCCTCGTTGAGAATCTGCGACCGCTGCCCGCCCTGGCCCTCGGTGAGCACGGTGCGGCCGGTGTCCTTCCAGGTCTGCGCCATGTCCTGGCCGGCCTTCTCGAACGATTCGGGGCTCCAGTCCGGATCCAGGGAGTCCGGTGTGAAGATGTCGCCCCAGTTCTGCTTGGTGATCTCTTCCTCACTGGCGTGCGGGTTGCCGCCGAACACCGCGTTGGCGCCCACCTTGAAGGTGCCCGCGATGTACTGGTCGTGCTCCCATGTGGTGCCCGCCGCCAGGCCGAGCTGGTTCGCGAGCGTGCTGGCGTCCCGTACCAGGGCGCGCACGCCCCACTCCCAGCGCTCGCAGAAGTCCTCGAAGTCGACCGACAGGCCGTGGTGCCCGGCCTCCATGCCGGTGATCGCCAGCTCGGAGAAGCCCTTTCCCATCACCGAACCGGTGGCACCGCCGAGATCACCGAGCTGGTCGATGGTCGCGCCCACGCCCCGGGTGAACTTGGCGACGGAATCCTTGTCGAGCTGGAGGTCCATGCCTTCACCGCCCATGACCGCGCTCCTGACCCGTCTCGCCGGCGTCGACCGCGGCCGCGTCCGGAACGATGCCGACGACCGGCGGGAAGAACATCGACCCGTCCTGGGTGGCGATGTCGACGGCGAGCCCGGCGGGCTCGCCGAGGGTGGGCACGATCTCGTCGACGATCCGGGCGCCCAGCAGCGCCGCGTAGTCCATGGGCTGCTCACCGGACCCGTGGTGCAGGGCGAACCTGGCGAGTGCGGCCTCGTCGGTGAACCCGCAGATCCATCGCACGCCGCCCGCGCGCACCGACCAGAGGCCCCCGTCGGCCACCGGCACCAGAAGGACCGAGCGTCGCATCTCGCCGACCAGAGCCCGGGGGTCGTCGCCTCCCCCTCTCCGCTCGGCGATGCGCTCGGCGAGCGCCGCCTTCGGTTGCTGCACGGTACCTCCCTGGCCGTAGGTGACTGATGGCACCGTAGAGCAGGACGCGCGCGAGGGAGCGGACGGTTCTCATTCCGCTGTCCGCGGGCCCGGAAAAAAGCACGGGCGAAAAGCAAGGGCAAGGAGGTCACCCACTCCTTGCCTTGCACGTGGCCTTGGCGCAGGCAGCGAAGAGCCGGCCCGCACGCGGACCGATTCAGGCCCGGACCAACTCGGCCGCTCCGAAAGAGACGTCGAAGCGGTCGCACCAGATGCTGACGCTCGTGTAGGCGCTCCAGTCGACCCCGGCGGGCAGCGCGTAGTTCTGGTCGCCCTTGTTGCCCTTGAGCTTGCCGAGGCTGACGTACTCGCCGTCGTCGAAGACGTGCCAGCCGGCCTCCCCCGACTTCACCGGCGCGTCGGTGAGCCAGACGCGCAGGTCCGGGCCGTTGCTCGTGTCGAGGCCCTCGATGCGCAGGGTGGTCGTGCCGTCCTCCAGCCGTACGAGTCTCACCGACCCGCTGGTGGCGTGCTCGTGGCTGATCAGCCGGCCCTCGGCGAGGGTTCGCGGCCCGGAAGGGGCGGCGGAGGGGGTCGGGGTCCCTCCGGGCGGGGCGGAAGCCGGCGCCTCGGTGGCCACCGCGGACGGGAGCTCCTCACGCACCGTCTCGTCGACCCAGAGCGCCCAGGGCTTGAACCACACGAGCCCGAAGGCGATCACGGCCAGTACGACGACCGAGACTCCGGCGGTGAGCTTCTTCTTCGCCACGCGATCCATGGTGCGCCCCCTTCGCATAGGGCCTTCGTCCGGCCCGTTGCCCAGGAGTATCCCTGCCCGCCGCCGCTCATGGGAGCGGCGGGCGGAGTGAGAAGAGGGGCAGCGGGACGGCGCGGGGCCGTGCCGGTGACGTCCGTACCGGTCGCGGCGCCGGTGGCGCCGGCTCCCGGCACGTAATCAGCAGCCGCCGGAGGCGGCCGGGGCGCCGACGCCGATCTGGAGCGTGGCCGGGGCGGCGCAGCAGCCGCCGCCGTCGCCCGAGTCGGCCCGGGGTTCGTCGAAGAGGCCCGCGCCCCCGCACACACCGGTCTCGGGGAGCGTCAACTCCACGCGTTCGGCGGCTTCCTGGTCCCCCGCCAGCGCGGCCGCGATCGAGCGGACCTGCTCGTAGCCGGTCATGGCCAGGAACGTCGGCGCGCGGCCGTAGGACTTCATGCCGACCAGGTAGACGTCCCGCTCGGGGTGGGAGAGCTCCTTGACGCCGTGCGGGTAGACGGTGCCGCAGGAGTGCTGGTTGGGGTCGATGAGCGGGGCGAGCCCGACCGGCGCCTGGAGGCGCTCGTCGAGGGCGAGGCGCAGCTCGGAGACGAAGGAGAGGTCGGGGCGCAGGCCGGTGAGGACGATGACCTCGTCGACGGGGTCGAGTCGTCGGCCGTCCTCGGCGACCAGGACGAGCCGGTCGCCGTCGCGCTCGACGGCGGCGGTACGGAATCCGGTGACGGCGGACGCGCGGCCGGCGTCGACGGCGGCCTTGGCGCGCAGTCCGAGGGCGCCCCGGGCGGGCAGCTGGTCGGCCTCGCCGCCGCCGAAGGTGGAGCCGCCGATACCGCGCCGCAGGATCCAGACGGCGTGGGTGTCGCCGTTCTCCTCGGCGAGGTCGGCGAGGAGGGCGAGCGCGGTGAACGCGGAGGCGCCGGTGCCGACGACGGCGGTGCGCCGGCCGGCGTAACGGGCCCGGACCGCCGGATCGCCGAGGTCCGGCACGCGGTAGGAGACGCGGGCGGCCGCCGCGCGCTCGCCGAGGGCGGGCAGCCCGTCGCCGCCGAGCGGGTTGGGGGTGGACCAGGTGCCGGAGGCGTCGATGACGGCGCGCGCGAACAGGCGCTCCTCGCGGCCGTCCGCGTACCGCACATGGACGGTGAAGGGCTGCCGCTCCCGGTCGGCGTCGACGACGCGGTCGCGGCCGGCGCGGGACACGCCGGTCACGCGGGCACCGAAGCGGACCTTGGCACCGAGGACGTCGGCGAGCGGCTGGAGGTAGCGGGCGGCCCAGTCGCCGCCGGAGGGGTACGCGGCGCCGTCGGGCTTCACCCAGCCGGTGGGGGCGAGGAGCTTCTCGGCGGACGGGTCGGTCAGCTCGGCCCAGGTCGAGAAGAGCCGTACGTGCGCCCACTCCCGTACGGCCGTTCCGGCGCTCGGACCGGCTTCCAGGACCAGGGGCTCGATGCCGCGGTCGACGAGCTGGGCGGCGGCCGCGAGGCCGACAGGGCCGGCTCCGATGACCACGGTGGGCAGGACGGCGGTCTCGGCGCGTGACTCGGACACGATGACTCCCTCGCTGATTCGACGTATGTCGATGTCTTCTGCGGCCAGCGTGACACCTGTTTCGATGAGAGTCAACATAGACATTCATCGAACCAGAGCGGAGGGGCCTGATTCGACGTATGTCAACATAGAGACATGTCGAATACGAAGGTGCTGCCGCTGCTGGAGCCGGAGCTCGTCGAGCCGTGCTGCCCGCCCCTCACCGAGCGCCCCCTGACCGCGGACGAGGCCGACCGGACCGCGAAGATGTTCAAGGCCCTGGGCGACCCCGTCCGTCTGCGGCTCTTCTCCGCCGTGGCCTCCCACGAGGGCGGAGAAGCGTGCGTGTGTGACATCTCCGACGTCGGCGTCTCCCAGCCGACC
Organism: Streptomyces sp. NPDC003027; assembly: GCF_053591435.1. Lineage (NCBI taxonomy): Bacteria > Bacillati > Actinomycetota > Actinomycetes > Kitasatosporales > Streptomycetaceae > Streptomyces > Streptomyces sp. NPDC003027. The sequence goes on from NZ_JBSFTU010000074.1 coordinate 16,884, forward strand.
GTCTCGCACCATCTGAAGAAGCTCAAGGAAGCCGGACTGCTCTCCTCCGAGCGCCGCGGTACGTGGGTCTACTACCGCGTCGAGCCGTCCGTCCTCGCCGCGATGGGCCGGCTGCTGACCAGGGCCGCCGCGGCCTGACACCCCGACCCGGCGCTGCGGCCGCCGCACACCACGGCCGCCGCGGGGCCGGGTCAGGCGACCGCGTCCCCCGTGGCCGCCGTGAACTTCTTCCGCCAGGCCAGGGACACGTACACCAGCGCGACGAGGACGGGCACCTCGATGAGCGGGCCGACGACGCCGGAGAGGGCCTGGCCGCTGGTGACGCCAAAGGTGGCGATGGCGACGGCGATGGCCAGCTCGAAGTTGTTGCCGGCGGCGGTGAAGGCGAGGGTGGCGGTGCGGTCGTACGCCAGGCCGATCGCCCTGCCCAGCAGGAACGTGCCGAACCACATCACCGCGAAGTAGACGAGCAGCGGCAGCGCGATCCGGACCACGTCGAGGGGCTGGGAGGTGATCGTCCCGCCCTGGAGCGCGAAGAGGATGACGATCGTGAAGAGCAGGCCGTAGAGGGCCCAGGGGCCGATCTTCGGCAGGAACGCCGACTCGTACGACTCGCGGCCCAGCTTCCGCTCACCGATCCGGCGGGTCAGGAAGCCCGCCACCAGCGGGACGCCGAGGAAGATGACGACGTTCAGCGCGATCTTCCCCATGGAGATGTCGAGGTGCTCGCCCGCGCCGAGGCCGAGCCAGCCGGGGAGCAGGTCGAGGTAGAACCAGCCGAGCACGCCGAAGGCGATGACCTGGAAGACGGAGTTCAGGGCGACGAGCACGGCCGCCGCCTCGCGGTCGCCGCAGGCCAGGTCGTTCCAGATGATCACCATGGCGATGCACCGGGCCAGGCCGACGATGATCAGGCCGGTGCGGTACTCCGGCAGATCCGGCAGGAAGATCCAGGCCAGGGCGAACATGAGCGCCGGACCGAGGATCCAGTTGATGACCAGCGAGGAGATCATCAGCTTGCGGTCGCCCGTGACGGCGTCGAGCTTGTCGTAGCGGACCTTCGCGAGGACCGGATACATCATGATCAGCAGGCCGACCGCGATCGGGAGGGAGATCCCGCCGATCTCGACCCTGGCGAGGGCGTCGTTCAGCCCGGGGATCAGCCGGCCCAGACCCAGGCCCAGGCCCATGGCCAGCAGGATCCAGACGGCGAGGAAGCGGTCGAGCGTCGACAGTCTCGCGACGACCGAGGACTCCTCGGCGGTCGCGGGCGCTTGGGTGGGGGTCACGGACAGGCCCTCTTGTTCTCGGCAGCGGTACGAGCGGACTCGGCCAGGTCGGCGAACTGGCCGGCGAGGCGGGCGATGACGTCCGGGCGGAGCCTGTAGTACGTGAAGCGCCCGCAGGGCTCGGTCTCGACGACACCGGCCTCGCGCAGCACTCTCAGATGGTTCGAGAGGTTGGTCTGCCTGGCACCCGTCTCCTCCACCAGATGGGTGGTGCAGAGCGTCTCGCGGGCGAGCAGAGTCACGATCCGGAGCCGCAGAGGGTCACCGAGGACCCGGATCAGTTCAGTGTCGACTGACGTCATCATGGACTGATACTGTCACATCAGTGATGGATGACACCAATGGGTGCTGATATCACCGGCGTCTGATGTCACCGTGCGACCAGAGAGATCTCCCATGCCCGAGAAGCCCTCCGTCCTGTTCGTCTGCGTCCACAACGCCGGCCGTTCGCAGATGGCCGCCGCCTGGCTCTCGCACCTGGCCGGGGACCGCGTCGAGGTGCGCTCCGCCGGCTCCGCCCCGGCCGACCAGGTGAACCCGGCGGCGGTCGAGGCGATGCGCGAGGTCGGGATCGACATGTCGGCCGAGACGCCGAAGATCCTCACGGTCGACGCGGTCAAGGCGTCGGACGTCTGCATCACGATGGGCTGCGGCGACACCTGCCCCGTCTTCCCGGGCAAGCGCTACCTCGACTGGACTCTGGAGGACCCGGCCGGCCAGGGCGTCGAGGCGGTCCGCCCGATCCGCGACCGGATCAGGACGCTCGTCGAGGGGCTGATCGAGGAGATCGCCCCGGCGAGGACCGCGTAAACGACCCGGAGAGACCGCGCTTCTGCCCGTCGGCTCAGGACCTAGGGTCTTTCGTCTGGATCAGGCCGGATCAGGTCCGCGAGCCCGGCATGATCCCAACGAAAGGCCCTAGCCGATCACCGGGCTGCGCCGTTCGACGAGGACGGTGTCGCGCCAGCGGCCGTGGTGGCGTCCGATCCGTTCGCGGGTGCCGATGACGCGGAACCCGGCGCGCTCGTGCACGGCGAGACTGGCCGTGTTCTCCGGGAAGATCCCGGACTGGACGGTCCAGATCCCGGCGGCCTCGGTGGAGTCGACCAGCGCCTTCAGCAGCGCGGAGGCGACACCACGGCCCCGGGCGCCGGAGTCCACGTACACGGAGTGCTCGACGACGCCCGCGTACGCGCACCGGTCGGAGACCGGGCAGGCCGCGACCCAGCCGAGAACCCGGCCGTCACCGTCCACGGCGGTGAAGCGGTGCTCGGGCGACTTCGCCGCGTCGAACTCGGCCCAGGTGGGAGCGGTGGTCTCGAAGGTGGCGTTCCCCTCGTCGATACCCTCCTGGTAGATCTCCAGAACCCGCTCCGCATGCTCGGCGGTCATGCGCGTCACGACGAACTCGGCACCCATCGGGCGCCCCCTCTCTGCGGGCCGATGGCTCGACGGCGTCGGGGCGAGACCGGGACGATCTCCTGCCATTCGAAGCCCAGCTCCTTGCCGAGCTGATCGATGGCGATGAGCTGCTCGGCGAGGGTCTTGGAGTCGACCA
>NZ_JBSFTU010000075.1:0-19450 GCF_053591435.1 Streptomyces sp. NPDC003027
GCTCTGCGTCGCGAAAGACGTCGAGCTTCTCTTTCTCTGATGTCCGCGAAGCCGGGGCAGGCCCTCATGCTCCCGCAGTTACGGGACAGCCCTTAATGTCTTCGGATATTCGATGTATCTTGGTGCTGTTGAGTCGCAATAATCAGGCAATCTGGATGAGTCTGGACGTCAGCCCATGGAAAGTTCTTGGGCTGCCGAGATTGCGAGGACGTGAAACTGCTCGCGTGATGGGTTGGCTTACATCCAGTAATCCTGTGGTTCGATGGGACGGCTCACTTACACCGTGAATTCCGTGGTCTGGTCGGGGGCTCGCATTCCCCTGGTCGGGCCACGAAGTGAGACGGAACAGCCCCGCCGGAACTTGCTTCCGGTGGGCTGTCGTTGCGTTCGACGGCAACGTCAACGGACGACGGGTGCGGAGGGCGGATCGTCGGGGTCGTTGTCCGTCGGGCTGAGGGCGGTGCCAAGGGCCGTCCGTTCAGTGGCGTCAGTGGCTCGCCTCTCCCGAAGCCGAGCTGCTGAGCATCGCGGACGTCCTCGGTCACGAGATCGAGGGATGTACCCTCACCACGGCGCAGGCCGCGATCCTCGACGGGACCCCGAACGCGCTCGCGGCCGACCGGGTGCCTGGTCATTGCGGCAATCGCTCATGTCTGGGCGCCATGGGTGACCTCTTGGTTGGCCATCCATGTTCTGACCCGGTCGACCCCGGCCACGGGCAAGGTCCGGTGTCGCTACCGGACGGAGCTGGGCCGGAGAATCGGCCAGGTGCTCTCCGTCGAACCGACAGTGATCACCACCGCAGACCGCGAGACGCATGCCGAGGACTGGCGGGTCGTCGCTCTTGGAGCCGACGGGCGGGCCCGCAGGACCATCGACCCCAGAGGGAAGGGCGTCAAGCGCTGCGGCGACTCTTTGGACACCTCCGCCAACGCCCAGGCTTGCCGGGAGGCCGTCGTCTGCGGGGGACTCGTGCTCCTGGGCGGCACCGACCGCGTCGGCGCCTACGATCTCGGCACCAGCAAACTCGTCCGGGGCGTGAAGTCGGAGGGCACCTCACACCGCTACTTCCCCCTGCGCCCCGGACCGGGAAAGACCGCGTCCGTCTACCAGGTGGGCACGTCCAACCGTCCCGGACGCATCATGCAGATCGGCCCGGGCAGCGCAGACTCGGTCCAGGACATACTGAAACTTCCCGCCTCCACCGCGGCGGTCGAGTTCGAAATCGTCGTCGGGGAGAACGCCTACGTGGGCGACCGGCTCGTGCTCATGCCCGCGAACCTGGACGGCAACGACGCCCAGCACGAACCTCGCATGCTCTCCTTCGCCCCCTGACCCCAACACGGAACATAGAAACCAGTCCGCCATGTCACCCTGGACGCCGGACGCCGACGGGCGTGCACCGCACAAGCTGTCCACAGAGCCGGACCGAACGCCCCTCAGGAGGAAGACGGAGGTCACGCCGGCGCGGCGGCGGCAATCGCGCTCGAAATCCCTCCGCCGGTAAGGTCGATGGAGACGTATGCGATGAGGAGGACCTGGCGGCGCCACACGGTCTGGGCGGCCGGGACCCAGCATCGCTCGTCGACCGGCGCCCCGAAAGCCGCCCATCCGCGGGCGTTGCAGGAGCCTGACCAGGCAAGGGATGGTTCAACTTGCTCGGTCATCGCCTGAATGGCGCTGATCAATCGCTTCTGCGCTCGCCAAAGGGGCTGAAGGGACCGACTCACGCAACTGGCGTCGCGGATCCACGCTGCGATCGGGCGGTCTTACTACCGACGTGACCCGGCTGGATCGTGCGAGGGTCGACTGCTTCCCCGGGCGCTCCTGCCCGGTACAGGCCATCGGGCTCGGCGTCACGGTCGTGAGGCAACAGGTAGAAGACACGTCTCTTTTGAAGTCCGCTGTCTGGGTCTGCCTCTGCTGCGTCGCTCAGCTCAGCAAAGCCGATCATGCGCCCGTCTCGGTGGTAGCGAGGCTTGCCTCGCCGGCGCGGGGTCTTGTCCAGGGCTTGGCGGACGTAGTCGAGCTCCTCGGGGTCTTCCAGCCACACCACGTTGTCCTCGTGGGTGAGATCGCTTGCCGTCAGTAGCGAACTCATGGCTTGGGTCCCTCCTCGGTCATGTTGGCCATCAGCGGGCCCGGGTTCCTCCACGCCGCGTTCGGCGCCGATGTCGATATGCGGCGGGCCCCTGTGGGGCTCGGCGCCTTAGTGGCTCGGCTCATTTTTGTCCATGGTATGCGTGTCGGTCACTTCGCGGGAGCATGCGTCCTGGCGTCATGTAAGGCTTACCCGTCTGCTTCGCGTCAGGTTGGCTCGTCGTCGGCCATGAGGGCGAGCCCGGGATAGAATTTCTGCCCGTTTGACCGCAGCATTTCGCTGGGCGAGGCGACGCCCACCTCGGCTCTGATGCGGGTGGCGAAGGCACGGGTGGTAGCGGGGCGCAGGCCCTCTCCGTCCTGGCACCAAGCGCTGTACGCGCGGTAGAGCGCCCTTGCTCGACTCTAAGGTCGCGCGGTTCTTCGAGGTTGCCGGTGGTGATGCAGCATTCGGCGAGGAAGCGCCCAATGTGGTCCTCGGTGGTGGCGTAGGCCTGGGTGGCCGTGCGGACGACGCTGGGGCCGGTAAGGGGCGGTTTGGTGGTGAGGTATGCCGTGGCGCCTTGAATCATCCAGTGGAGGATGCCGGGACCTTCGTCGTGGACGAGGATCTCCGCGAGGTTGTCGATCTTTCGGTGGTCGGGCACGACCCTCTCGAAGGGGATGAGGCGGATCCGGCGCCAGAAGGCGTGACCGCCGGTTCCGACTTCGGGCCGGTGGTTGCCGAGGAGCCACAGTTTGTGCGTGGGCTCGAAGCTGAAGAAGTCCTGGCGCATGCGTCGGGCTTTGAGGCGGTCGCCACCGGTGAGGAGTTTCACGCGGGCCTCGTCGAACTTGTCGTGGGGCTTGAGTTCGCTGCAGACGAAGAGTCGGCGTCCGTGGAGCTCTGTCAGTTCTGTGGAGTGCTCGTTGAACTTTCCGCGTTCCATCAGGAAGCCGGGAGGCGCGACGTCGGCGTAGTCACCGAGGATCTTGATGACGACGTCGAGGAGTGCGGATTTGCCGTTGGCACCGACGCCGTAGAGGAAGGGGAGGACTTGGCCGCCGACGTCTCCGGTGATCGAGTAGCCGAGGAGGAGATGAAGAAAGTTGATCATCTCCTTGCCCTTGTCGTCGTCGCCGAAGGTCTGGACGAGGAAGCTCTGGAAGCGCGGGGTGGGCATTGCTTCGGGCGCGAGGTAGGTGGCCCTCGAGTGTGGAACGTACCGCTTCGAGCTGTCCTGCTGCTGGCACGAGGAAGAGTGGACGAAGGCCGTGGCCGAGAACTCAGCGCTCGTGCGGGACTTCGTCGACCAGGAGCTCAGAACCGTGCAGTCAAACACAGTGGTGCCGACCCCGCGCGCTGCGGCCGCCACGGCAGCGCGCGTGACGCACCTGCGATGGCGAGCGAGCCTCGGACCAATCGTTCCGGTGTGACTGAGCGCTTCAGTTGTCCAGTTGAGCGTGGCGTCGGGCCGTCCACTGCGCAGCTCCGCCAACCCAGATGCCGTCGCGTTACCCGACGTTGAGGTCCTGATCCCAGTCCTCGATGGTGCAGTCGCTGGTGTGCACCTGCGCCGGGTCATCGGCGAGGCCCCAGTCGGCCACGAAGGAAAACGTTCCGCTGACCATAGCGTCGCCTTGCAGGTCGTCCATCCCGACTCCGTCGGAGCTGCTGCGGACCACGGACGCTGCGAAGCCTGCTTCGAAGGCACCCTGGAAGGTGAACTCGACTTGCCCGGCGTAGCGTAGGAAGTTGAGAGAGTCGATGTTGAGGGTGATGAAGTCGCTGGTGGGCGGCCCGGCGGTGATCGGGGCACCCGTCTCCGTCTCCATGGACTCGAACCCGGCTGTGACGCGGCTGCGGATCTCCTGGATGAGCTGCACTACCGGATCTTGGAGGACATCCTCCAGTTCGGCGTCGCACAGTTCCTCCAGGAGTGCGATCGTAAGCCGTCCTCGTTCGTCCAGTGCCACGTCGATGCGCTGCCACAGCCCATCTTCGTCGTCGATGCATACCTCGGCCTCCCGGAACGACCGGTAGTTGCCGATGCCTTGGTCTGTCATCGCCAGGACCTGGACGACCGCGGGGGCGGTGTCCAGGAACTCACGCCGGATGTCGGGTTGGCTGAGATCGGCGGTGGCGGCCTCAAGCAGGTGGGTGGCCACCTTGCCCGACCTGCCGAAGTTCATGACTCGTTTGATCACGGCAGGGCGGCGCTTCTCCGCGCCGGCCAGATAGTTCATCGTGACGCCGGCTTGGCGTGTGGAGTTCTCTTGCCCTCCACTCCGTTGCACGGGCGGCAGATCGGGGCGAGGTTCCGCGGGTCCTGGAGGTCGAAATCGGCCCGTAGGCCGTAGGCCGTCTTGAGCCGTGCCAGGTCCGCATCAGTGACGTTCTTGGGGATGATGTGGTCGATCTCGGAGGCGCTGAACTCCAAGGGCTTAGTACACCAGTAGCACCTCGAATCCCACGCTTCCCACAAGGCCAGACGTAGAACTCTGTTGGCCTGGCCTGCCCGGTAGCGGACGACGGTGGCTGTCGTATGTCCCATGCTCTTCCCCCCCAGCAGGCACCAGCTGCGTGAGGAACCGTTGTACCGCAGGTCGTACGGACGCGCCGACCAGTTCGGCGAACGGGAAGATGGAGTCGGGGCGCGCCGGGGGCAAGTTCCCACGCAGGCCGGGTGGTCCCGCGACGGGACGGCGGTAGGGGCCTGGAGTTTCAGAAGAGCACTGGCCGGAGACTCTTCCGTCAGTGACTCAGGCAGAACGAATTGCCTCTCTGCCAACAGATGAAGCCACTCCTCGACGCCTACGCCGAGGAGCTCAGCCACGACATCGACTCGGAATACTCAACCGGCCAACCCGCACGCTCACTGGCCAACTGAAGCGCTCAGTCACATCCGGGCTCTCGGCTGTTCCGGGTGCGCGCTGCTACAGGTCGAACTCGAGGTGCTGGATGTCCGTGAAGTGGACCTCCTCCAGGGAGCCGGCGCGGCGGCCGCCGTCCTGGAAGTAGACCTCTTTGAGTCCTTCGGCCGTGCGGGGAGCAGCCGGACCGGATCCTGGGCACCCTGGAAGGGGAGGGACCATCCCCGCTCGCGCGGGGAGCAGGCGCTGCCGACGACCGCGACCGGCAACGCGATGGAGCCATCCCCGCGGGTCGCGAGCCATGGTCGTGGCGACCGTCGACACGGTCGCCGGACCATCGCCGCGGATGCGGAGCAAGACCGACTGAGCGACGGCGACGGGCCCAGTTCAGGGTTCATCCCTGCGGAGGGCAACAGAACTAGCCCCAACTGCCTCGTGTGTCAGCTGATTCATTCTGTGTACGCAGGGATCAGTCGAACGATGGGCAGGGTCAGTTCGTCGTTGGTCTGGTGAGGATGAGGCCACAGGAGTAGGCGCGGGCACGGCCGAGTCCGGTGGCCAGAGTCTTGTTGAAAGTGGCCGGGTTGGTGACGGTAAGAGTGCCGCGGATTTCGGCACGGTTGATCTTGAGCCCCTTGTGGTGATCGGACTCGACTGGCGGGAGTATCCGGATGGCGAGAGTGTCGCGGTCGGCGTCGGCGCCGATGCGCTCGATACCGCGGTTTGTGGTGACTGTGGTGCCTTCAGGGTGGAGGCGTTCTTCGAACCAGCGTCGTACGTGGTCTGGCCTGACGTGTGGGACTCGCTTTGATCGCCCGGCGGGATTTTTCGTGTCGGGGCGTGCCCTCACGGGGTTGACGATCGTGCGGAAGGTGAACCGGTCTCCGGTGTTGATGGACTGGTCGACGTTGCGTACGTCTACGGAGTGGCGCAGCGCGCTGCGGGGGATGCCGGTCCAGTCGGGACGGACGCGGGACTGGACGACGATGAGCAGGGTGTCGGTCTTGAGGTCGGCGGACCAGGTGGACAGGACGCCGACTTGGGCTCGGGCGTCCGGAGCGCCATCGGGCACCCAGCCTTTGAAGCCGCCCATGACGATGCGGTGCATGTGCTGTGCGTCCGTGAGGGCGGGCGCTGTGAAGGCGTGCTGGAGGTCGAGCTGGATGATGCTGTGGCAAGTGATCAGACGGGTTGTAGTCACGGGATGATGTCCCATTCGATGGTCGGCTCAGGAGTAAGCCGGGTTCGGGTTTCCCACCTGGGGGCGTGGGTGCGGTGTTCGGGATGGAAAGTGACGGGCTGGTCGCGGGTCTGTGCGGCGCCGGGGGTGCCAGGGCTGGTTTCGATCCAGGCCCAGGGCCGGTCAGTGGTGGCGTTGGGCAGGAGAGCGGTGGCGTTCAGGACTGTGTCGAGGCTTCCGGGGTGGACGCCGCCGGAAATCGTGCCGGTGGGGGGACAGGACTTCCGGCCGAGCCATAGGAGCCGGGCGGGGTGTTCGAGGGCGTGGCTGATGCTGTCGAGGAGGGCTAGGTCGGGGTGCTCGACGGCGGTGACGAAGGCGGCGTCTGAGAGATACCAGCGGGTGGTCATCATGGCGTCACGGGTGGTGTTGCCTGCGATGAGGGTGCCGAGGGCGGGGTCGGGGGCGATCTCTTTGGGTGCGCCGTACCAGTTGGTGATGGCGTGGGTGGGCAGGTGACCGAAGGTCGGACCGGTGGCCTGGTCGAGTTGAGGGGCGGCTTTGGCGGCGCGCCTGTGGTCGGTGATGAGGTCCCGGGGTCGGAGGGGGTAGGTTCCGCCGCCGACGATGTGGAAGTCGCGGGCGGCGATTCCGGGCCGGTCTGCGCGGGCGGCGAACCGGAGGTTGGTGAGGGGGCCGAGGTCGTGGGTGCGGTCGTGTCCGAGGGCGGCGGCGATGAGGCCGATCACTGCGGATTTCGTGGGCCTGGGCAGGGTGTCGCGGCGGTCGAAGCGGGCGAGGGCCCCCCAGGACTGCAGGGGGCCGGCCAGGCGCATGAGGAGGACGGCGGTCATGGGCCGGTCAGCTCCTCGGCGCTGTCGGCCTCGGTGCCGGGCAGTGTGCCAGCGGTGATGTGGTTGTCGATGAGCTCTTGGACGTCGAGGTCGTAGGTGAGGATGCGGGCGGGAGAGATGTCGGTGCGCTTGCGCAGGACGAGGGTGTGCTGCTTGAGGAGGCGTTCGGTGGCCGCGAGGGAGGCGGGGCCGTCGGTGGTCTCGTCGATCGGCCTTTCGAAGGCTCCGGCGTAGTTGAAGGGGCGGGCACCGGTGAAGGCCATGACGAGTTTGGGGAGTACGCCGGTGGAGGCGGTGGTGTTCTTCTTGGCGTGGGGGACGGCGTTGGCGAACGCCTCAACGAACTCGCGTTCGGCGGCGTCGGCGGCGGTTTCGGCCTGGTCGGGCTTCATGCCGGCGGCGAGCAGGTTCATGCGAATCTTGTAGCGGTCGAGGACGGCGTGGCGATAGAAGGTGCCGGTGATGAGGGACTGGTAGCCGGTCATGCCAGCGCCGGCGTCGTTGGCGGCGTCGAGGAAGTCGAGGGCGTGTTCCTTGCGGTGGAGTTTGGCGTCGTCGGCGGCGGCGTAGAAGTCGTCGATGTGTTCGGCGGCGTGGACGGTGAAGGCGTGTCCGGTCTGGATTGCGCCGTCTACGTTGGGAGAGTCGGCGATCTCGGCGAGGAAGCGGCCGTACAGGGCGATGTCGATGGCGTCGCGTGGGGCGAGTGCTGTCAGAACGGCCTCACGGATCTGCTTGGGTAGCTGCGGCAGGCTCTCGCTGTCGTCGACGCTGGCTTCGTTGCTGTCTTCGGGTGCGGGTGTGCCTTCCTTCTTCGCCTTGCGGGCGGCGGCGGCCTTCGCCTTCTTCGCGGCGTCGGCTGTTGCTGCGGCGTCTTTGGCCTTGTTGTAGTCGTTGGCCCAGGGGCCTACCGCGTCCTGGTGCTTGTGGACGTAGGCGGCGATGGCCTGGCCTGCGTCCTCGGGTGCGAAGAGGAGTACCTGCGTCAGATTGCGGGTGTTGGGCTTGGTGCCGAACTTGAGGCCGATGCCCTCCAGGAGCGCTTTCGCGGTGTTCAGTGCCTGCGGCTTGTCCCATTCGTGCCGTTCGGTCAGCGCTGCCGCGGTGAGCTTGGCCCACTCCCGGGTGCGGATGCCCATGGTGTATCCGGCCAGGGGGCCTTGACCGCCGTTGGCGCGCTCGCGGCTGTAGGTGCGTTCCGCGCGGCGCCGGGATTGGGACGTGATCATTGTGCGGAGGTCGCCGCCGTAGACGAACGCCTTGGGCATGCCGTTCTCGTCGCGGACGGGAAGGGCTGCGGTGAACGTTTCGAGAAGGTGGAGAGAGAGGTACTGGTCGCCGGTCAGCAGGTCGGAGGCGGTGGCGTGGGTGAGAGCGGTCACTTCGGATTCCTGTTCGTGTAGGAGGGGGTGAAGAAGGACTTGCCCCAGGCGTCGGCGACGGGCCGGCCGCGCTGTTTCCAGCGGGCGAGGTCCGCGAGCAGGAGTTCCCAGGCTGGTGGTGCGGTGCTGCATGAGCGGGCCCGGTCGATGGCGTGCTGCAGGTGCCGGGCGGGGATTTCGCGGGAGGCGGTGATGAGGGTCAGCAGCCGCTTGGCGCCGGGGTCCTCGGGGCCGCGGGTGGCACCGCTGCCGATGCGGCGGAGTGCGGTCCCCACGTCGCCGAACCCGAGGGTTGGGGTGATGGCGCCGGCGTGGTAGCGGGCGAAGAGGAAGGCGGTGAGCTGGTAGCAGGGCTCCTCGTCGGGGGCGGGAGCGAAAGCGGCGGCCCTGTAGTGGGGTTCGGTGCGTTGTGCCGGGTTGGGGCGGCGGAGCGCGGCGAGAGCGCCGACGTTGCGGGAGCGGACGAGTCCGGTGAGCCATCCGGTGAGCTGGGCGCCTGGCGATCGGACGGTGGCGGTTTCGGTCATGCGGCGGCTTCCTTCAGCTGGGCTGGTGCACTGGTGTGGTTGAGGAGGTTCTCCAGACGGTTTTGCGCGGTGACGCGGGCTTGCAGCCCGCTGCCTCCGCCGGTGAGGCTGGTGAGGCGGCCGTTGAGGCTGTCAATGGCCAGGGCGCGGGTGGCGCGACCGAACTCGGCGAGGGCCTCCGCTGTGTTTCCGCTGGCGGCAACCTGGTCCAGCAGGATGTGGAACAGGTCGGCGGCTCCGGCCCACATCTCCGGCTCGCCGTTGAAACGGGCGAGCTGGGTCTTCTTGTCGTCCGGTTTGGGGTTCGGGTAGGCGATGTCCCGGGCATTCGCCGCGGCGAGGTACAGGGCGCGGGCGGCGTACTCGCAGATGGTCGAGCCTTGTTCGGCGGCGCTTCTCAGCTGGGTTTCGCGGCCGGGCACGTAGGGGAATTCGTCGGATACCCAGGTGATCGGCTTGCCCTGGGTGGAGAGCAGGCCCACGGTCCACAGGTGGATGCGGCGGCCGTGCAGCATGGCGATGCGGCCGTACAGGTCGGTGCCCTTGTCGCGTTCGGCGACGGCCGCGTACAGGGCTTCGGATTCCCGCCACAGGTCCCGGGTGGGGGATGGGCCTAGCAGGCGCTTCCCACCGGGTCCGTCGTGGGTGACGGCATCTTGCAGGTATTCGGCCGCGAGTGGGGTGAGGGTTTCACCTGCTCCGATCAGGACCCTGTCGACGCCGGGACTTCCGTCCGGTAGGCGGGCGGGTCGTAGGGCGATTGAGCGGCCAAGGATTGTGTGGAGGTCGGCGGGCCCTTGCGGAGTGCGGGCTTGGCGGGGTCCTGGCTGGGAAAAGTCGCGGCGCATGGGGAAGTCCTGCTGCCAGGACAGGTTGAGAGGTCCGGGTTCGTGCGGCCACGGTGCGGTGTTTACCCGCAGGAGGTCGCCGAGGGTGGCGCCGTCCCAGGCGGGGCGGGCGATGATGCGCAGTCGTTGCGCGAGCCGGTTCGTGCCCAGGTTCGTGAACGTTCCGGGCAGGCCCATGGCGCTTGCCTTGATCCTCCCGCGCATGCCGATGGCGAAGGTGTGTTGGACGAGCATGGCGCGCCATGCGGCGTCGGCGGGGACGGGCTCGGGGTGGTGCAGGTGATGGTGGTCGAAAAATTGGTTGTAGTCGCCGACGCGCTCCATGAAGAGCTGGGCGGGACCGACACCGTATGTATCGAGATGCGGCAACAGGACGGCGTTCTGACCGAGGGGCTGTTCCGCGTCGAACAGGTCCCAGCAGCCGGGATGGTTCTCGATCCAGTCGGCGACATGGGTGAGCGGGGTGCGGCTTTCGACCCAGGTCCGCCACTCGTCCGGGGTTTCGGGGTACTGGTCGGCGGCGTAGATCAGGCCAAGGAGCCATTCGAGCAGGGCGGCCGTTTCGCCGGGGGTGTCGCCGTAGACGGCGGCGATCTGGTCGCAGCGCCGGAAGGTGTCGGACAGGTTGAGCTTGGTCCGTTGCTGGTCAGGGCCGATTGTCAGTGCCGGGATGCACTCTTGGTTGCGCGGTTCCCACCGCATCGTTGTCCGCCTCCTCTCCATGAGATGGGTACATGCACAGAAGGCATGGACTCTGTTCGTGTGAGACTGACGGCCAGGACAGTATCGGACGGAGCGGGATGCTGACTGACAAACAACTCAATTGCTACAAGAGGCATTTGTATATCTGGGCGAAGACAGATCGGTCGGGTGCGAGCCGTCGAGCGCAAGGGCCTGCGTGGAACCCGCTCCTCGCGCACGTGCTCGACGTCGCGGCATGCGCAGGGGAGCTGTGGGACCGCTACCTGCCTGCCACCATCCGCGCCAGGCTCACCGAGGCATTCGGTGGCGGGGACTCCGGCACCGCGCGCCGGGTGGTGATGCTGCTGGCCGGACTGCACGACCTTGGCAAGGGCTCAGGCTGCTTCCTCCGCCAGTTCGGCACCGGCGCGTGGGACGGCGCTTACCTGCGGCAAGCCCGTACGCTGTGGGAGGAACAGGCCCGTGCCGCCGGGCTGCCCCTCGGCGAGCGGCTCGACGACGAAACCGCCGTACGGCACGAGCACGTCACCGCCGTCCATCTGCCCCGCATCCTCGGATGCACTTGCCCCGTCTGCGGCGGAGGAGACGCCCGGCACAACGGCTTGCATACAACGGCTGCGCTCCTCGGCGGACATCACGGGCACATCCCTGACCCCGACACCATCGAGCGCGCTGCAATGGCCGCCGACATCAACGCCTGGCTACCGGTCTATACCGAGCTCGCCCAGGACGCCGCTGACCTCATCGGCATCGACCTCACTCGCCTGCCGACACTCATCCAGCCCGAACGCCCCAGCGCGCTGCCGCTGTTTACCGGCCTGGTGATCCTCGCCGACTGGATCGCCAGCGACGAAAACCACTTCACCTACCGAACCCACACCGCCAGCCTCCGTAGCTGGTGGCACTCCTCCCGCGCGCAGGCCCGTGACGCCGCCGACCGGCTGGGTCTCGACGCCTGGCAGCCCAAGCCCGCCGGTTGGTCCGACCTATACCCGGGCACCAGGCCCCGCAGCTTCCAGGTCGCCGCCATCGCGGCCATGCCCGCCGACGGCTCGGCTCTCATCATCGTCGAATCCGACACCGGCTCAGGCAAGACGCGCCTGGCTCTGTGGTGTGCACACCACCTTGCTGTCACCTGCGGCTACCAGGGCGTCTACATGGCGATGCCGACTCGGGCTGCCACCAACCAGACCGCCCGCGAATTCGCCGCGTTCATCACCCGTGCCCTTGGCCACCAGGGGCCTGCGAACCTTGCCGTCGTCCACGGCACCGCTGAGGCCACAGACTTCGTCCACGACCTCCTCGACGCCGGGCGGGCACCCGGACAGGACGCGTTCGACGGGCTTGAAGACTTCATCGCCGCCACCCTGCCCGACGCCGGCGCGAAGGAAGCACGCGCCGTCCTCAGCCCGTGGTACCTGCGGCGCTGCCTCGGCCTGATCGCCCCGTTCGCAGTCGGCACCATCGACCAAGTGGTCCTTGCCACCCAGCCCAGCCGCCACTGGATGCTGCGCCTATTGGGCCTTGCCGCCAAGACGGTCATCATCGACGAGGCACACGCCTACGAGCTGTACCAACAAGGCCTGCTCGCGGCCGTCCTGCAGTGGCTCGCCGATGCCGGCTCGTCCGTCGTCGTGTTGTCCGCCACGCTGCCCGCCACCGCTCGCAGCGCGCTCATCGAAGCGTGGTGTACAGGGCACCGCGTCAGCTCGGAAGACACCGGACAGTCCGGCCCCATCACTATCGTGAACGGGCACGGCATCATCACCCGCACCAAGCCCAAGAACAAGCCCCCGAAGCTCCGCACGAGCATCGACTTCCAGCCCGACCCCGGCGGGGCGGCACTCGCCGACCACATCATGAGCGAGGCACGCGGCGCAGGTATCACCGTCGTCCTGCGCAACCGCGTGGCCACCGCCACAGACCTGTATGCCGCCGCCATAGACCGGGCGGCCGCCAACGGCTGGCGACCGGAAGAGATCATCCTCCTCCACGGCCGCACCCTGCCACGGTTCCGGCTCCCCCTCGAGGAACGCCTCAAACGTCTCCTCGGCCCTGGCCAAGAACGCGACCATCCCAACCCCGACCGGCCCCGCCGGCTCCTCGTCATCGCCACGCAGGTCGTCGAGCAGTCCCTCGACATCGATTTCGACCACATCTACACCGACCTCGCACCGATCGACCTCCTCATCCAACGCCGCGGCCGCGTCCACCGGCACGCCGTGAACGACCCGTTTCGGCCTGTCTGGGCGCACAAGCCTCGCATGACGGTCCTCATCCAGCCCGGCCCTGCCGGCCTTCCTCTCGTCGAGCCACCTGCCCCAGAACAAGGCCGACCCTCGGGGAACCTCGACGGCTACGTGTACGCCCCCTACGCCATGGCCGCGACGTGGCACGCCCTGAACCAGCGGACCCGCCTGGACGGCACAATCCGAATCACCACCCCGAAGCACACCACCCCTCTGATCGAGTCCGTCTACGGTCCCCGCCAGCACGCAGCTGGCGCTCTTGGGGAACTCTTCGATCGGACCTGGGCGGAATGGCAGCATCGTCTCGCCGGCGAAGAAGCCGAGTACACCGTTCGCGCGTTCAAGCCCTTCACCCGCCACGGCCGCCTCACGGGGGTCGCCAGTCTCGCTTCAGGACGCAGCCACGGCGACGGAGACAACCGCGGCCTGACCGGCATCAAGGCAGTGTCCCGACTCGGCGATCCATCCATTGAAGCCATCGCCTTGTACCAACAGTCCGATGGCACGCTCACCTACGACCCGGCCGGACGGGACCGTGCCGACCTCGCCCGCCGCGACCCCGATACCCCGGCCCGTCGTCAGCAGCAGAAGGACCTCCTGCTGAACACCGCGGCCATCCCCGCGCACTGGTTCACCGGGCGGAATGCGCTGCCCCAGCCGGAAACTTGGCCGACACACCCCGCTCCCGCGTTGAAAGACGCAAACGTCGCCCTATTTGCCCCTGTCAGCGGCACCTGCATCAGCGGGCCGATCGGCCTCGTCCACGACCACATCACAGGGCTGTCCAGGTGAACAAGAAATCGGGCCAGTACGCCCGCACGCTCCTGCCGCTATCGTGTCTCACCTCCCGCCGTCCGGGAAATAGGTCAAGAGTTCATACATTCTGACCTTCAGCCCCACATCAGTGGGGATAACGTGCCGCCCGCCCACGCACTTCAGGGGCAGGCCAAGCGCTCCCCGCAGCCGCGCGGGTGTTCCCTGCAGCCTGAACAACCTGGCCCGGCTGCCCGCCTGCTCCCCGCAGCCGCGGGGATGGTCCCGGACACCCGCTGACACCCGAGATGTGCGAGGCCTGCTCCCCTCGCCCGCGGGGATGTCCCTCGGCGCGGCGACGCCGTCTCGAGCCTTGCTGGCTTCTCCCCGTACCGCGGGGATGTCCCCTGCACCAGGTCCTTCCGTACCTGGCTCTCCGTCTGCTCCCGGCACCCGAGGGGGATGTCCCCTGGACGATGGTCGTCAGTGCGTGCGAGGCGTCGTGCTCCTCGCGCCCGCGGGAATGTCCCCTATCGCCCCGCGATCCTGTCGCAGGGCTACGACTGCTCCCCGCACCCCCGGGGATGTCCCCCACTTGTTGCTCAGGTACAGGTCATAGCCGTCCTGCTCCCCGCACCCGCGGGGAAGTCCCCGACCCACGGTCGACCGGCCTGATGAAGGGTCTCCCGGCGCCCGCGGGGATGTCCCCGTCAACGAATTGACCCGCGCGGACGTCTGCTCCCCGCACACGCGGGGATGTCCCCGTGCCCGCGGGGGTGGCGAGACCGAAGCCGACCTGCTCCCTGCACCCGCGGGGATGTCCCCTACTACGGCCTCACCGACCCGGACCACACGAACCGCTCCCCGCACACGCAGGGATGTCCCCGGCGCGATTTCGTACGACACGGTGTACGCAGTCTGCTCCCCGCATCCGCGGGGGATGGTCCCTCGATCCCGAAGAACCAGCGAGGCCAGCGAACTGCTCCTCGCATCCGCGGGATGGTCCCTCGATCCGGGGCCGCTCCGGCGTGACGTCGGACTGCTCGAGGTTGGGGCCAGAGTGGCGTAGGAGAAGGGGCTCGTCCGATATGCCGAGTTCTGTGAAAGTGGTTCAGAAGCAGCCCGGCCTGGAGTGAACCCGCAGGCCACGAAGACTGCTCCCCGCATCCGCGGGGATGGTCCCCTGTTCGGTGCGCCCGTCCTGGTTGAGCGTGACTGCTCCCGGCATCCGCGGGGATGGTCCCTGTCCCGGGCCGAGGAAGCCGTCCACGCCGCCCTGCTCCCCGCATCCGCGGGGATGGTCCCTTCATCATCCGGCACCTGTACACGTAGGGCATCTGCTCCCCGCATCCGCAGGGATGGTCCCCCGGGTGGGCTCCGCAGCGAGCAAGCCGGTGGCTGCTCCCCACATCCGCGGGGATGGTCCCGTCGCGGCCGAGCGGACCGGGCCGTCGGGGTCCTGCTCCCCGCACCCGCGGGGATGGTCCCGTGACCGTGACCGGGGTGCCCGGGTGCGGGCCCTGCTCCCCGCACCCGCGGGCGAGGTCCCGTCGCGGCCGAGCGGACCGGGCCGTCGGGGTCCTGCTGCCCGCACCCGCGCGGGGATGGTCCCAACGCCTTCAGGCCGTCCTGGACTTCCCGGCACTGCTCCCTGCATCCGCGGGGATGGTCCCGCCTCGTCGGCGGAGTCGGCCAGGCCGGTGCGCTGCTCCCCGCATCCGCGGGGATGGTCCCTCGAACACGATGTCGCCGATCTCGACGTTCGGCTGCTCCCCCCATCCGCGGGGGTGATCCCAGGCGCCGGGCCCATGTCTCGACGTAGCGGTCTTGCTCTCCGCACGCGCGGGGATGGTCCGCACGCCGGATCGCCGTCCGACAAGCCCTGGAATTGCTCCCTGGACCCGCGGGGATGGTCCCGAACTCTTCGACTTCTCCACCGTCTCCTGGCCCGCTTGTCTAGAACGGTATTATTTGGCCCCCTGTGATGGCTTCGTCTGGCGCCGGTAGGAACGGTTTGAACTCAGTTGGCTTCCGGGAGGGCCCTGCAACGCGGCCGGGTTGGTGACCCACGGCCGACTCGTCTAGAGCCTGTCTCTCAGATCCGTCTGTGGCATCGTCATGCTCGTGATCGAGTCCTGGTTGGTTCGGCGATTTCTAGGGCCAGCACCGCATGGCGCAGGGGGAAGGCATGGTTCACAGTCCATTCGACGTTTCTTTGGCGCACGGCCAGAGCATGCAATGGAAGCTCGGCGGGTCTGGGTGGGCCACCTGGTCATGGTCAGTGAACGCTGCGGAACAGAAGGTGCACGCCTCCTATGTAGGACCCGAGGTCCTGGCCGCGTTCATGAACGGTGTCCGGGATCCACTCCGTGGGTGCAGTGCGACCTTCGTGACGTTCTTCGACGAGCCAAGCGGGACGAGAGTCTTCTTCAACCAGGCAGAGAGGGAGGTCTTCGTTCAGATCGTGGAGTTCGCGGACTTGAACGAGCCGTCGTCCTGGTGGTCGGACGCGAAACTGGTCTGGGCAGGTCGGCTACCAACAGAGGCATTTGTCGGGGCTTTCATGGCCATGATTGAGGAGCTTCTCTCCGAACACGGGACAGACGGGTACCTGAAGCGCTGGGGGTATGAGTTCCCCGTCTTGGAATGGGAGACGCTCCAGGCAGCGCACAGCTCCCGCTGACCCGCACCTATGCTCGCGTCCAGATCAAGATGGCTGCGAGGTGGAGTGCGCCCTCGTAGGCGATCGCGAGCTTGTCGGTTCGCATGGCCAGGCCGCGCACTTGCTTGAGGCGGTTGATGCATCGCTCGACCGCGTTGCGCTGCTTGTACGTCTCGGCGTCGAAAGCGGGCGGTCGGCCGCCGGCCCTGCCGCGACGAAGGCGGTGACCGACCTGGTCGGCGGGCTGAGGGATGACGGCACGTATTCCGCGTCGGCGAAGGTGGTTCCTGATCGCGCGGGATGAATACGGGCAGTCGGCCAGGACGGCATCCGGTCGGCTCCTCGGTCTTCCAGGCCCACGTCGCGGAACGCGAATGTCGGCCATGACGGCCTCAAAGGCCGGTGCGTCACCTGCCTGACCCGCGGTGACGCGGACGGCCAGCGGCCGCGCATGGCTGTCGCTGGCAAGGTGGCCTTTCGTGCTCAGTCCGCCTCGGGAGCGTCCCAGCGCGTGGTCTTCGGGTTCGGCCTGGTCTGGAGCCCCTTTTTCCTGGCTCCGGCAGCGTGCTGGTGGGCTCGCCAGACGGTGGAGTCCACCGACACGGTGGTTTTGTTCACTTCTGGCAGCAGATGTTCACCACTCCGGGAGGCGCCCCGTCCGGGCCGTGGTTGATGTTCACGAGAACGGGAGGCACCTCGTGTACCCGTCCGCCGGCCAGGGTGAGGAACAGCCGATGGTGCGACGATCTCTGTCAGGCCCACAGGGCAGACTGGCGCTCATGACGGAAGCCGGGCTCGACGCCGCCGCCCGCTCCCTGCGGGGCTGGCTCAATCGACAGCAGTTCAGTGACCTGTCTGCCTCCAAGGTGACTGCCTTCTTCACCGACTCGGTGGCTGACTGGGCGACCGACCAGGGATATGAAGTCCACCGGGAGGTAGAGCTGCCCACCGCCACTCGGCAGAACCGGACCGGGCGCCTCGACCTGCAACTGCGGCACCGTTCGGGTAAGGGACGGCTGATCAGCATCGAGGTGGATCGGGGTACGAAGGAGTGGTCCCTCGAAAAGCTCGTCCAAGCCGCCGAGCTTGGCCACCTGGCGCTATGGCTTCGGTGGAGCCGCACCCCAGTCACTCTGCCGATCCCGCCCACGGTCCGGCTCATCCGGGCTCACGTGCTCAGGCGCACGACGCTCACGCGGGCGAAGGTGTACTCGCTCCGGCCGGACAACTGCGGGTAGCAGGTCGGTTCGCACCCGGCGGCGCCATAGGTGCTGAGGCGGACCGACCGCGGGAGAGGGGAGTCATCTCCGACGAGCCGGGGCGAAGGGTATACCGCACGGCATACCTGCGGGCATACTCGATTTATGGACGACACCACTGTCAAGATCGACAAGGAAACAGCGGACCGTCTCCGGGCTCTCGCTGGCGAGCGACCGTTGAAGCACTACCTCGCCGACCTCGCCAAGCGGGAAGAGAACGACCGCGCTCTCGACACCGCGACGGCCGCCTTCCGCCGTGCCATCGGCGCGCCCGGGATCATGGAACGGTTCGACGCCGACTTCGGGGGGCTTCCGCCGGCCAAGCGTGAGACGCGGGTGGCCTGAGCCTGTGGAACTGCTCGTCGATCACCGATGGCTCCTGGACCGCCAGGAGGAGATCCTCCGCAGTGACCTCACCGTCAACGATCTCTCGGTGCTGGCCGGCATGGCTGCCCGCCACCGGGTGAACACCCCGCACCTCGACCAGGCCGACCCGGACGCCTTCTGGCGAGCCGCGGTGCTTCTGGAGGAGTGCGTACTCCTGCGCCCGCTGCCCGCCCGGAACGAGCTCTACGGCTATGGCGTCGCCATCGCGTACCTGGAAGCCTCCGGCCACCGCGTGGACACCACGTACGAGCCGTGGCGCGACCTGATCAACGACATCCGGGCCCTACGCCTGGACTCCTACGACATCGCCGATCGCCTGAGATCTTGGCGCACCTCGTAGATCACCGCCGGGTGCTGGACGCCGACCGGCATCTGCCACCATCCGGGCGGCGTGTCTGATGAACACAGTGCTCCCCGCACGCGCGGGGATGGTCCCACCGGCGGCCGGATGACCAACTCGGCGGCCGGCTGCTCCCCGCACCGTCGGGATGGTCCCAAGTGGTTCGGGTTACATCGGGGACCCGAACTGCTCCCCGCACCGGCGGGGATGGTCCCAGGCGCCGGTAGCGGTGGCGGTGGCGGACCGGAACGACCTGCTCCCCGCACGCGCGGGGATGGTCCCCCGAAGAACGTGCCGGGCATGTTCCGGCGCAACTGCTTCCCGCACGCGCGGGGATGGTCCCGCGTACCGACCGGCGGCGCGGGAACGCGGCCGCTGCTCCCCGCGCCTGGTGGGGGTCGTCGCCACGCCGCTTTGCTCACCTCAATGCGAGCTCAACCTGGTTGCACCTAGGTTGGGGCCAGAGTGGCGTAGGGGAAGGACTTGTCCGGTATGCCGAGTTCTGTGAAAGTGGTTCAGAAGCAGCCCGGCCAGCAGTGAACCTGCAGGTCACGAAGACTGCTCCCCGCACACGCGGGGATGGTCCCAGATCGAAGCGGCACGAGGCATGACTCCTCCTCTGCTCCCCGCACACGCGGGGATGGTCCCGACCACTACCACGACGACCTGTGTCACTGCCGCTGCTCCCCGCACCCGCGGGGGGGGATGTCCCCGACAGGGCGACGATGTCGAGCAGGTCGGCGATCTGCTCCCGGCACACGCGGGGACCGTGCCGGTCTCCTCATCGCGGGCATCTTCCTGTGGTCCGCCCGCTGAAGAACAGGCAGCTCACGATCGAAGGCACTCTCCCTGTGGATCGAAGCAGACAAGGCCGTGCTCGCGGGCCAGTGCAGCGGCGAACTCGGATACTTCCTCGGCTTGGCCGTAGGACATGAGCAGGTACACGATCGGGCCCGATGCCTCGTCGATCACCGGGGGCGACGCCCACACGACACCGTGGTCGACGTCGTCCGGGTATCGCGCAACGAGGGCTTCCACATAGGCCACGATGCGCGGCGCCGGAGGCACGGCGACATCGTCCGACTCCAGGTAACGCTCGTAGAGCTCGTCATACGTCGAGCTCGCAGCACGGTTGTCGAATGGACGGTCGCCGTCCCACACAGCAAGGTCGTAGCTCACAGGCGCATCGTCGCAGGCAACACTGTCGCCGCCATCAGCAGGTCCTGCGATTTCTCTGACAGTGATCCGTAAGAGAGCTCCTAGTGACCTGAGTCGGAGATTCGTCGGCAGTAGGCGGCGACTTTGTCGAGGATCTCGTCGGCTGTCTTCGTCCAGACGAAGGGTCTGGGGTGCT
>NZ_JBSFTU010000076.1:0-11721 GCF_053591435.1 Streptomyces sp. NPDC003027
GGAGTCAACGCGGAGCGTTGGCGACCGACGACAACGCGGCGAGGCGCGGTGCCAGGGCACGCGAGCCCGGCATGATCCAAACGAGAGGCCCTAGGGGGCGTGCCGGGGGGCCTGGGCGCAGGCCTCCCCACGCCGCCGGCCGCACGCTCGCCCCGCCCGCGGTCCGGTCAGGGTGTCCGCGCACCCGCGTGGGGCAGTTCCGCGCGGCGCAGGGCCGGGGTGAGCAGGCCGTACACGCCGCCCGCCGCGCAGAGCGCGGCGCTGGCCGCGAAGACCGGGCCGGGCCCCCACAAGCCGACCGCCGCGCCGGTGAGAGGGAAGGTCAGCGGGGCCACGCCGAGGCTGAAGAAGTGCGAGACGGAGGTGACCCGGCCCAGGTAGGCGGGGTCGCAGGCCGTCTGGGTGAGCGCCCCGCACAGGGAGCCGCTGAGCCCGGCGAGGAGCCCGATCGCGAGGGAGACGGCCACCGCCACGGGGAGGTGCGGTACGTACGCGAGGGCGGCGATGGAGCCCGCGGCGAGCGTGATCGTCCAGGCCATGACGGCCCCGGCGCGCGGAACGCGGCCCCGTACGGTCAGCAGCAGCGAGGCCGCTCCGGCGCCCACGCCGAAGCCTGCGAGGACCCAGCCGATGCCGGCGGCGCCCCAGCCGCGCGCGTCGGCGAGCAGGGCGAGGCCGACGTTGAGAGGGCCGACGAAGCCGAGGTCGCTCAGGGCGATGACGATCATCAGCGGGCCGAGGACCCGGTGGCGGCGGATGTAGCGGAGCCCGTCGGCGAGATCCCGCCACGGGGTGCCCTCGGTCCGTTCGCCGTCGGTGGGCAGCGGGGCGACGCGCAGGGTCAGGAGCAGCGGCAGCGAGACCGCGAAGAGCAGCCCGGCCGCGCCGAACGCGGCGGCCGGCCCGCCGAGGGCGACCGCGAGGCCGCCGAGCGGGGCGCCGAGGACGAGCGAGGACCGGTGCGCGAGGCCGCGCATGCCCTGGATGCGGGTGAGCTGGCCGGGCGGGGCGATCCGGGGCGGCAGGGCGCCCACGGCGGGCATGAACATGGCGTCCACGATGCCGAAGACGACGGCGACGGCCGCGAGCGGCCACAGGCCGGGAGCGGTGGTGAACAGCAGGGCCGCCACCCCCAGGACGATCAGGGCACGGACCGCGTCGGAGACGACGACGACCCGGTGCGGGCCGAAACGGTCGGCGATCACTCCCCCACCGAGCATGAGCAGGGCGCGCGGCACGGCGCTGACGGCGAGGACGAGTCCGGCCTGCGCGGGGCTTCCGCCGCGTACGGCGGCCCAGGAGAGGGCCAGGAAGTAGACGCTGTCGCCGATGGTGGACGCGCCGTAGGCGGCGAGCCAGCGCAGGACGTTCGGATCGCGGTAGGCGGGCCGCTCCACCGCGGTGCGAGGGACGGTGCCGGACGTCTCGCTGACCTGCACGGCTGGGTCGCTTTCTCGGAGAGGGGCGGACTGCGCGTTCGTCCGAAGACCGCGAGAAAGGGCCCCCGCGTGGGGGCCCCTTCTCCCGGCGGCTCAGCGAACCAGCTCGCCGGCCTCCCGTAGCGCGTCCTTGACCTGCGAGATCCGCAGATCGCCGAAGTGGAAGACGGAGGCCGCGAGCACCGCGTCCGCACCCGCCGCGATGGCCGGCGGGAAGTCGGAGAGCTTGCCCGCGCCACCGCTCGCGATCACCGGCACGGTCACGTGCTTGCGCACGGCGGCGATCATCTCGGTGTCGTAGCCGTCCTTGGTGCCGTCGGCGTCCATCGAGTTGAGCAGGATCTCGCCCGCACCCAGCTCGGCGGCCCGGTGGGCCCACTCGACGGCGTCGATGCCGGTGCCCTTGCGGCCGCCGTGCGTGGTGACCTCGAACGAGCCGGACGCGGTGCGCCGGGCGTCGACCGAGAGGACGAGGACCTGGCGGCCGAAGCGCTCCGCGATCTCCTGGATCAGCTCGGGCCGGGCGATGGCCGCGGTGTTCACGCCGACCTTGTCGGCGCCGGCCCGCAGCAGCTTGTCGACGTCGCCCGCCGACCGGACGCCACCGCCCACCGTGAGCGGGATGAAGACCTGCTCGGCGGTGCGGCGCACCACGTCATAGGTCGTCTCCCGGTCGCCCGAGGAGGCGGTGATGTCGAGGAAGGTCAGCTCGTCGGCGCCTTCGGCGTCGTACAGCTTGGCCATCTCGACGGGGTCGCCCGCGTCGCGCAGGTTCTGGAAGTTGACACCCTTGACGACCCGGCCGTTGTCCACGTCCAGGCAGGGAATCACTCGTACGGCGAGGCTCATGCCGTCTCACCCCCTCGGTATGCCTCGACCTCGACCTCGACGACCAGGCTCGGGTCGACGAAGCCGGAGACAATGATCATGGACGCGGCCGGACGGACCGCGTCGAACAGTTCCTTGTGCGCGCGGCCGACATCGTCCACGTCCCGGGCGTGCGTGAGGTACATCCGGGTCCGTACGACGTCCTGCGCGCCCAGACCGAGCCGCTTCAGCGCCTCGAAGGCGACGTTGAAGGCGTTGACGGTCTGCTCGTAGGGGCCTCCGCCGGCGATCTGGCCGTCGACGATGGAGGTGCAGCCGGAGACCAGGACCAGGCCGTTCGGCAGCTCCACCGCGCGGGAGTAGCCGAACTGCTCCTCCCAGGGAGCGCCGGTCACCACCTTGCGGACCTCGGAGGTCACGACGCCACCGCCTCCAGCGCCTCCTCGAGGGTGAACGCCTTGGCGTACAGCGCCTTGCCGACGATCGCGCCCTCCACGCCCTCGGGGACGAGCGCGGACAGGGCGCGCAGGTCGTCCAGGGAGGAGACTCCCCCGGAGGCGACGACCGGCTTGTCGGTGGCGGCGCACACGTTGCGCAGCAGCTCCAGGTTGGGGCCCTGGAGCGTGCCGTCCTTGGCGATGTCGGTGACGACGTAGCGGGCGCAGCCCTCGGAGTCGAGGCGGGCCAGCGTCTCGTAGAGGTCGCCGCCGTCGCGGGTCCAGCCGCGGCCCCGCAGGGTGGTGCCGCGCACGTCGAGGCCGACGGCGATCTTGTCGCCGTGCTCGGCGATGACCTTGGCGACCCACTCGGGGGTCTCCAGGGCGGCGGTGCCCAGGTTGACGCGGGTGCAGCCGGTGGCCAGGGCGGCGGCGAGCGAGGCGTCGTCGCGGATGCCGCCCGACAGCTCGACCTTGATGTCCATGGCGCGGGCGACCTCGGCGATCAGCTCGCGGTTGTCGCCGGTGCCGAAGGCGGCGTCGAGGTCGACCAGGTGCAGCCACTCGGCGCCGGAGCGCTGCCAGGCGAGGGCCGCCTCCAGCGGGGAGCCGTAGGAGGTCTCCGTACCGGACTCGCCGTGCACGAGGCGGACGGCCTGGCCGTCGCGGACGTCGACGGCGGGGAGGAGTTCAAGCTTCTGAGCCATGATCAGAGGGTCTCGATCCAATTGGTGAGGAGCTGGGCGCCGGCGTCGCCGGACTTCTCGGGGTGGAACTGGGTGGCCCACAGGGCGCCGTTCTCGACGGCCGCGACGAAGGGTTCGCCGTGGGTGGCCCAGGTGACCTTGGGTGCGCGGATGTTGGGGTTGCCGATCTCCAGGTTCCACTCGCGTACCGCGTAGGAGTGCACGAAGTAGAACCGGGCGTCGGCGTCGAGGCCCGCGAACAGCCGGCTGTCCTCGGGGGCGTCGACGGTGTTCCAGCCCATGTGGGGGACGACGGGGGCCTTCAGCGGCTCGACCGTGCCGGGCCACTCGTCGAGTCCCTCGGTCTCCACGCCGTGCTCGATGCCCCGGGCGAAGAGGATCTGCATGCCGACGCAGATGCCCATGACGGGGCGGCCGCCGGAGAGCCGGCGGTCGACGATCCACTCGCCGCGGGCCTCCTTGAGGCCCTTCATGCAGGCGGAGAAGGCTCCGACGCCGGGGACGAGGAGTCCGTCGGCGTTCATCGCCTTGTCGTAGTCGCGGGTGATCTCGACGTCGGCGCCGACCCGGGCGAGGGCCCGCTCCGCGGAGCGGACGTTGCCGAAGCCGTAGTCGAAGACGACGACCTTCTTGGAGGTGCTCGCAGTGCTCATGCCGCTCATTCCCAGATTCCCTGAATCCGAAGGACCCCGGCGACCAGGCACATCACGGACGCGATGGTCACCAGCACGATGAGGCCCTTGGGCATCTTCTGCTTGACGAAGGAGTACACACCGCCGGCGAGGAAGAGCCCGACGACGATGAGGATGGTGGAGAGGCCGGTCATGTGATTAGAGCGCGCCCTTCGTGGAGGGCAGGATGCCGGCCGCGCGCGGGTCGCGCTCGGAGGCGTAGCGCAGGGCCCGGGCCAGCGCCTTGAACTGGCACTCCACGATGTGGTGGGCGTTGCGGCCGTACGGCACGTGGATGTGCAGCGCGATCTGGGCCTGTGCGACGAAGGACTCGAAGATGTGCCGGGTCATCGTCGTGTCGTAGGAGCCGATCATCGGCGCCATGTTCTCGGGCTCGGTGTGCACGAGGTAGGGGCGGCCGGAGAGGTCGACGGTCACCTGGGCCAGCGACTCGTCCAGGGGGACGGTGCAGTTGCCGAAGCGGTAGATGCCGACCTTGTCGCCGAGGGCCTGCTTGAAGGCGGCGCCCAGCGCGAGGGCGGTGTCCTCGATGGTGTGGTGCGAGTCGATGTGCAGGTCGCCGTCGGTCTTGACCGTGAGGTCGAACAGACCGTGGCGGCCGAGCTGGTCGAGCATGTGGTCGTAGAAGCCGACGCCGGTGGCGACGTCGACCTTGCCGGTGCCGTCGAGGTCGATCTCGACGACGACGGAGGTCTCCTTGGTGGTGCGCTCGACCCGTCCTACGCGGCTCATGAGCTCTGCTCCTTCTTCAGTGCGCGAACCGCATCGAGGAACGCGTCGTTCTCTTCGGGGGTGCCGGCGGTGACCCGCAGCCAGCCCGGTACGCCGTTGTCCCGGACCAGGACGCCCCGGTCGAGGATCTTCTGCCAGGCCGCGTGGGAGCCTTCGGCTCCGTCGAAGCGGCCGAACTGGACGAAGTTGGCGTCGGACTCGGTGACGTCGAAGCCGATGGCCCGCAGTTCGGCGACCAGGCGGTCGCGCTCGGTCTTGAGCTGCTCGACGTAGCCGAGGAGCGTGTCGGTGTGCTCCAGGGCGGCCAGGGCGGTGGCCTGGGTGACGGCGGACAGGTGGTACGGCAGGCGTACGAGCTGTACGGCGTCGACCACGGCGGGGTGGGCGGCGAGATAGCCCAGGCGCAGTCCGGCGGCGCCGAAGGCCTTGGACATGGTGCGGGAGACGACCAGGTTCGGCCGGCCCTCGATCAGCGGCAGCAGCGAGTCGCGGTGGCTGAATTCCACATACGCCTCGTCGACCACGACGAGCGAGGGCTTGGCGGCCTGGGCGGCTTCGTACAGCGCGAGGACGGTCCCGGCCTCGACCGCCGTGCCCGTGGGGTTGTTGGGCGAGGTGATGAAGACGACGTCCGGCCGGTGTTCGGCGATCGCCTTCTCGGCCGCCTCGACGTCGATGGTGAAGTCGTCGCCGCGCGGTCCGGAGATCCAGCCGGTGCCGGTGCCGCGGGCGATGAGCGCGTGCATCGAGTACGAGGGTTCGAAGCCGATGGCCGTACGGCCGGGGCCGCCGAAGGTCTGCAGCAGCTGCTGGAGGACCTCGTTGGAGCCGTTGGCGGCCCATACGTTCTCGACGGAGACCGGGTGCTTTCCGGTACGGGTGAGGTAGCGGGCGAGCTCGGTGCGCAGCTCGACGGCGTCCCGGTCGGGGTAGCGGTTGAGGCCGCGGGCGGCCTCGGCGACCCGCTCGGCGATCCGGGCCACGAGGGGCTCGGGCAGCGGGTAGGGGTTCTCGTTGGTGTTCAGCTGGACGGGGACGTCGAGCTGGGGCGCGCCGTACGGGGACTTGCCGCGCAGCTCGTCGCGGATGGGGAGTTCGTCCCAGGGGGACACGGAGGGGTTGCGGATGTCCGTCATTCCGTCGGAACCTTCCAGCCGAACCGGGCCTTGAGCGCGGCGCCGTGCGCGGGCAGGTCCTCGGCCTCGGCGAGGGTCACCACGTGGTGGGTGACCTCGGCGAGCGCGTCGCGGGTGTAGTCCACGACGTGGATGCCGCGCAGGAAGGACTGCACGGACAGGCCCGAGGAGTGGCAGGCGCAGCCGCCGGTGGGCAGCACGTGGTTGGAGCCGGCGCAGTAGTCGCCGAGGGAGACGGGGGCCCAGGGCCCGACGAAGATCGCGCCGGCGTTGCGGACGCGGTCGGCGCGCGCGGCGGCGTCGGCGGTCTGGATCTCCAGGTGCTCGGCGCCGTACGCGTCGACGACCTTGAGGCCGTCCTCCAGGTCGCGGACGAGGACGATCGCCGACTGCTTTCCGGCCAGAGCCGGCACGATCCGGTCGTCGATGTGCTTGGAGGCGGCGACCTGGGTCTCGAGCTCGGCCTCGGTGGCGGCGGCGAGCTCCTCGGAGTCGGTGACGAGGACGGCGGCGGCCATCGGGTCGTGCTCGGCCTGGCTGATCAGGTCGGCGGCGACGTGCACCGGGTCGGCGGTGGAGTCCGCGAGGATCGCGATCTCGGTCGGCCCGGCCTCGGCGTCGATGCCGATCCGGCCCTTGAGGAGGCGCTTGGCGGCGGCGACGTAGATGTTGCCGGGGCCGGTGACGAGGTTGACGGGGGCGCAGCCGGGCGCGTCCTCGGTGGCCTCGGTGCCGTAGGCGAACATGGCGATGGCCTGGGCGCCGCCCGCGGCGTACACCTCGTCGACGCCGAGCAGCGCGCACGCGGCGAGGATCGTCGGGTGCGGCAGGCCCCCGAACTCCTTCTGCGGCGGCGACGCGATGGCGACGCCCTCGACGCCGGCCTCCTGGGCGGGGACGACGTTCATGACGACGGACGAGGGGTACACGGAGCGGCCGCCGGGGACGTAGAGGCCCACGCGCTCGACCGGGACCCACTTCTCGGTGACCGTGCCGCCGGGCACGACCTGCGTGGTGTGGGTGGTGCGGCGCTGCTCGCGGTGGACGATCCTGGCCCGGCGGATGGACTCCTCCAGGGCCGCCCGGACCGCCGGGTCGAGCTCGTCGAGGGCGCGGGCGATCGTCTCCGCGGGGACCCGCAGGTCGGTGACGCGTACGCCGTCGAACTTCTCCCCGTAGTCGATCACCGCGGCCGCGCCATGATGCCGTACGTCCTCGCAGATCGGCCGCACCTTCTCCAGGGCGGCTTCCACGTCGAACTCGGCACGGGGCAGCAGGTCGCGCAGGGCGCCACCCTCGGGGAGGGCGTCGCCGCGCAGATCGATTCGAGAGATCACGGGTCAATTCTCTCAGACGCCCCACAGGCGCCGGTCGCCCGTATCACTGGCTGATACGAGCCACACTGGCGTCTTGTCGCCACAGCTGACCGTTAGCGTTCAGTCCGTCACTCAGCGGGAAGAACGGCTGTACGAATCCAGGGAAACGGGTTCGTGGAAAGCGAGGGGGCGGCAGTGACTGAGCCGCACGAGGACGGTATGCCGGACGGTCTCACGGGCCCGGAGCGGTCCATGTGGTGGGCGTTCCGGGTGGGCGGGACATGCGACATGAGCGACGGCGACGCGGTACGGGACGATCCGTTCGGATCGCATCCCTGGGGGGACGAGCGCAGTGTGCGCGCCGAGGTGGTGGCTCTGCTGCTGCTCGACGGCCCGGCGGCCCGGTCGGGGCGGGTCGCGGCGCTCAAGCTGCGGGGGGTGCGGATCACGGGGGCGCTGAACCTCGCGGGCGGGACGATAGGTCCGTACGTGGAGCTGAACCGCTGCCGTTTCGACAGCGAGATCGTGCTGCCCGAGGCGCACTTCGGGACGCTGCGGATGGTGGAGTGCGCGATTCCGCGCCTGGAGGCGGCGCGGCTGCACACCGCGGGCGACCTCCATCTGCCGCGCTGCCGGGTGGAGCGGGGCATCCGGCTCACCGACGCGCAGATCGGCACGGATCTGCTGATCAACCAGATCCAGGTGTGGCCCGACCGGCAGGGCCGGGCGATCACCGCGGACGGTCTCGTGGTGGCGCAGGACCTGCAGGCCGAGCTGATCGAGACGCATGGCGAGCTGAGTCTGCGCGGCGCGAAGGTGGGCGTCTCGCTCAGCCTGCGGGGCAGTGTGCTGCGCGGGGCGCAGGAGCGGCGGGCGCTGAACGCGCCGCAGCTGACGGTGGAGCGCTCGCTGTATCTGAACGCGGCCTGGGTGTACGACTCCACGGGGAACGCCACGGCCACTCCGCCGTACGGCATCGGGTACACACCGGTGCGGGGGGCGCGGCGCAAGCCGGTCGAGTGCCATGGCGGGGTGCGGCTCGACGACGGGCGGTTCGGGGACGCGGTGGACCTGCACTACGCCCGCTTCGTGCTGAACGGGGCGCACCGCGAGGAGGTGTCGCTGCGCCGGATCGTCACGCCGGAGCTGCGGTTCAACGGCGAGCGCCCGGAGGAGGGGCGGGTGGTGCTCAACGGCGCCAAGATCGTGACCCTGATCGACCTGTCGACCAGCTGGCCGGGGCCCGGCGGGCTCGCGATCAACGGTTTCGTCTACGAGAACCTGGTGCCGTACGGCCACTTCCCCCTGGCCCGGCGGCTCGAGTGGGTGGCGGCGGCGACCCCGGAGTACGCCCCGGAGCCGTACGAACGGCTGGCGACGGTGCTGCGGGCCAGCGGGGAGGACGCGGACGCCCGGGAGGTACTGCTCGCCAAGCAGCGCAGACGCCGGGAGACGCTGCCGGTGGCCGGCAAGCTGTGGGGCTACCTCCAGGACTGGACGGTGGCGTACGGCTACCGCCCGGGCCGGGCGGCGCTGTGGATGGCGGTGCTGTGGGCGGCCGGCGCGGTGGCGTTCTCGCGCTACCAACCGGTGCCGCTGAAGGGGGACGAGTCCCCTCGGTGGAACGCCACGCTGTACGCGCTCGATCTGCTGCTGCCGGTGATCAACCTGGGCCAGGACGGCTACTGGCGGCTGGAGGGCGCCTGGCAGTGGGTCTCGACCGTGCTGATCCTGCTGGGGTGGGTCCTGGCGACGACGGTGGCGGCGGGGGCGTCGAGGCTGCTGAGGCGGGGCTAGAGCGGTGTCGGGGGCGCGAGCGGGGGCGGTGCCGGGGGGCGCGGGCGGGGCGTGCGGAGCGCGCTTCCAGCGGATCCCAGCGAATCCCGCCTCTTTCTTTACCCGGTCTTGACCTCGGTCAGGACAACTTTCCCGCCGCTACCAAAGCTTCACAGCTCTCCACTGGCGCCGCCCTCACCTGCGGTTTTCAATGGTCCGCACCATGTCATTGCTCCGCGCCCTGATCGGCACCGCCCGACTCGTCCGGCACGCTCCCCGGCTCACCGCCGCCCTGCCACCGGACGACGACGTGCTGCTCGACGTGCCGGACGAACGGCTCGCCCCCGCGCTGGTCGCCGCCGCCCTGGCGGACCCCGAGCCGGCGGCCAGGCTCCTCGCCACCACCCGGGAGGCCGCCGAATGGGAGAACCGTGACCGGTACGTCGCCCGACTGGCCACCTTCGCCTACAGCCGTGACGAGTGGCTGGGCCACTGGCTCGCCGCCACGCCCCGCGACCCGGACGCCCTCCTCGTCAAGGCACAGCTGGCGGTGCGCAGGGCGTGGGAGTCGCCGGCCCGCGCCGAGCGACTGCGCGAGCTGGGTCCGCTGATCGACGCGGCCTCCGAGGCGGCACCGCGCGATCCGGTGCCGTGGCGCCTCGCCCTGGACCACGCGCGCGGCACGCACGCCGGGCACTCGGTCTTCGAGGCGCTGTGGGAGCAGGCGGTGCGCCGCTCCCCGCACCACTACGGCTGCCATGTCGCCGCCCTGAAGTACCTCTCGGCCCAGTGGTACGGCTCGCACCGCGAGTGCTTCGACTTCGCGGAGCAGGCCGCCGAGGACGCCCTGCCCGGCTCGCTGATCCAGGCGCTGCCCGCCCGGGCCGCCTTCGCCGAGCTCCTGGTCGGCCACGGCCATCCGCACGAGGACCGGATCGACGCGGCGGCGGACCGGGCGATCACGCTGTCCGCCGACTATCCGGCCGGCGATCCGTGGCCCGCCGAGGTCCGCAACGTGCTCGTCTACGTCCTGCTGCGGCGCCGGCGGTGGGACGAGGCGCTGGAGGAGTTCCGGCGGGTGGGGGCGTACGCCACGTCCTTCCCGTGGACGCTGGTGGGCGATGATCCGCTCGCCCGGTTCCTCGCGGCGCGGGACGCCGCCCGGCTGGAAGTCGCCCGTATGACACCCCTGCGGGGAGCCGGACAGGGACGGGCCGGACGAGGCGGGCCCCGCGACCATTACGCTTGACCGCTGTGACCACCGCTCGCCTGCCCCTCTTTCCGCTCAACGCGGTGCTGTTCCCAGGCCTCGTGCTGCCCCTGAACGTCTTCGAGGAGCGATATCGCGCCATGATGCGCGAGCTGCTGAAGACCGACGAGGCGGAGCCGCGCCGCTTCGTCGTCGTGGCGATCCGCGACGGCCGTGAGGTCGCGCGGACCGCACCGGGCATGCCGGACCCGACGGCGCAGCCGGAGAAGGGACCGGCCGCGGGCTTCGGCTCCGATCCGATCCAGGCGTTCCACCGGGTCGGCTGCATCGCCGACGCGGCGACGATCCGGGAGCGCGCGAACGGCAGCTTCGAGGTGATGGCGACGGGGACGACCCGGGTGAAGCTGCTGTCGGTCGACGCGAGCGGGCCGTTCCTGGTCGCGGAGGTCGAGGAGATCCCGGAGGAGCAGGGCGACGAGGCGGCCACGCTCGCCGAGGGCGTGCTGCGGGCGTTCCGGAACTACCAGAAGCGGCTCGCCGGTGCGCGCGAGCGGTCACTGACGACGAGTGAGCTGCCGGACGATCCGTCGGTGGTGTCGTACCTGGTCGCCGCGGCGGCGGTGCTCGACACCCCGGCGAAGCAGCGGCTCCTGCAGGCGCCGGACACGGCGACAAGGCTGCGCGAGGAACTGACGCTGCTGCGGGCCGAGACGGCGGTACTGCGGCATCTGCCGTCGCTGCCGGCCGTCGAGCTGACGCGGGCGCCGACCAGCCCCAACTGACGGAGGAGCCCCTGTGGCGAAGAAGCAGAAGAAGGCGGCCAACGGGGGCGGCGGGACCCCGGCGACGGTGGCGCTGACGGCGGCGGGCACGCCGTTCACGCTCCACGCGTACGACCACGACCCGGCGTCGCCCTCGTACGGCGAGGAGGCGGCGGATGCGCTGGGCGTGTCGCCCGACCGCGTCTTCAAGACCCTGGTCGCGGACGTGGACGGCGAACTGACGGTCGCCGTGGTGCCGGTCGCGGGCCAGCTGGACCTCAAGGCGCTGGCCTCGGCGGTGGGCGGCAAGCGCGCGGCGATGGCGGACCCGGCAGCCGCGGAACGCACCACGGGCTACGTCCGCGGCGGCATCTCCCCGCTGGGCCAGCGCAAGCGCCTGCGCACGGTCCTCGACTCCTCGGCCGCCACCCACGCGACGATCTGCGTCTCGGCGGGACGCCGGGGCCTGGAGGTCGAGCTCTCCCCGACGGACCTGGCCACCCTGACGACAGCGGTCCTGGCCCCGATCGGCCGCGCCTAGGGTCTTTCGTTTGGATCAGGCCGGATCAGGGAGCGGGGTCTGGTGCCGTGGATCGCAAGGCGGAGGAGGGAGCCAACGCGGAGCGTTGGCGACCGACGACAACGCGGCGAGGCGCGGTGCCAGGGCACGCGAGCCCGGCATGATCC
>NZ_JBSFTU010000077.1:0-10775 GCF_053591435.1 Streptomyces sp. NPDC003027
GGCCCCCCCCGCGGCCCCCCCCCCGGCCCGGAGCGACGGCCACACGTGAGGTCAGGCCGTCGCTCCGGACGGCGCGGCCATCACCGGCAGACCGCGGACCCGCGGGCTCCGGTGGCGGCCGGCCGGATGCGTCGGGGGACGCGCCATGCCGCACTCCGCGCCCGCCGGGGTGGCCGCGGACGGCGAATCCGTAGATGAGGACCAGACCACATGCAGCTCCACGCCGGTGATGACGATCTCGCCCCCTCAGCCCTCATGACAGCTGCCCTCACCAGCCCGTACCCCGCACAGCGTTCTCCCGGGCCCGTGTACGCCATCAGCGCTCGCGGCCTGGTCAAGAGCTATCCGGGCCCGGACGGCACCACCAGTCACGCCGTACGCGGCCTGGACCTGGACGTGCTCCAGGGCGAGACCTTCGCCTTCCTCGGCCCCAACGGCGCCGGAAAGTCCACCACGATCGCCCTGCTGTGCGCCCTGGCCCGCCCGACCGCCGGTCACGCCACGGTGGCCGGCGCCGACGTGCTCACCCAGCCCCACCAGGTGCGGCGACAGGTCGGCATGCTCTTCCAGCACAGCGCGCTCGACCCCGACCTGACGGCCGACCAGAACCTGTACATCCACGCACGCCTCTACGGACTGCGCCGCCGCTTCGCCCGCCGGCGCGCCACCGAGGTGCTGGAGACGGTCGGACTGACCGACCGGCGGAGCTCTGCGGTACGCACCCTGTCAGGGGGGATGCGGCGCCGCCTGGAGATCGCCCGCGGACTGCTGCACGCCCCCCGCGTGCTGTTCCTGGACGAGCCGACCACCGGGCTCGACCCGCACGCCCGCGCCCAGGTCTGGGAGCACCTCCGTACACTGCGCGACCGGCACGGCAGCACGCTCTTCGTCACCACCCACTACCTGGAGGAGGCGGAGAACTGCGACCGCATCGCCATCATCGACCACGGCCGGCTGGTGGCACAGGGCACGCCCCTCGCGCTGAAGACCGCGATCGGAGACGACCGGGTCGTGCTGCGCACCAGCGACGACACGACGGCCCAGCAGGTGGTGCGCCGGATCGCGCCGTCGAACGGGGCGGTCACCGTGGACGCCGGCGGTGTGTGCCTGCGGGTGCCCGACGGCAGCGGCTGGATTCCGCGTTTCTGCGCGGCCCTGGAAGGCCACGGCGTCGCCGTGCACGCGGCTTCGGCGACCCCGCCCACGCTCGACGATGTCTTCTTCCACCACACCGGCCGCAGCATTCACGCCGGGCAAGCCGACGGCCCGACACCGACCACCCCCTCCCCGTGCGTGACCACGACAGAAGCTGACGGCGGCCGATGACGACACTCCCCCTCCGTGCCTCAGGTGCCTCTGGTGGCGCACGGACCGCCCGCCTGCGGCACGAACTGCGCGCGGTCCACGGCCTGATCCACCGCGACCTGCTGCGCCTCGCCGGCCAGCGCACCCACACCGCGCTGATGCTGCTCCACCCGGTGCTCTACCTCTTCGCCCTGGGCGGTGGACTGGCCGCCCTCATTCCCCGGACGTCGTTGGGCGTCGACTACCAGATCTATCTCTTCCCCGGGATGCTGATGATGACGGTGCAGATGCCGGCCATCACGGTCGGCGTCCGCCTGATCACCGACCGGCAGAGCGGCTACCTGCGTGAGCTCCTGATGGCCCCGGTCAGCCGCTCCACCCTGCTCCTGGGAAGCTGCGCCGGCGGCACCCTGGTCGCCACGGTCCAGGGCGCCGTGCTCCTCAGCCTGGCCGGTGCCGTCGGCCTGCCGTACGACCCTCTCCTCCTGGCGCTGCTCCTCACCGGCATGGTCCTGACCTCCTTCACGCTCACCGCTCTGGCGCTGGCTCTGGCCGTGAGCATCGGCAGGGCCGAGACGTTCCACATGCTGCTCGGCCTGGTGATGATGCCGCTCCTGTTCCTCTCCGGCGCCTTCTTCCCCCTGGAGACCATGCCCGGCTGGGCGCACACGCTGGCCAACGCCAATCCGCTCGCCTACGGAGTGGAGCTGCTGCGCCGCTTCATCGCCCTACGGGTACCGGACCAGGCTGCCGTGGGCGGCATCGAATGGGCCGGCCGGCAACCTCCCTTGCCCCTCGTCGCCGCCCTTCTCCTGGCCGGCGGCGCGATGGCCCTCCTGTGGGCCGCCCACCGCTTCGGCCGCCCGGAATAGCCCCGGAAAGAGCGCGGAAGAGCCTGGGAGAACGGCACACCTCGCTGGATCTCGCACGCGGGAATAGGAGGCGCGTCGAGGGCAATATGCCTAGGGGAGGTCCCACGGCCGAGAAGGCCGAGCCCCGCCGCATCGAGATGCGGGGTCGACGGGGCCGGACGCATGAGCGGGGCCGGTACGGCGGGCAAGGAAGGAAGCGATCACCATGGCCCGTCTCGTGGTCGAGAACAAGGATGTGGTCGCACGGCTGTCGTGGCGTGAGGCACTCGTCGCCAGGCGCAAGGAGGTACGGGTGCCGCTCACCGCCGTGAAGGCGGCGCGGGTCGAGCCGGACTGGTGGCGCGCCCTGCGGGGCGTCACCGAGCGCGGGCGCTGGAGTCCCGGGCGTTTCGGCCTGGGCACCTGGCGGCACGGGGACGGTGTCGACTTCGTGGCCGTTCACGCGGGCGGGCCGGTGGCCGTCGTCGATCTCTTTCCGGGTCGCGAGTTCGCCCGCCTGTCCGTCTCCACCGCCGACCCGGAAGGCGCCGTGCACGCGGTGCGCCTCGCCTCGCAGCGCGCACGAGCCGTGAACGGGCCGGCGGCGACCGCATGACTCACCAGGAAGATCCGATCCGCCGGTTCCGCGAGACGACCGTACGGGTGGACCAGGAGGACACCGGCGCCTTGATCACCTTCTGCCCGGTCGAGTCCGCCGCGGAGGGGTCCTGAAGCAGCGCTGAAAGCCCGCTGCCGGTGAACGGCTCCAGTTGCGGGCGGGGGACGGCAGCGGGTGCGTACCGGGGGGACGCTTCAGGTGAGGTTCAGCCCGCCGTCGAGCACGATCACTTCGCCGGTGAGATACCGGCCGGCGATCAGCGCGGCCACCAGGTCGGCCACGTCGGCGGGCTGGGCCGGACGGCGCATGGGCGCGCGCTCACGCCACAGCTCGTGCGCGTGCGCCCAGTCCTTCGTCATCGGCGTGTCCACCAGGCCCGGCGCGACCGCGTTGACCCGCACCTCGGGCCCGAGGGCGGCCGCGAGGAGCCGGGTCACGTGGTTGAGCGCGGCCTTGCTCGCCGCGTACGGCACCGACGAGCCCTTGGGGCGGACCCCGGCGTGGCTGGTGATGTTCACGATGCTGCCGCCCGCGGGCGATGCGCGCAGCGCCGGGAGTGCCGCCGTGCACAGGACCCAGGGCGCGATCAGGTTGACCTCCAGCAGGTGACGCCAGTCAGCGGGTGTCGCCGCGGCCAGGTCGTCGTGCGGGATGGGCCGGCTGATGCCCGCGTTGTTCACGAGCGCGTCCAGCCGCCCGTACCGGTCGAGCGCCGTCGCGACCAGTCCCCGGGCCTCCTCCTCCACCGCCAGGTCCGCCCGTACGTACGCCCCGCCGAGCTCCGCCGCCAGCGCCTTCCCGGCCTCCGCACTGCGTCGCGAGTGCACGACGACGCGCATGCCGTCCTTGGCCAGCCTCCGCGCGACGGCCTCCCCGATACCCGACGTCGACCCGCTGACCAGGGCGACAGGCCGATCCTCTCGTTCCATTCCCATGCCTGTGGATCCTGCCACTGCCACGAGCGGCCGCCGCCCGCGCACCGGGCGGCGGCCCCTTGTCGTGGCATCCGTGGGCGGGTGCGGTCAGTGCGTCGTCGGCGGCACGTCCTCCTCCGGCGGGACGGTGTCGATGGTCAGGTGTTCCTCGTCCGCGTCGACCGTGATGGTGGAGCCGTCGGGGACGTCCCCGGCGAGCAGGGCGCGCCCGATCCTCGTCTCGACCTCCCGCTGGATGAAGCGCCGCAGCGGCCGGGCGCCGTGGACGGGGTCGAACCCCTCGGCCGCGATGTGGCGGCGGGCGGCCTCCGTCAGGCGCAGGTCGAGGCGGCGGTCGGCGAGCCGGTGGCGCAGGTCCTCGGTCAGCAGGTCGACGACCCGTTCGATCTCGGGCAGTGTCAGCGGCTTGAACAGGACGATGTCGTCGACCCGGTTGAGGAACTCGGGCCGGAAGTGGGCCCGCAGCTCCGCCATGACGGCGGCCCGCGCCTCCTCCTTGATCTCGCCGTCGGGGGTGACCCCTTCGAGGAGGTACTGCGAACCGATGTTGCTCGTCATCACCACGACCGTGTTGCGGAAGTCGACGGTGTGGCCCTGGGCGTCGGTGAGGCGGCCGTCGTCGAGGAGCTGGAGCAGGGTGTTGAAGACGTCGGCGTGGGCCTTCTCCACCTCGTCCAGGAGCACCACGGAGTACGGCTTGCGGCGCACCGCCTCGGTGAGCTGGCCGCCCTCCTCGTATCCGACGTAGCCGGGCGGGGCGCCCATCAGGCGGCTGACCGTGTGCCGTTCCTGGTACTCGCTCATGTCCAGGCGGACCATGTTGTCCTCGGTGTCGAACAGCGCCGCCGCCAGCGTCCTGGCCAGCTCCGTCTTGCCGACGCCGGTGGGGCCGAGGAAGAGGAACGAACCGATGGGCCTGCGCGGGTCCTTGACCCCGGACCGGGCGCGGATCACGGCGTCCGCGACCAACCGCACCGCCTCGTCCTGGCCGATGACCCGCTCGTGGAGGATCTCGTCGAGCCGCAGCAGCTTCTGCCGCTCCCCCTCCAGCAGGCGGCTGACGGGAATCCCCGTCCAGCGGGCCACGATGGAGGCGATCTCGTCCTCCGTGACCACCTCGCGCAGCAGCCGGCGCCCACCCTGCTTGGCGGCCAGCTGCTCCTCCTCCGCCTGGAGCCGCCGCTCCAACTCGGGCAGCCGCCCGTGCCGCAGCTCGGCGGCACGGTTCAGGTCGTAGGACCGCTCCGCCTCCTCGGCCTCGTACCGTACGTGCTCCAGCTCCTCGCGCAGCGCCTGCACCTTCCGCAGGGCCTGGCGTTCGGCCTCCCACCGGGCGCGCAGCGCGTCGGCCTCGGCACGCGTGTCGGCCAGCTCCTTGCGCAGCTCGCCCAGGCGGCCCAGGCTGGCGGGGTCCTCCTCCTTGGCGAGGGCCGCGTCCTCGATCTCCAGGCGGCGAACCCGCCGGGTGAGTTCGTCCAGCTCGGCGGGCATCGAGTCGATCTCCGTGCGCAGCATCGCGCACGCCTCGTCGACGAGGTCGATCGCCTTGTCCGGCAGGAAGCGGTCGGAGATGTAGCGGTGGGACAGGGTGACGGCCGCGACGAGCGCACTGTCCTGGATCTTGACGCCGTGGAAGATCTCCAGGCGTTCACGCAGGCCTCGCAGGATGGAGACGGCGTCCTCCTCGCTGGGTTCGTCGATCATGACGGGCTGGAAGCGGCGTTCGAGCGCGGCGTCCTTCTCGACGTGCTTGCGGTACTCGTCGAGGGTCGTGGCGCCGATCATGTGCAGCTCGCCGCGGGCGAGCAGCGGCTTGAGCATGTTCCCGGCGTCCATCGCGCCCTCGGCCGCCCCGGCGCCGACGACGGTGTGCATCTCGTCGACGAACAGCAGGACGCGGCCCTGCGCCGCCGTCACCTCGTGGAGTACGGCCTTGAGCCGCTCCTCGAACTCGCCGCGGTACTTCGCGCCGGCGACCAACGAGCCCATGTCCAGGGCGAAGACGGTCTTGTCGCGCAACCCCTCGGGCACGTCACCGTGGGCGATGCGCTGGGCCAGACCCTCGGCGATGGCGGTCTTGCCGACACCGGGGTCGCCGATCAGGACCGGGTTGTTCTTGGTCTTGCGGGACAGGATCTGCACGACGCGGCGTATCTCGCCGTCCCGTCCGATGACCGGGTCCAGCTTGCCGGACCGGGCCTCGGTGACGAGGTCGCGGCCGTACTTCTCCAGCGCCTCGTAGGTGGCCTCGGGCATGGCCGAGGTCACGCGCTGGTTGCCGCGTACGGAGGTGAGGGCATCGAGGAACCGCTCACGGTTCAGGCGCTGGTCCCGCAGGATGCGGCCGGCCGTGCTGCCGGTGCCTTCGTCGAGGAGCGCCAGCAGCAGGTGCTCGACGGAGACGTACTCGTCCTTGAGACGCTTGGCCTCCTGCTCGGCGGAGTCCAGGAGCCTGGAGAGCCGTTGCGTCACGAACACCTGGCCGGGCCCCGCGCCGGGGCCCGAGACGCGCGGCCGGCGCCCCAGCTCGGCCTCGACCGCGGCGCGTGCCTGGTCCGGGTCGGCGCCGGCGGAGGTGAGCAGCCTGGGAATCAGCCCCTCGCTCTGGTCGAGCAGGGCGAGGAGGAGGTGCTCTCCGTCCACCTCGACGTGGCCGAAGCGCAGCGCCTTCGTCTGGGCGTCCTGCAGGGCTTCCTGGGATTTCTGGGTCAGTCGGTTCATGTCCACGGGGTTCACCTCCTGCCGGGGGTGCCGCGCCCCAGGAGCGCGGCCTCAAGTTGCTCGATGCGGTCCAGCAGGTCGAGGACCACTCCCAGGGCGGCGTAGTTCAGTCCGAGATCCGTCCGCAGGCGATGGATGCGGGCCACCCGTACGAGGTGCGCCGAGCCGAACCACAGCCGGCCGGCCGGATCGGTGTCGGGCTCCAGGAGGCCCAGCGCCACGTACCGGCGTACCAGCTCCGGGTGCAGTCCCGTGGCGGCGGCGAACTCGCCGAGCGTGACCCCGGCCCGCGTGCGGGCGGCCACGCGCACGATGGGGTAGCCGTTCGGGTAGCCCTTGGGTTCCTGAGCCATCGCCGTTCAGCCCCTTCCCTTGCTGTCGCGGTGCGCCCGGGGGTCGAAGCGGGACTCCTTGGCCAGACGCTGGAACAGGTCGCGCTCCGCGGGTGCCGGGTCGGCCGGAACCATGATCTTGACCTCGGCGTACAAGTCACCGGCGGTGCCGCGGGGGTGGGGCAGGCCTCGGCCGCGTAGCCGCAGTCTGCGCCCGCTGGAGGACCCGGGCGGAAGATCCACCCGGGCGGTGCCGCCGGGGGTCTCCACGGGAACGGAGGCACCGAGCGCCGCTTCCCAGGGCGTGACCGGCAGGTCGACGGTGATGTCGCGTCCCTCGACCCGGTAGCGGGGGTGCGGAGCCAGGCGTACAACGAGGTAGAGGTCGCCGGACGGACCGCCGCCGCTGCCGCTGCCGCCCTGTCCGGCGAGGCGGATGCGCTGCCCGTCGGTGACACCCGGCGGGATGTTCACCTCGTAGCTGCGCGGGCCGTGGGGGGTGGTCAGGGTGATGCTCCGGCGGCCGCCGGCGTAGGCGTCCTCCACGCTCAGCGTGATCTCGGCCTGCTGGTCGGCGCCTGGCATGCCGGTACGGGCGTACGCGCCACCGGCGCCGCCGAAGAGCCCGCCGAACAGGTCCTCGAAGTCCATTCCGCCGAATCCGCCGCCCGCGCCGCCCCCACCGAAGCCACCGGCGTCGCCCGCCCCGAAGCCGCCGAAGCCCGGGCCGCCTGTGTCGACGTACACGCGTCGGCCCTCGCCCTGGCCGAAGGGGCCGCCGGCGCCGGCGGTCCGGCCCGCGCCCACCTGCTGCCACATGGGGCCGTACCGGTCGTACTCGGCCCTGCTCTGCGGGTCGGAGAGGACGTTGTACGCCTCGCCGATCTCCTTGAACCGCTCTTCGGCTCCCGGTTCCTTGTTGAGGTCGGGGTGCCAGCGGCGGGCAAGATTGCGGTAGGCGCGCTGGATCTCCTCGGCGGTGGCGTTCCGGGCCACGCCGAGCACCTCGTAGTAGTCACGGTTCGCGGTCGCCATCTCGTGCTCACTCCTGCGGTGCTCACGTCTGCGATCGGGCCACCGACACCACGGCCGGGCGCAGCAGCCCGCCTTCCCGGTCGTAACCGGGACGCAGGACGCGCAGGACGCTGCCCGGCATGGCGTCCGGCTCGTCGAGGACCTGCGCGGCCTCGTGGCGTGCCGGATCAAAGGGCTCGCCGGTGTCGGCGATCCGCCGGTAACCCAGCCGCCCGAGTACCGCGAACGCCTGCTGGCAGACCGCCTCCACCCCGGGCACGATCGTCTTCGGATCCGCCTGCGCGTGCTGGAGGGCCAGCTCCAGGTGGTCTAGGACCGGGAGCCAGGCGGCGGTCACACGGTCGCGCTCGCTGCGGCGCACCTCCTCCAGCTGCCGCTCGTAGCGCTTGCGGAGGTTCTCCGTCTCCGCGACCGCACGCTGCCAGCGGTCGAGCAGTTCCTCGGCGTCGGCTTCCGCCCGGGTGCCCGCTCCCGGAGTCTCGTCGACAGGGCCCGTTCCCGGAGTCTCGTCGACAGGGCCGTCGGGGGGCGAGGTGGCCGCGTCGGCGGCGGACCGGTCCTCGTCCCGCGGCCACGGCCGGACCTCTCGTCGCTTGTCGTTCATGGTTCACCTCACCCGCTGGTCCTTGGTTCACCTCGCCCGCTGCCGGCCCTCACTGCGGCCTGAACTCGGCGTCGATCACGTCGTCTCCACCGCCTGCGGTCTGTCCACCGCCCAG
Source organism: Streptomyces sp. NPDC003027 (assembly GCF_053591435.1). Lineage (NCBI taxonomy): Bacteria > Bacillati > Actinomycetota > Actinomycetes > Kitasatosporales > Streptomycetaceae > Streptomyces > Streptomyces sp. NPDC003027. The sequence continues at coordinate 8,518 of NZ_JBSFTU010000077.1, forward strand.
GCCGCCCTGTCCGGGTCCGCCGGTGGAACCGCCACCGGCACCTCCCGCGCCGCCGGTACCGCTGGTACCGCCGCTCGCGGCGAGGCCGTGGAGGATCTGCTGCAGGTCGGCGGTCAGCGGCCGGACGCGCTCCAGTGGCGCCTGTTCCTTGACGGCCTGGCGGGCATCGGCGATCAGCGTCTCGGCGCGGGCCTTGTCGTGTACGGCGACCGCGTCTCCCAGCTCACCGAGCCGGCGCTCGACCTGGTAGGCGGCGCTGTCCAGTTCGTTCCGCGCTTCGACCAGTTCACGCAGACGGGTGTCCTCGGCCCGGTTGCGCTCGGCCTCCTGGACCATCCTCTGGACCTCGGATTCGTCCAGCGTTCCGCTGCCGGAGACGGTGATGCTCTGTTCGGCACCGGTGTCCTTGTCCTTCGCCGAAACGTTGAGGATGCCGTTGGCGTCGATGTCGAAGGTGACCTCGATCTGCGGCACGCCCCTGGGAGCCGGGCGGATGTTGTCCAGGCGTACCCGGCCGAGCACCCGGTTGTCCGCGGCCCGTTCGCGCTCACCCTGCAGTACGACCACGTCCACGGCCGGCTGGTTGTCCTCGGCCGTGGTGAAGATCTCGCCGCGCCGGGTGGGAATCGTCGTGTTGCGCTCGATCAGCTTGGTCATCAGACCGCCGAGCGTCTCCACGCCGAGGGAGAGGGGCGTGACGTCCAGCAGCAGGACGTCCTTGACCTCGCCCTGGAGCACCGCGGCCTGGACCGCCGCGCCGAGCGCGACCACCTCGTCCGGGTTGACGGACATGTTCGGGTCCTTGCCGCCGGTGAGCCGGCGCACCAGGGACTGGACCGCCGGGATCCGGGTGGAGCCGCCGACGAGGATGACTTCGTCGAGATCGTCCGCGGTGACCTTGCCGTCCGCCATGGCCTGGCGTACCGGATCCATGCACCGTTCCACCAGGTCGGCGGTGATCTGCTCGAAGGTCGCCCGCGTCACGGTCGTCGTCAGGTGCTTGGGGCCGGAGGCGTCCGCGGTGACGAACGGCAGGCTGATCTGCGTCTGCGCGGCGCTGGAGAGTTCCACCTTGGCCTTCTCCGCGGCCTCGTAGAGCCGCTGCAGCGCCTGCGGGTCACGGCGCAGGTCGATGCCGTTCTGACTCTTGAACTCCTCCGCGAGGTGGTCGACGAGACGCCGGTCGAAGTCGTCACCGCCCAGATGGGTGTCGCCGGCGGTGGAACGGACCTCCACCACTCCGTCGCCCACGTCCAGGATGCTGACGTCGAAGGTGCCGCCGCCCAGGTCGAACACGAGCACCGTCTCGTGCTTCTTCTTGTCCAGTCCGTAGGCGAGCGCGGCCGCGGTCGGCTCGTTGATGATGCGCAGCACGTCCAGCCCGGCGATCCGCCCCGCGTCCTTCGTGGCCTGGCGCTGGGCGTCGTTGAAGTACGCGGGAACCGTGATCACCGCTTGGGTGACCTTCTCTCCGAGCTGTTTGGAGGCGTCGTCGGTGAGCTTGCGCAGCACCGCTGCCGAGATCTCCTCCGGCGCGTAGGACTTCCCGCGTACGGAGAAGCGAGCCGCGTCCTCGGGGCCGGCGACGACCTCGTAGGACACCTGCTCGGACTCCGTGCCGATCTCGCTCATACGGCGGCCCACGAACCGCTTGGCCGAATACACGGTGCCTTGCGGGTTCAGCACCGCCTGCCGACGCGCCATCTGCCCGACGAGGCGCTCACCGGTGTCGGTGAACCCCACGACCGACGGGGTGGTGCGTCCGCCCTCGGCGTTGGTGATCACCGCGGGGGTTCCGCCCTCGTACACGGCGATCACGGAGTTCGTCGTTCCCAGGTCGATACCCACAGCCTTGGCCATCGTCATGCCCTCCTGATCGCTCCCGGCCGCCCCGGCGGGATGAAGGGGTGCCGCTCGCTCATACGTCCACTTCCGGCATAAAACTTGAGCCGCCTATTGTCGATGTCTGAGGGCAGACGGTAGGGCCGGGGGGAGGAGTGGAAGAGGATGGCCGTGAGCGCAGGGGCGAGGTGGGATCCGGCGGCCGATTGCCTCCGCTGGGCCTCGGGAACGGCTTGGCCACTGTGCGTAGCCATGGCTGACGCGTGGCGTGCCGGCACCGGCGCGGGCGCCCCGCCGTGGCGGGAGCGTCCGGGGGCGGGCGCCGCACCGTCTCCGCGACGGCCGTGGCGCGCGGTCACGACGCAGTGAGCCGGGGGGGGGGGGGGGGCGGGGCCCGCCGCCCCCGGCGCGAACAC
>NZ_JBSFTU010000078.1:0-9645 GCF_053591435.1 Streptomyces sp. NPDC003027
TCTGCGTCGCGAAAGACGTCGAGCTTCTCTTTCTCTGATGTCCGCGAAGCCGGGGCAGGCCCTCATGCTCCCGCAGTTACGGGACAGCCCTTAGGGCTGACGTTTTTGATGAATCGGCGGGTCAGTTGGTTGCCGGTCGGTATGTCGTGGAGCGTGTTGTTGCTGGTCACGGCCGTGCGATGAAGGCAGGGGACGGGTGCTGGCTGTTGAGGGGGCGGCACCGCGTTCTACGGCGTCGAGCCGAGTGCGTAGCGGATTCCTGTTGCGGTCAGGTGGAGTTGTTCTCCGCGCTGCGCGGTGATGAGGGGGAAGAGCGGGCTGTCCGGGGCGCGGTCCTTCAACTGGCCGTGGATGCGGGCCGCGAGTATCAGAGGGTGTGCCCAGGAGGGCAGGGAGTAGAGCCGGCATCGGCGGTGGGCTTTGCTGTCGTGGACTTTGACGACGGTTGTGCTCTCGTCGATGTCGATGCCGCGAATGAGTGTGAGCCGGTCGATGTCGGTTGCGGTGATCGTGTGGATGGTCAGGGCTGCGGCGTGCAGCGGGTGCGCCACTGTGGTCAGCCGGGAGGCAAGAACGTCTCCTGGTGTGCGCCATCTCCTTGCTCGAGCGGCGCGGCGCTGTTGGGGGCGACCGCGGTGGCGCCCTGGCATGGGGTACGCGCGGACGGTCCACCACCACGCCGTCCAACGGCGCCGGAGGGGTGATCCATTGTCCGTCGTCTTCGGCGGGCCGGTGCAGCCCTGTGGTCCTGGTGTCGGCCGGTGGGTGTTCCGTCTGCTCCAGGGCGACGCGCGCGTGCGGGAGGGTGTCGATGATGTGGTGCGGGGTCTCGTCGAGGAGCGTGGTCAGGGTGGGGCTGACCGGTCGGTGCCAGAGGAGGGTGAGGCGGATGCCGCTGCGCTCTCGCAGGGCGAGTAGTTGTCTGAAGCGGGCGTCGGTGAGGCGGTCGGTGCGGCAGACGATGAGATGCCGGATGCGGTGGGCGAGTATCCAGGCACAGGCCGCGTCCCAGGCGGGGCGCTGGGAGTCGGCCCAGGTTCCGTAGGTTTCTCCGCCTTGGGGGAGTCGTTTGCCCAGGGAGTAGAGGAGGTCGTGGGCGAGAGCCGCGGGTGCGCCGTTGGCAGGGCTGGGGTCGATGGTCAGACGTCCCAGGCCGGGATCGTGCGCAGTGTGCGCGGCGGCCGTCCAGTTGGGGTGGTCGTCCTTGTCGGTGATGACGGTGACCGGGGGCGGGCCGCCGGCTGACACTACATGCCGCCGATTTTGCTGTAGACCCAGCGCACGAGCTCTTCGTCGACCTGCTTGAGGTTCAGTTTCTTCATGCCGGACAAGATGTGGGTGGTGATGTTGGCCCAATTGCGGAAGCTGCCGTGGGCGGCCTGCTTGTCGATCGCGTCGATCAGCGCGGTGTCCACCTCTGCCCAGACGGGGTGGAAGGCGGGGATCGTGGCCCGTACCTCGTCCTTGGACATGCGGGTGAACTCCTGCCAGATGAAGATCCGGGAGGCCAGCATCGGTTCGCGGCGCAGGACTTTGTAGCAACCGTCGCCTCCGGCGAAGATCACGGCGATGTTGGTGCGTTTGTCGTCCCACAGATGGCGCCAGAACTCGAACCCGGTCTTCTTCATCCACTGCGCCTCGTCACAGACCAGTACCCGGAACTCCTCGGCGAGCGCCTCCTTGAGCAGGGTGTCGAACTCGATCGGGCGGGCGGGAGGCTCGCCCGGCAGCCCCAGGGCCTGGAACAGGCCGTGGCGGATGTCCCGGGGCGTCGGTCCCGCCCGCAGCTCCAGGCGGTGGGTGATGTCCGGGGCGAGGTGACGCAGGGCGGAGTTCACCGACATCGTCTTGCCGGACCCGGCGGGCCCGTAGACGCACATCATGGCCTTCGCCTCGATGACGGCCTCGATATTGTCCCGGGTGGTCAGCAGCGTGTCGGTGCCGACCAGCTGCGCCTGCTCCAGGCCCAGGAAGTGGTCTTCGCTCTCGTCGGGCAGCAGCCCGTAATCCAGATCAGCGATCATCAGCTCTTGTCCTCATCAGGAATGGGTGTGCGCGGGGCCCTGGGGCGAACCCAGGTCTCGGGTGCGGGGCCGTGCGGAACGAGATCGGGACGGGCCAGCGCACGGCGGTCCGTCTGCGCCGCCGCGCCCAGCTCCGCTTCGGCCTGCGCTGAGGTTGGAGAGGCGAGAGGCCTGGGCGGAGCGGCGGTGGTGGAAGCTTCGAAGCGTCGGCGGCGCAGTTTCTCCGCGGCCTTCAGATCGGCCTTGAGCCGGCGGGCGGCCGCGGCCCGTGCTGCCTGGATAGAGCGGATCTGTTCCCGGCTCGCGGCGGCGGCCAGGAACGCCGACCCGAGATGGCGGCCGGTCGCGACGTCGAAGATTTCGATGGTGTCGTCGTGGTGGGGCAGGTGGCGTACCGAGACTCTGGTGCCGGTCCGGCCGTTCATCCAGGGGGCGAGGTAGTCGCGGCGGCGCCACCGCACACCGGACGTGCTGATCGTGTACGTGCGCCAGTCGTCCTCCAAGGCGAACGTCGCCAACTGCCCGGCGGACACATCCGTGAGCGGTGACGCATCGGTCTGCCACGCCTGGACGGGCGTTTTCCCGTTCAGCGCGGACGGGCGGTGGCGGGTGTTCCACCAGGCCGTCCAGTCCAGCAGCAGTCCCACGAACGCCTCATACGTCAGGGGTGGGGCGTCGGGGTCGGCGACCTGGCCGCCGGTGAGCTTCTGGCGGCCGGTGTAGCGGGGGAGGGAGACGAGGAACATCTCCTCCACCGCGTCGTTCAACGCCTCGATGGTGCCCTTCAGATGCGGGGTGTAGGCGGGGAGATCGGTGACGGGGACGGCGAACGCGCCCATCGCCGCGGTGACCGTCTGGCACAGGAACTCCTTGCCGCGGTCCACCCGGATCTGACCGGGCAACCCGCCGACCGGACCGAACGGCTCGCTGCGGGTGATCGCGATCCGCAAGGACGCCAGCACCGCGTCCCGGCTCGGCGCGTGCGCGGTGACCGCGACCCCGGTGATCGCCTTGGTCGCGCAGTCGATGAACCAGGTCACCCACGGCGTGGCCAGCTCACCCTCCACATCGACCTCGACGGGCACGTGCTTGTGGTCGCCCTCCCACACGGCGTTTCGGTGCGTCGGCGGCCGCTTGCCGAACACGTCATGCGCACGCCGCGCGGCTTCCCCGCTCTTCAGCCCGGCCCGCTCACCGCGGGTCAGGTCCCGGCGGATCGCCCGGTGCAGTGTCGACAGCGACGGCACCGCCGGCGCGTCCGGGTCCTCGGCGGCCCGCTGTACCAGCTCGGCGTGGACCCGGGAGGCGTTACCGCCCCACAGCGCCAGCAGCCTCCGGACTTCCGTGGTGACCGTGAAGTGCGAGGCTTCCACCCGGGCGAGACGGTGATCCGCGCGGGCTGCGGCGAGCCACCGCCACACGGTCCGCTCCGACTTCCCCAACGCCTGGGCGACCAGGCGTACGTGTGCGGCTGTCAGCTCACCCCGCCCGTCGAGGTCCAGCAGCCGGGGCATCGCCGCAGCCCGCCCCAACTGGGGTGGGAACACGGCCGCCGGAGGGCCCACGGGATCCTCGCCACGGCTTCCCGGCATGTGCGGCCCCTTTCCGCCGAGTGCTGGACAGCACGGTCTGCCGTCCTGGTCCCAGGTATCCCAGCCCTTCGGCATCCAACTGACCGGAATCGGCATACGACTGACAGCAACCACCGCCATCCGATAGAGCCGTGGCCGTGCACGAAGCCCCACCGCGGCTGAACCGCCCTCTGACGGCACTCCGACGACGACCGTGAGCGAAGCCCTGCTTCACAACAGCAGAAGACACGGCCACCCGGTACACCCGCGCCAGACCCCAGGAACACGAGGATCCTGCTGCATCCCCGCACTGATGCAGCCTCCGGCTTCGAGCAGTGAAACCATGGGAGCGGCCCGCCCGTCACACAGCCGGATCCGGGCGGACACATCGTCCGCACTCGCCGAGTTCGTGAACGTACAAGAAAGTGGCACACACGTGCGTCGTTTTATAGCGGGGAGCCTCAGACGGCGGCTCCTCACCACGGGAAGCGGCCTGGCGTTGGCTGCTTCGCTGCTCATCGCTCCTTCGTCGGCCCTGGCCGCAGATGACGGGAAGACCCCGCGTCCGGTCTGGTCATCGGTCTATTCGCCGAAAGCCCAGTCCGGTCCGCGGAATCTGGTCAAGCGTCTGGCGGACACCTACGTCAGCAGCTCCCACCAGACGGACCATTCGCAGGGGGCATTCCTGCACGTGGGCACGCCGGACAACGGCGCCACGAAGTACCGCAGCTTCCTGCGCTTCGACACGTCGAAGCTGACCGGGGTGCAGATCTCCAAGGCGTACCTGCGGGTGTACAACTCGTTCGTCTCGGACTGCTCCGCGCGGGCCTGGATGGGCGTGTACCGGGTCACCGAGTCCTGGGACGAGAACACGATCAACTGGTCCAACCAGCCGACTGTGGCCGAGGGCATCGGCACCTGGTTCGGCAAGTTCGGGCACCCGAACTGTGAGGACCAGCCGAACGACCGTCTGCCGCACCTGTCCGACGGCATCGAGTACATCGACGTCACGAAGATGGTGCAGGACTGGGTCCGGCCGAACACGACCACGCCCAATTACGGGATCCGGCTCAGCGCTGCCGAGACCGGCACCTCGGGGTACAAGGACTTCTGCTCGATGAACCCGAAGCCGGACGGCGCGGACCGGGCCTGCGACCGGGCGTTCTTCACACCCACTCTTGAGGTCGAGTTCAACGTGGGCGCCACGCCGCTCATCGCCGGGAACAAGTACGGCCCGCCGTATGCGAATGGCTACCCGGCGGCGGAGGAGGCCTTGGAGTTCCTCGACTCGAACGCGCCTGCGGTGTGGTCGGCGTCGAAGCCGTACCAGCGGTGGCTGCCGGACGCGTACCACGGGGTGAACGACGTGAGCCTGAAGGGCGGGGCGTGGAAGGGCGGCACCTCGCACAAGCTGCGGCCGGGCGGCGTGTACGGAGACCAGGTGCTGGTGACGGGTGACGGCGGCAGTGGCTTCGTCGGGGTGATTCCGTACCCGCAGCTGTCGGGCTACCACTGGGCCATCAACGTCAACTCGCCCTGGCCTGACGGGACGGACAAGGTGCAGGGCGATCTGCACGGGGTGGAGCTGCTGCCCGACGGCAGCGTCGCCGTGGCCTTCTCCAGCCGCAAGGGCGGCTACATCGCCCTCTACAGCAAGGCGCAGGGCACGGTCACGGGCGGCTGGAGCAACCAGCCCAAGCAGCGGATCCTGCTGGAGCAGGCCCACGAGCTGGTGTACGACCCCAACGGCGGCTACCTGTGGGCGCTCGGCGGCAAGGAGCTGCGCAGGTACACGTACGCGAACGGCGTGCTCGACACCAGCGCCGCCAACGTGAAGGTCTTCCCCCTGCCCAAGCAGGAGCCGTCGGGCGATGCGTGGGGGCACGACCTGACCCCGGTGTACGGCAACTCGGACCGGCTGTGGGTCGGCGCGAACGGCGGCATCGCCCAATTCTCCAAGAGCGGGCAAGCCGTGTGCAACGTGGGGACGGCCAGCGGCCGCTGGCCCACCTTGGCCCGGGCGAACGAGGTCGAGAACGGGGCGAAGCACTGGTGCACGGACTACCCGTACGAGGACAAGGTCAACGTGCAGCCGATGGTCAAGAGCGTCGGCAACGACCCGGTGACCGGCAAGGTGGCCACCACGTGCGCGGACTCCTGCCCCCTGGCCAACACCCACTACGAGAAGGACGAGAACGGGAATGACGTGCTGAAGCGGGATTACCACACCTCGTGGATCGAGATCGTCCAGCCGAACGGCGTCCGGGACAAGTTCCGGTGGTCTGAGCACAGCAAGCACTACAAGGCCACGTGGGCGGTGCCGGCGTACCGGTGAGGTAAGGCGGCGGATGCCCCGGGAGGGATCGGTTCGGCAGGGACCGGCCCTCCCCCACCAGCTGGGGCGCCTGAGAAGTCGAGGGCGCCCAGCACGTCGCCGGGCACGCAATGCCACAGCAGGACCAGCGCGAGGGTGTGCGCCATGACGCCGAATATGAGCAGGCCGCCTGTATGCACCGCGATGGTCTGCGCATGGCCGAAGAACGCGGTCTGTGAACCGACCCCTCCTGCAAATGGTCAGGACTCGGCCGTATCACCTGGCGCACCGGCGACTATGCCGGCGCTCGCCGGTTCCGGGCGGCCGGACAGGAACATCCCTGTCCGGCCCCGGCTGTTCGTCCGTGCGGCTATGTCCATCGCATGCCGATGGCGGAGAGCTGCTCCATCCGCTCCGGCGTCAGCGTGGCGGCCCTGCTCCGCTGGTTGCTGACCCATGCCCCCAGCCGGACCTCCCGCTGCTCCTGGTCCTCGCCGACGATCCGTTCGACGTGCTTCCTCGGCACCTGAAGGTGTCCCTCGCGCTCGTAGAACTGCCGTGCGGCCGAGAGGTTGGCGGTCCACTTGTCGGCCTGTGTGCGGCGCGGCTTCGGCTTCTCGTCCTCGGTCGCGGGTGTGATCCCGAGGACCTGCTCGCACATCCACTGCTGCACGCTGGTGAGCTGGTCCCAGCCGAGCCGGACCGACTGCACCCACCGCCCGAGATCTTCGCCCTGGCGTACGGCCTCGCCCGCCTCGGTGGGCAGCGCCTCACCGGCGTCCAGGTGCATCCGCACCAGGTGGAAGGAGCGCTGCCAGGTGACCGGCCAGCTCGGGCACCAGGACGCGTCGATGTCCTCCAGCTGCTCGCGCCGCTCGGCCGACAGTGCCCCGGCCGACGACTCCACCGGCAGCCCCTCGGCACGTCGCTGTTCGATCTCGGCAGCCTTCCGGGCGGCGGCCCGCGCGTTCTTCAAAAAGATCCCGACGCGGTACCCCTGGAAGGTGGCGTCCAGCGGGGCCAGGAGATGGCCGTGTTCAGCTGCCCACCCGCGGGCGGCGGACAGGCCCTCCTCCCACGCGACGTCGAAATGACTCCAGATCATGCCGAGCTTCTCCAACTGGGCGATGCGGTCTTCGTCCATGTCGCCGCGGGCGTAGAACCGGCGCGCGTCGGCGATCCACTGCCCCAGGGGAAACCCGGCGAGCGAGGCCGGCCACCCGACCGCATCGGCTTCCTCGCCCTCGGGGACGCGGTAGGTGAAGGGCACCTTCAGGTCGCCGTGCACGCGGGCGAAGATGACCGCGGCCTCCACGCCGCGCCGCCAGTGCTCATGCTCGGGATTGAGAACCCGCAGGTTGATGAACGCCGCCAGCTGCGCCGGGTCACGCGGCGTGGAGAACTTCAGCAGGGCCTTGGCCGGGGCACTGACGCCCCCGGAGTCCTTGCCGCTCCCTCCCGCGCTCTTCCCGCTCTCGTCCTTGGCTACGGGCTTGTAGCGGCTCGGGGCCTGCTGCTCCGCGAGGCTCTCCACGACCCTGGCGTCGTGCGCCCGCAGCGCCTCCAGCAGCTTGGCCAGCCCGCCGAACGCGCGGGAGGTGAGCATGTTGTCCGGCGTCTCTCCCGGACCGAGGAGCACCGGCACCACGAGCGACGCCATCTTGCCCTCGCCGGGCTGCATGCGCAGCGCGCGGCCCACCGCCTGGACGAGGTCGGGCATGGAGCCGCGTACGTCCGCCCAGTAGACGGAGTCGCAGTTCTTGGTGTCGACGCCCTCGCCCAGGACCTTCACCGAGCTCAGGAAGCCCTTCTCCACGACCGTGCCGTCCGTGGCAATCCCGGCGGCGAACTCCCCGAGCAGCTGGCGGCGGTGGAGCGGTTTGTGGTCGCCACAGAGCCAGTCCGCCCAGATCGTCTTGGGGTACAGCTCCGGGTCGCTGGCGTGCAGCTGGGCTGCGACGTCGGGAAGGCCGGCGGCGAATGCTTCGGCCTCGCGGATCTGGTGGTGGAAGACGAGCGTACGGCGGAAGCCTTCCTCCGCCGACGCCTTCACCAGGGCGGTCTGCAGGGCGGCGAGCCGCGCTCCGCGGACCTCTGCCGAGCGGCTTTCGGCGCCCAGGAGCTGCGCGGCCTGGAGCTGTGTGTCGGTGACGTCCATGCATACGACCTGGTAGGGGGCACAGATTCCCCTGTCGATGGCCTCCGAGAGGGTCAGGGTGAACGCCCTGCTGCCGAAGGGGCCGTCGGGGTCGTCTTCCATGCTCGCGACCAGCTCGCCGGGTGCGCCGGCCTGGTCCTCGTCCCCGAGCTGCCACAGCCGAGGCGTGGCGGTCATGTAGAGGCGGCGCAGGGATGGGATCTTCTGGTTGTCGTGGACGACCGCCCACGGCTTCCCGATCTGGCCCGAAACGCGGTGGGCTTCGTCCACGACGATCAGGTCCCAAGCCGCGAGGCCCTCGGCATGCGCCCGCTCCAGCGTGCCCAGCCCGAGACTGGCGTACGTGGCGTACACGGTCACCTTGTCCAGGCCGCGCGTCCACTCCACCAGCTCGTCCACGTCCGTGGTGTTGGGGAAGGACACCTCCTCACCCCGCAGCGAGGACACCCCGATCATCGGCCCCCGGCGGCCCCCCTCGCGCCACGCGGCCTCGGTCTGGGCGAGCAGGTCCAGCGAGGGCACGAGCACCAGCACACGACCCGCGTGGAGCTCCTCCGCGCTCCGGACCGCCACCCGCGTCTTCCCCGACCCGGTCGCCATGATCACCTGCGTTCGAAGCCCCCGTTCGAGCACAAGTGATCTTGCAGGCAATTCGAGGGCGCGCACGACCGCGTCAATTGCTTCTCGCTGGGCCGCCTCGCGCTGGTCGACGCGGTCCGTGCTCGACATATTCGCCTACCTTCTCCTGGGTGCCGTCCGGTCGATTCGAGCGGCAGGAAACGGGGAATCTGCACGTAGAGGAGCCGTAACGGCTACGGTTGGACGGATGTGATCAGCTTGGTGCTCTGCCTCGCCAGAGCACCAGCAAGGCCGGGGGACGGATCTCGATATCGTTCGGGAGGGGTCCGAGGTGGTGTGCTCTGAGTCCATAGCTTATCTCGGCACCAAACTGAAGCAAATGGAATCGCGTGATTCCCTCTAACGTGGCCGAAAGTTGCTAGTCTTGCCTTATCGCAAGCGTCCAGGCCCTTGACGCCCCCTCAGCTCACCCTTCCTCTCCCTTCCCTGAGTGGCCGGTCCCCGCGCCCTGTGGTACGGCGGGTGACGTGGGGTCAGGCGGGGCGTGTAATGGGTGGCTGGAGCGCAGCGGAGGCCACGGGTCGGCCCATAGGGTCGGCCGCCCGGCCCTATGGGCCAGCGGCAATGGGGAGTGCACGGAGCGCGGCGCGCCTTCCCCAAGAAGGCGGGGGAGCGTAGCGGACCCGCCTCAAGTCTGAAGCGAAGCGGAAGGCTCCCTGTCAGGGCTGTGCCCTGACAGCTCCGGGAGCGCAGCGGACGGAGCGTCAACCCAAGTGCGCAGCACTTGGGTTGGTGGGATGCGCAGCATCCCACCAGCGCTCCCGCGGAGCGGGTACCACATCGCTGCGCGATGTGCAAGCGAACCACCGTGCTGCGCACGGTGGTTGCGCTCCCGCTCCGCGGGCACCGTCCTGTCTACCCTGGTCGGCTGTGGAAGCGGCGGGCCCGATACAGGCGGGTCCCTGAGCCTGGACCGGAGCATCACGCTCGCGGAGGAGA
>NZ_JBSFTU010000079.1:0-9209 GCF_053591435.1 Streptomyces sp. NPDC003027
CGACCGACGACAACGCGGCGTGGGGGCCCCTCCCGTGCCCGAAGGGCTACGGGGGAGCGGTGCCAGGGCACGCGAGCCCGGCATGATCCGAACGAAAGACCCGCGGCCCCTCTCCGCACACCGCTCACGCCAGATGGCGGACCTGGTCCCAGACGACCGGGTCCGCCGTTCCCACGCTGCGGCGGAACGCCCCCACCGGGACCTCCCGCAGCTCGTCCGTCTCCAGGAAGCTCGGCCGCCCCCGCGCGTCGCCCACCGACCCCGGCGGCAGCGCGATCACGCCCGGCCGGTCGTCGTGGTACCTGCTGGTGATCTTGGCGACCAGCACGCTGTCGCCCCGCAGCGCGAGCACCAGGCAGGGCCGGTCCTTGGAGCCCGGGCCGTCCTCGTAGGGCACGTCGGCCCACCAGATCTCACCGGCCCGCGGCAGTCGCCCGGGCCGTGCCCGTGTCTCCGGCCGCGCGGGCGGCCGGGTACGGCCCCCGGGCCGGGAGCCCGAGCGCTTCCAGCCGTCCGTCAGCGCCACGATCAGGGCGATCACCACGACCGCGATCAGCGCCGGCCACCAGGACGTGTCCATACCCCACGACGTTACCGGCGGCCGGCCTCCCGCGCTCACGCGCCCCCAGGTCCATCCGAACCGGTGACAGCGCCCGTGAGTTCGCCCACAACGCGCCACCCACAAGGAGCGACGGGCGCTGTCGCGCCTTACGCTCGTCAGATCGCACGACCTCCCCCACAGTGACTGCTCAGTGACTCCCCCAGCGACTGTCCCCGCACCGTCCACGGACGCCCTTCCACGGAGGTTCACGCTCCATGAAGCTCACCGTCGTCGGCTGCTCCGGGTCGTTCCCGTCCGCGGACTCGGCCTGCTCGAGCTACCTCGTAGAGGCCGACGGCTTCCGGCTGCTCCTCGACATGGGCAACGGCGCCCTGGGCGAGCTGCAGCGCCACTGCGGTCTGTACGACCTCGACGCCATCTTCCTCAGCCACCTCCACGCCGACCACTGCATCGACATGTGCGGCTACTTCGTCGCCCGCTACTACCGCCACGAGGGCGGCCGCTGCGACGCCCTTCCGGTGTTCGCCCCGGAGGGCGCCGAGCAGCGCCTGACCACGGCGTACGCGGACACGCCCTCGGACAAGTCGATGAGCGAGGTCTTCGACTTCCGGACGCTGAAGCCGGGCTCCTTCGAGATCGGCCCGTTCTCCGTCCGTACGGAGAAGGTCTGCCATCCGGTGGAGGCGTACGGCATCCGGATCGAGCACGGCGGCCGCTCCCTGACGTACTCCGGCGACACGGGTGTCTGCGACGCGCTGCACGAACTGGCGGCCGGCACGGACCTCTTCCTGTGCGAGGCGTCCTTCACCCACGGCAAGGAGGACATCCCGGCCCTCCACCTCAACGGCCGCGAGGCGGGCGCGGAGGCGGCCCGCTCGGCGGTGGGCCGGCTGGTGCTGACCCACATCCCGCCCTGGACGGACGCCGACCAGAACCTGGCGGACGCGCGCGCGGTCTACGACGGGCCGGCGGAACTGGCGTACCCGGGCGCGGTCTACGAGATCTGACCGCTCCCACCCGTACGGCGAAGGCCCCCGGAACCTGGCACGGTTCCGGGGGCCTTCGTACGCGGTCGCGCGAGGCTCACGCCTTGGTGAGGTCCTCGATCTCCTCCTCGGGCTCGCGGCCCGGGGTGGGGAGGTTGAACTTGGTGATCGCGAAGCGGAAGACCACGTAGTAGACCGCGGCGAAGGCCAGGCCGATCGGGATGATCATCCAGGGCTTCGTGGCGAGGTTCCAGTTCAGGAAGTAGTCGATCGCGCCGGCCGAGAAGCTGAAACCGTGGTGGACGCCGAGGGCCCAGGTGACGGCCATCGAGACGGCGGTCAGCACCGCGTGGATCACGTACAGCACCGGGGCGATGAACATGAACGCGAACTCGATCGGCTCGGTGATACCGGTGACGAAGGAGGTCAGCGCGAGGGAGAGCATCATGCCCCCGACGGCCTTGCGGCGCTCGGGGCGGGCGCAGTGCGTGATGGCGAGGGCGGCGGCCGGGAGGGCGAACATCATGATCGGGAAGAAGCCCGACATGAACTGACCGGCGGTCGGGTCACCGTGGAAGAAGCGCGGCAGGTCGCCGTGCCAGACGGCGCCGGCGGAGTCCTTGAAGGAGCCGATCTCCTGCCAGGCCACGGTGTTCACGAACTGGTGCATGCCGATGGGCAGGAGGCCACGGTTGACGACACCGAAGATGCCGGCGCCGACCGCGCCGAGGCTGGTCATCCACTCGCCGAAGCCGGTGATGACGTTGCCGATCGGCTCCCAGACCAGACCGAAGAGGACACCCATGGCGGTGCCGACGAAGGCCATGATGATCGGGACGAGACGGCGGCCGTTGAAGAAGCCGAGCCAGTCGACGAGCTTGGTCCGGTGGTAGCGCTGCCATATGACGGCGGCCAGCAGACCCATGATGATGCCGCCGAAGACCTTCGGGTCGTTGTAGGTCGCGGCGACGTCGACGCCCTCGTTGGCGGTCGTGTTGACCACGGCCTCCGTCACCGGGAACGCCTTGAGGACGTTCTGGTAGACGAGGAAGCCGACCAGCGCGGCGAGGGCGGTCGAGCCGTCGGCCTTCTTCGCGAAGCCGATCGCGATGCCGACGCAGAAGAGCAGCGGCAGGTTGGCGAAGACCGCGTCTCCGGCGGAGGCGAAGACCGTGGCGACCTTGCCCCAGCCGAGGCCGTCCTTGCCGAAGACGTCGTCCTGCCCGAGACGGAGCAGGATACCCGCGGCCGGCAGTACGGCGATCGGCAGCTGCAGGCTGCGACCGACCTTCTGCAGGCCCTGGAACAGGCCGGATCCGCGCTTCTTCGCGGGAGCGGCGGCCTGGGCGGTGGCCGTACTCATACTTCCTCCAGTAAGGCAAGGCGCCGCCAGAGGACAGGGCAAAAGGGGGTGACGGCGGCGTCTCGTGGAACGCGGTGGACTGGACCGCGTGGTCTACACCAATGAGTGGTGTAGACCAGTTTTAGCACGTGAGACTTAGATAAGGAACCTGCGAATTCTGTGGGCCGTGCCATAGCCGCGCGACGGCCGCGCGCGCACGGCGAAAGGCCCCCGGACCGCGCGGTCCGAGGGCCTTTTCCGGGGTCGCCCGGTTATGGCTTCGTGATGTCCCGTTCCATCTCCTCCTCGACCTCCTCGGGCTCGCGGCCCGGCGTCGGGACGTCGAACTTCGTGATCACGAAGCGGAAGACCAGGTAGTAGACGACGGCGAAGCCCAGACCGATCGGGATGATCAGCCACGGTTTGGTGCCGAGGTGCCAGTTGACGACGTAGTCGATCAGACCCGCCGAGAAGCTGAAGCCCGCGTGCGCCCCCAGCGCCCAGGTGATCACCATCGAGGCACCGGTCAGCAGCGCGTGCAGACCGTAGAGGAGCGGCGCCGCGAACATGAAGGAGAACTCCAGCGGCTCCGTCACACCGGTGACGAACGAGGTGAGGGCGACGGAGACCATCAGCCCCGCCACCTCCTTGCGGCGCTCCGGGCGGGCGCAGTGGGTGATGGCCAGGGCGGCGGCCGGAAGGCCGAACATCATGATCGGGAAGAAGCCCGACATGAACTGGCCCGCCGTCGGGTCCTCGGCGAAGAAGCGCGTCAGGTCGCCCTGGACCACGGTGCCGTCCGGCTTCCTGAACTCGCCCGCCTGGAACCAGAAGAAGGTGTTCAGGAACTGGTGCATGCCGATCGGGATGAGCAGCCGGTTGGCGACGCCGAAGATGCCCGCGCCCCACGCGCCGAGGCCGATCAGCTGCTTGCCGAACCAGGTCAGGGCGTCACCGACCGGCTCCCAGAGCAGCCCGAACAGCACGCCGAGGACGACGCAGAGGAACGCCATCATGATCGGCACCAGCCGGCGCCCGTTGAAGAAGCCCAGCCAGTCGACCAGCTTCGTCCGGTGGTAGCGCTGCCAGATGACCGCGGTGAGCAGGCCGATCAGGATGCCGCCGAGCACCCCCGGATTCTGCGGTACGCCCTCCGGGATGTCCGCCGTCACCGTGCCCTCGCGCGGGAACGCCTTGAGGACGTTGAAGTAGACGAGGAAGCCGACCACCGCCGCGAGCGCCGTGGAGCCGTCCGCCTTCTTGGCGAAGCCGATCGCCACACCGATGCAGAAGAGAAGGGGCAGGCCGAACGAGCCGTCCAGGATCGCCGTGCCGCCCTTCATCAGCACGTTGGAGGTCTTGTCCCAGAAGGCGCCGTGGAGATAGGCGGAGAAGAGGTTGCCCAGGCTGACCAGCAGACCGGCCGCGGGGAGCACGGCGACGGGGAGCTGCAGGCTGCGCCCCACCTTCTGAAGCCCCTGGAAGAGGCCGTTCCGCCAGTTCTTCCTCCTCGGTGCGGCGGCGGCGCTGTCGCTACTCATCGGCGTCCTCCCTGGTTCCGGAACGAGCGCGCCCCGGCTCACGTTGCACACTGGTGTAGACCAGTTGCGATAGGCTCCCCGGGGCCCGCCGAGGGCAGGGCGCCGGTGATCGTCATCATTCGGCAGAACCACTGCACCCGCTCGCGAAGTTGGGCCAACCGTGGGTTACCGTGACAAAGCGGACCGTGGGTGCGCCGGGACTTACGTTCTCCGAACGGAACGGACAGGGAGAAACACATGGCCAGCAAGGCTGAGAAGATCGTCGCCGGGCTCGGCGGCATCGACAACATCGAAGAGGTCGAGGGCTGCATCACCCGCCTGCGCACCGAGGTCGTCGACCCCAGCAAGGTGGACGAGGCCGCGCTGAAGGCCGCCGGCGCCCACGGCGTCGTGAAGATGGGCACCGCGATCCAGGTCGTCATCGGCACCGACGCCGACCCGATCGCCGCCGACATCGAAGACATGATGTGAGCCACCCGCTCACCTGAAGCAGGGCCCGTTCCGGCAGGGGAACGGGCCCTTCGCCGTCCCGGTCCGGGCCGGTGGAACAGGGGACTACGCTCGTCCCATGTCTCGTATCGACGGCCGTACCCCCGAACAGCTCCGCCCCGTCACCATCGAACGCGGTTGGAGCAAGCACGCCGAGGGCTCCGTCCTCATCTCCTTCGGCGACACCAAGGTCTTCTGCACCGCCTCCGTGACCGAAGGCGTCCCGCGCTGGCGCAAGGGCAGCGGAGAGGGCTGGGTCACCGGCGAGTACTCGATGCTTCCCCGCTCCACCAACACGCGCGGCGACCGCGAATCCGTCCGCGGCAAGATCGGCGGCCGCACCCACGAGATCTCCCGCCTCATCGGCCGCTCCCTGCGCGCCGTCATCGACTACAAGGCGCTCGGCGAGAACACCATCGTCCTCGACTGCGACGTCCTCCAGGCCGACGGCGGCACCCGCACCGCCGCCATCACCGGCGCCTACGTCGCGCTCGCCGACGCCGTCGCCTGGGCCCAGGGCAAGAAGCTCGTCAAGGCCGGCCGCAAGCCGCTCACCGGGACCGTCGCCGCCGTCTCCGTCGGCATCGTCGACGGCACCCCCCTCCTCGACCTCTGCTACGAGGAGGACGTGCGCGCCGAGACCGACATGAACGTCGTCTGCACCGGCGACGGCCGCTTCGTCGAGGTCCAGGGCACCGCCGAGGCCGAGCCCTTCGACCGCAAGGAGCTCAACGCGCTCCTCGACCTCGCCTCCGGCGGCTGCGCCGAGCTCGCCGAGATCCAGCGCAAGGCCCTCGAAGGCACGCTGTAGCAGTTGTGGCAACCACGGACGCCCGGCCGGGCGTCTCCGTGGACACGGGCGCCCGGCACGAACCGCGCGCCCGTTCCGTACACCAGGGGAGGACCTGACGTGAAGCGCCGACTCGCACTCGCCGTGACCACCGCCGCCGCACTCACCGCACTCGTCGGCTGTGGAGCCCTCGACAAGGCGATGGGCTGCGTCGCCGCCGCCGAGGCCATCGCCACGAGCGTCGACAAGCTGCAGCAGGCGGCGTCGAACGCGACCAACGACCCGACCCAGCTCAACGAGGCCCTCGACGAGATCTCCACGGAGCTCGGCAAGCTCAAGGACACGACCGACAACGCCGATCTGTCCAAGGCCGTCGACGACCTCGGCAAGGGTGTCGAGACCGTGCGTACCTCGGTCGAGCAGGGCGACGCGACGCCCGACATCAAGCCCGTCACCGACGCGGCCACCGAGATCGGCAAGGTCTGCACCCCGGGATAATCAGCCCATGACCCGTCTGATCCTCGCCACCCGCAACGCCGGAAAGATCACCGAACTCCGCGCGATCCTCGCCGACGCCGGTCTGCCCCACGACCTCGTCGGCGCGGACGCGTACCCGGAGATCCCCGACGTCAAGGAGACCGGCGTCACCTTCGCCGAGAACGCCCTCCTCAAGGCCCACGCCCTGGCCCGGGCCACCGGCCTGCCGGCCGTCGCCGACGACTCCGGCCTCTGTGTCGACGTCCTGAACGGCGCCCCCGGGATCTTCTCGGCCCGCTGGTCCGGCACCCACGGCGACGACCGCGCCAACCTCGAACTCCTCCTCGCCCAGCTCTCCGACATCGACCACCCCCACCGCCGCGCCCACTTCGCCTGCGCGGCCGCCCTCGCCCTGCCCGACGGCACGGAGCGCGTGGTCGAGGGCCGCATGCCCGGCACCCTGCGCCACGCGCCGGTGGGCACGAACGGCTTCGGCTACGACCCGATCCTCCAGCCGGAGGGGTACGAGGTGACGTGCGCGGAGCTGACGCCGGAGGAGAAGAACGCGATCAGCCACCGGGGGAAGGCGTTCCGTGCGCTGGTGCCGGTGGTGCGCGAGCTGCTGGGCTGACCAGCGCTCGGACGTTCGGCGGGCCGCGTACGCCGGAAGACGCGCCCGTCCCGAGCCGCGTACGCCGAAGGGCCGCACCTGTCCGGTGCGGCCCTTCGGTGTGCGGTGCGGCCGGAGGGACTCGAACCCTCACGGGTGTTACCCCACTGGGACCTAAACCCAGCGTGACTGCCAGTTCCACCACGGCCGCGTGCGCTGCGCGCCCATCGTAGTGGGCGGGACCGACACGCAGGCGGGAGCGTCAGAACTTCGGCTCGGGCGCCTGCGCGAGCACCAGCTCCGCCGCCTCCTCCTCGGTCTCCACCGACGGCGGCGAACCCTCCAGGGGCTGCCGCGCGGTCTCCAACGCCGGGAGCGCGCCGACCAGGGCGACGCACAGGATCAGCGCGAAGGTACCGACCGTCACGTGCGGTGAGGACCTCAGCCGGTGATCCGCAGATCCTTGATGATCTTCGCGACATGGCCGGTCGCCTTCACGTTGTACAGCGCGCGCTCGACCTTGCCCTCCTCGTCGACGACGATCGTCGAGCGGATGACGCCCGTCACCGTCTTGCCGTACAGCTTCTTCTCACCGAAGGCGCCGTACGCCGCCAGGACCTCCTTGGACGGGTCGCCGACCAGCGTGACCTTCAGGGACTCCCGCTCGCGGAACTTCGCCAGCTTCTCCGGCTTGTCCGGCGACACGCCGATGACGTCGTAGCCGGCACCGGCCAGCAGCTCCAGGTTGTCCGTGAAGTCACACGCCTGCTTGGTGCAGCCGGGGGTCAGGGCCGCGGGGTAGAAGTAGACGATCACCTTGCGGCCCTTGTGGTCCGCGAGCGAGACCTCGTTGCCGTCCGCGTCGGGCAGGGTGAAGGCGGGGGCGGTGTCGCCGGGCTGAAGTCGCTCGCTCATGGCTCTCCTCGGGGGATGTACGCGTACGCGGCTAGAGCCTAATGGGGGTCGGGGACGACTCGGCGGGGCCAAAGCTGACAGACTGTCCGTCAACGAACCGAGACGACGACGGAGGCAGCGCGGTGTCGGACGCCAGGACCCCTGTGCAGATCGAGGCGGACATCGTCCGCCGGCGCGACCAGCTCGCCGAGACCCTGGACGAGATCGGCATTCGGATGCACCCGAAGACGATCATCGGCGACGCGAAGGCGAAGGTCGCCTCGACGGTCGACCACACCGCCGGCCGCGCGTTCGTCGCCGTCAACCGGACCGTGTCCGACGTGAAGGCCCGCTTCACCCACGAAGACGGCGCCCCGCGCCTGGAACGGGTCGTCCCGGTGGCCCTGGTCGCCGTGGCCCTCGTCGGGCTGCTCGCGATGTCCTCCCGCAAGCGCAAGGGATGACCCCTCCCGAGGTAGGGCCGACACGCCCGGACAGGTAGGTTCGAGGCGTGAGCGAGAACACCCACGACAAGCTGCCCATCAGGATGCTGCACGACCGTGTCCTGGTCCGGACCGACTCCCCCGAGGGTGAGCGGCGCTCCGGCGGCGGCATCCTGATTCCGGCCACCGCCGCCGTCGGCCGCCGGCTGGCCTGGGCCGAGGTGGTCGCCGTCGGCCAGAACGTCCGTACGGTCGAGACCGGCGACCGGGTCCTGTACGACCCCGAGGACCGGGCCGAGGTCGAGGTCCGGGGCGTGGCGTACGTACTGATGCGGGAGCGCGACCTGCACGCGGTGGCGGCGGACCGGTTCGAGGGGACCACGGACTCCACGGGCCTGTACCTCTAGCCGCAGCCGAGGCCCCGCACGGAGCAACGAGACCTGGTGACCGTCGTCACCAGGTCTTTTGTCTGCCTTTTGCTAGGCTGGTCCCACCCGACGAGACGCGCCGTACCGGGCCTCCTCCCGCAGGAAACGCAAAGACGACGCACCCCTGTTGATCCGTCTCGCGGAGGTGTTCGTCATGGCCTGGGTTCTTCTCGTCGTCGCCGGTCTGCTCGAGGTCGGCTGGTCGATCGGTATGAAGTACACCGACGGCTTCACCCGCCTCTGGCCCAGCGTCTTCACGGCCGCCGGGATCGTCGCGTCCATGGTGCTGCTCTCGCAGGCGGCCAGGACGCTGCCGATCGGTACGGCGTACGGCGTCTGGGTCGGCATCGGCGCGGCCGGCGCCGCGGTGTTCGGCATGCTGGTCCTCGGCGAGCCGGCGACCGCCGCGCGTATCTTCTTCGTCTGCCTGCTCCTGGTCGCCGTCGTGGGCCTGAAGGCGACGTCGGGCCACTAGGGCCTCTCGTTCGGATCATGCCGGGCTCGCGTGCCCTGGCACCGCTCCCCCGTAGCCCTTCGGGCACGGGAGGGGCTCCTCGCCGCGTTGTCGTCGGTCGCCAACTCCCCCGTAGCCCTTCGGGCACGGGCGGTGCCCCCACCGCGTTGACTCCCTCCTCCGCCTTGCGATC
>NZ_JBSFTU010000080.1:0-5728 GCF_053591435.1 Streptomyces sp. NPDC003027
GCACAACCTCGCCCTCGCTGGATAGATCAGCGGCTCGTACGGCGGCAAGCCCTGCCCAGGGCGATCCGGAGATCATTTACGGGACAACCCTTAGACAAGTGCCAAGCTGCCAGTTGTTGATCTCGAAGTCCTGAAAGGTGAGGGGGTTGGCTGTCCGGCGGAGTAGCGGATACGTTCTGCGGCACGGACAGATGCAGGTACGCCGGTATCTCCAGGCAGATCGCGCATCGGTGAGCGGGGCGTGCCGCCCGGGGTGACGTACGAACGGCTCGCCGGGGACCTTGCCAACAGGAGCCGGACGACGGCACATGGCACGAGGGGGAGGCACCCGCCTGATGAGCAGCTCGCCAACGCCTGCGCCTCAGCCGGGAGGTGCCGATCGCGCACCGCTGCCCCGCTCCAAGACAGAGCCCCCTGCACACCACTTGCAGACACGCCAGGCAACCACACCGCCCTTGCCGCCCCCGACGTACGCGCGCGACCTGCCGGGCTGGCAGCACATCGGTACCGCGCTCCGCCGGACCCCGGCCTCGGTGTGGAACGACAACGTGACCGACTTCGCTGCCGCCCTCACCTATTACGCGGTGCTCGCGCTCTTCCCGACGTTCCTCGTCACGGTCTCACTGTTGGGAATCGTCGGCGCCTCGACCACCGAAAACCTGATCAGCAACATGATCGCTGTCGTGCCGACCGAGTCCCGCCCCGTCATGCAGAGCACGTTGCAGGGCATGGCGGAGCAGCACACAGCTGCTTGGACGCTGGCCGTCTTCGGCACGATCGGCGCCCTGTGGTCCGCCTCCAGCTATCTGGGGGTCTTCCGCCGAGCCCTGCACGTCATGCACGGCGTTGAGGACCTGCGCCCGGCGTGGAGGACTGCACCACGGCTGGTGATGACCGCCGTGGTGCTGCTGATGCTTCTGGTTTCCAGTGCCCTGGTGCTCATCCTGACCGGTGAGGCTGCCCACGCCGTCGGCCGGTTGGTAGGCATGGGCAGCCTGGCCGGCACCGTATGGAACGCGCTGAAGTGGCCGCTCCTGCTGTGCCTGGTCGCCATCCTGGTGCTGGTGCTGTTCCGCTCGGGCCCGGCCGGGACACGCGGGGTGCGGCAGAGGCTTGTGGGAGACGCTCTGGCCGTGGCCCTGTGGCTCGTCGCCTCCGCCAGCTTCGCCCTCTACGTCTCGCACGTCGGCACTTACAACCGGCTGTACGGGTCGCTCGCCGGGATCATCGTCTTCTTGGTGTGGCTGTGGCTGTCCAACCTGGCCCTCCTCACCGGGGCTCAGTTCAACGCCGAACTGGCCAAACTCCGCCGTCGGTGACCGACAAGGCACAAGCTGCCCAGCCCCCTCGTCCCGGTCGGCCAGCCACTCCGTTCCCTGGCACCCAGACACCCGCAGGCAAAGCGACGACCAGTACGCCAGGCACCGTAGCCAGTGCCACTGACAACCGCTGCCCGTCGCGTCACGCCGCATGTCACAGGAGACCCGCGTCGGCACTTGTGAGGGTGGAGAAGGCTGAGGGCATGACACACTCAACCGGTACGTCGGTGACCAGTGCCCGCCCCGGCCGCTGAGGAGCCTGACGACGCGTTGCTGCGCCGCATGCTCATCCAGCTGCCTCTGGGCTCGCCGACTTCTTCGGACCGGACCGGACCCCGAGTAGCGCCTGCCGCTTCACGACGCGGGTATCGGAACGTCCAAGCAAACCAATGTGGCTAGGAGCTTGTAATGGCGCGGATAGTCCTGCGTGACAAGACCGCGACGGAACCCGGGGACCCGGTTTCCGGAAAACCTCCCCTGTCTGTGCTCGGCCGGGTACTGGCCATGCTGTTGGCCTTCGCGGCGATGGTGGGATTCGCGGTGGTGCTGGCCCGACTGACGCTGGAACCGTCGGCGGCGTCCGTGCCGTTGACGCACAGCAATCTGCGCCCTGGTGACTCCATCCGTACCTATCTCGCCCAGCCCGCGTCCCTTGACACGGTCAAGCAGCTCGGTGGCAATATCGTGATGGGTGTGCCGTTCGGTGTGCTGCTGCCGGTGCTGGTGCCCCGAACGCGAGGGCTGGTCCGGGTAGCGGTGGTCACCGCTCTCGTGATGCTCCTCGTGGAACTCGTCCAAGGCGCCCTCATCATCGGGCGTACCTTCGACATCGATGACGTTCTGCTCAACACCACAGGTGCTCTTCTGGGTTACCTGCTGATCGGCCGCCGGTTGGGCCGTGCAGTGCATCCCCGGCGCCGCCCCTGGTGGCACCGATTCACCAAACGCCCGGTGACTGCTTCGGATCCGACGTAACTGAGCCTTTCAGCCGACCCTCCGGCGGGTGAGGTATCGCGCGGTGTCGACGAGGTCGGCGAGCAGGGCGGTTACGACAGTGCCGGTCCGAGCCGCCATCCATGACGTCAGTGGTGATGCTGGAGCCGCCCGGACCGGCGGACCCGCTGCCGCCGGTCGATGAGGTGGCGATGGCCCGGGCCCGGGCTGCGACCGAGGCCCTGGTGCGGCTGGGGAAGTTTGCCGGGGCGGTCGGCGCGATGGTGATTCCTTCGCAGCGCGGGGTGCTGGTGGCGCTCGGTGGCGTCGACGGGGAGCTGTACGTCAACGGCCAGGCGCTGTGACCGAGCAGTGGGCGGCCCGGCTGCGATCAGAGCTGCCGGACGTCGCCTCGGACGTGGCCAGGCTCCAGGCGATGCGGGTGGAGTGGCAGGACACGCCGCCGGCGGACCGCTCCTTCGAGCTGGGCGGGTGCACCGATCCGAACTGCCACGGGGTCCACCGACCCCTGGGGTCCGGCGGCGTCTCCTTCCCGTCTGCGGCCGGTGTACGGGTCGGTGCCGGGCGCGGCAGCGTGTGGACGGGGCGTTGAGGGAACCGGATCCGGGGCACCCTTCACGGGGTGAGCGAGAACGACCGGAACAGGCAGGACGCCGAGAGCCCGGGCGCTGCGGCGGCGGGGCCACAGGATGTGGGCAGGCTGCTGTGTGACCGGCTCGCCGAAGCAATCATCGCGATCCGTTTCCCAGGGGGCCATCCTGATAGGGCTGAAGCCTGCCCGTGCCGGCGAGGGCGAGGGTGACGAGGCTGTGCTGACCGAACCAGACGACAGAGCAGAGTGAGAAGGACAGGCCATGATCCATGCAGCCGATATCCGTGAGTGGCGCAACCACAGCGTCGTCGACCCCAAGGGCCGCAAGATCGGCGTGCTCGAAGCCATCTACGTGGACACCACCACCGACGAACCGGCCATGGCCACGGTCCGTATCGGACTTCCCACCCGTCACCAGCTGGCTTTCGTGCCCCTCGACGAGGCGATCCTGGGACCGGACTACGTCAAGGTCTCCTACGACAAGGCGCTGGTGAAGAAGGCGCCCACGGTCGGTATGGACGACATCCTGCCCGCCGAGGCCGAGGAAGCGATCTTCCAGCACTACGACCTGACCTACCAGCCGGGCGCGGGCGGCGAGAGGCAACTCGCGCGCCGCTGACCGCCCCGCACTCATCCCGAAGGAGGTGTTCGTGTCATGGCTCTGTTCCTGTTTCTCGTTCTGGTCGCCGTCGTGCTGGGAATCGTCGGCGTGGTGGTGGAGGGACTGTTCTACCTGCTGATCATCGGCATCGTGGTCCTCGTGGCTGCTGTGGCCTTCATCGCGGTGCGCTGGTCCCGGCGCTCCGGCCGCCGCCCCATCCGATAACGCCGGATAGCCCAGGATCCCAACCGCCACGGCGTTCACCGGCCCTCGCTCCCGGCGGCGCGACCTCCCCGCCCGTGGGCGCGTTGGACAAGCGACACGTGCACCCCTTCCGGCTGCTTGCCGGAACTGTGTGGTGACGGCCCCTGTTCCCGCCCGACATCAGGGGTCGTCGGCGTGCGTCAGCGTGTCGTCAGCATCAACCAGGTGTCGGCGGTCTCTCCCAGCCGTCGCCGAAGAATATTCGAAGTGCGACTAATGCGCAGTTCAATGTTCCCAGGATGTTCCCATTGCGCACCCAAAGGCCTTCCGGGGTGGTTCCCTGGAAGGCCTTCAGTGCGCTGACCTGCAATTGTGTTGTGCCCCCGGCAGGATTCGAACCTGCGACACCCGCTTTAGGAGAGCGGGAGGGCGGATTTGCGTCTGACCTGCCCTGATGTTGCAGAGATAGGCTGCGGCTCAGGACCCGTCGATGTCCGTCACTCCCCGTGGCTCCCCGCGCGTTCTGGCACGGAAGTGGCACGGCCACACGTCAGTCAGTAGCAGCCTGAGCCCACAGTCGCGGCGGCGCCTTACCTTCCTTCAAGAAAAGATCCACCATCCGCATGTCTGAGGCGAAGCCGACGGGCGTGTTGTCTGCTAGAAGATCCAACTGATCTGGACTCCAGTCGTCGGCACTGCCGCTGAGCAAGACAAACCTCTGATCCGGCGAATAGCGAGCGCGGGAGAGCTGCTGCACGAGTACGAGAGCATGCTCGGCTGCCTGCTTACTAGCTGCCGCCTGCACGAGGACCTCGCGCTTGGGGGCGGTCACGCGTGCTGTCGGACGTACTTCTCCACCTCGGGGAAGCCTTACAGACGGCCGCTTCTGGTACTTGAGGTGAGCAGAACTGAGGAAGGCGTAAAGGGACCTTTCCAGTGGGCTCTCACGACCTCCTTGAGCCAACCACTTCAGGCTGTCTGTCGAGAGAACAGCACCTGCGATGTCGGCCACCAGAGCGCTAGCGCAGTGGATGGAACGTCGCCCCGTAATCCGCCCATGGATCTCCCTGAGGTGGTAACCATCCAGGATTTCGTCCCATGCCTTGCCAGCACGTCCGGAACTCAGATCAACACCTGCGTCCATCAGACGCATGGCGGCTACGCCGGCATCACTCGCAAGGATCTCCTGGCCGACCACCTTCACCAGCACAGTGACCCCGTCCCCGTCGCTCAAGAAGAGTCCACCAGTGAGTGCGACGGTTCCAGGCTTCCCGCCAGGTGCTATCGACCATCCAGGAAGTTGATCACGGACCGCAGAGGGCAGTAGGTCGTCCCTGATCACGGGTACTCCTCCAATCCCTCTAGCGGTAGCGTCTCGGGTGGTACTGGGGGGCTAACCCAGTTGTACCCGGCCTCGACGGTGATGTTGCACTCGCCCATGAAATCGAGCAGTACCCGACGGTACTCCTCTTCCAATGCCTCGAGCGTCGCATCAGCCGGGACCGCCGGATCGTGACGTATGTCCGTTGGCTCGTACACATCCTTGTTGCCTCTAGCCTCGCTCCAGCGATGCTTGTGAGTGCGACAGATGTAGTCCTCGCCCGTCCGATCCCTGTGGGTTCCTCGGACATCCAATCGCCGGACGTTCACACCACTGGGCAGATGACGCAAGATCAGCGTGTACTCCCACGCTAGATCAACTTTAATGCGAAAGAGCAGGTCAAAGCGGTCCGATAGATCGCTGCGCACAGGTACGTTGCCTTCGAGCTGCGATGCTCGACCATCCTTGCGCACGCTCTTGGGCTTCCAGCGGATAGGTGCATTGAGCTGCGCGTTCACAGTCGCGCTCAAGATCTTTTCCGCAGCCTCGTCAGTGCAATCGCCCGCCCCCAACATGTCGTGATCATAGGAGTAGACCGGGCGTAAGGGAATGGCTTCGTTCGGTTACGCCTCCCAGCGTTGACGCCTAAGGGCTGTCCCGTAACTGCGGGAGCATGAGGGCCTGCCCCGGCTTCGCGGACATCAGAGAAAGAGAAGCTCGACGTCTTTCGCGACGCA
>NZ_JBSFTU010000081.1:0-5378 GCF_053591435.1 Streptomyces sp. NPDC003027
CGGAGGAGGGAGTCAACGCGGAGCGTTGGCGACCGACGACAACGCGGCGAGGCGCGGCACCAGAGCCGGCGAGCCCGGCATGATCCAAACGAAAGACCCTAGGGGCGGACGTACGGCCGGGTCATGATCTCCATGTTGTGGCCGTCGGGGTCGTCGAAGTACGCGCCGCGGCCCCCGAACAGGCGGTTCGTCCTGCCCGGATCGGTGTGGTGCGGGTCGGCGTAGTAGGTGACGCCGAGCGCCTCCAAGCGGGCGATCATGGTGTCGAACCGTGCGTCGGGCACGAGGAAGGCGTAGTGCTGCGACTGGATCGGCTCGTCGGTCAGCTCGTAGTAGTCGAGGGTCACGCCGTTGCCGAGGTCGACGGGCAGGAACGGTCCGAACGGGGCGCCGACCTCCAGCCCGAGAACGGTGGCGAGGAACTCGGCCGACAGCCTGCGGTCGCGGGCGTGGACGACGGTGTGGTTGAGCTGGACGGTCTCGACCGGCGGCTCGGACGCGTGCGGGGTCTTCTGGTCATCAGGCATGGGGTGGTCTCTCCGGGTCGGTCTGGGTCTGCTGAGGCGGGGCGCCGCGAAGGGGGCACCGGAGCGAAGACGCGGAGAAAAGGGGGGCGGGCCTCTGGCCCGCCTCGCGCTCATGCCGAGGCCGGGAGCCCTACTCGTGCATGGCCCATGGCCGACCCGGCAGTCACATGATCGACCCTAGTGTCGCTCGTCGAGCGGGGCAACGCCGTTTCCGGCCGAAGGGGTTCACCTCGGGGCGGCGCGGGCCGGGGGCGGGCGTGCGCTCACCTCAGGTCGACGCGGGCGGCGGATGGACCCGCGATCACTTCACGTTCGACGTGGACCGGGGCCGGAGGCGGCTCACTCCGGGCCGACGTGGACCGGGGCCGGAGGCGGCTCACTCCAGGTCGAGAACGTCCCGGAGCGCCGCCACCGCATGCGCGCGGTGTTCGTGGAGCCATCGGAGGGCCGCGTCCGTGTCGCCGTGACGGATCGCGGAGATGACCGCCCGGTGCTCGCGCACGGCGAGCTCGCGGTGGGGGACCTCGGTGTAGTAGAGCGAGCGGTACGCGTCGGTGGCGTCCCAGAGGGTCGCGATCAGCCGGACCAGCCGGGGCATCCCGCACGCCTCGACCAGCGTGAAGTGGAAGCGGCGGTTGGCCGCGGCCATCTCCGTCACGTCACCGGCGTCGGCGGCGCGTTCCACCTCACGCTGGATCTTCTCGAGCGAGGCGGTCAGCCCGTCCTCCGACCTGGCCATGGCGACACGGACGGCCTCCGTCTCCAGGAGGTCGCGGATGCGGTAGATCTCCTCCAGGTCGTCCAGCGACAGCTCGGCGACGAAGTAGCCCCGGTGAACGTGGTGCACCACGAGGCCCTCGGCCTCCAGAGTCTTCAGGGCCTCGCGCAGCGGCACTCGGCTCACGTCGAGCCGCGCCGCGAGCGCGTCCTGCCGGATCTGCCCGCCCGGCCTGAGCTCCCCGCTGGTGATGGCGCGCCGCAGCTCCTCCAGGACGAACTGCTGGGCGGTCGGCGGCCGCCGCTTCTGTACCGCGCTGCTCATCGCCTGTGACCTTCCTTCATATCGCTTACCGGCCTGACACGCGCTGCCGGTGCCGTACATCTTCCTATGGCGTACGAGGCGGCAGCCCCAGCTCAGCGAGCAGGGCCTGCGTGTGCTCCCCGAGGCGCGGGGGAGGGCGGTGGTACACGGGCGGAGTGGCGTCGAGCGCGATCGGATGGGCCACCTGACCGGGCCCGGCCAGGTCGGCGGGGACCCGCGGGTCGAGGCCGAGCCGGCCGGCGAGCTCGAAGGCCGCCGCCAGGTCGTTGATCGGCCCGCACGGCACTCCGGCCGCCGTCAGTTCCTCGAACCAGTCCTCGGCGGTCCGTCCGGCGAGCGGACCCGCGAGCACCTCGGCCAGCTCCTCGCGGTGCGCCACCCGGGCGGTGTTGGCCGCGAACCGGGGGTCGTCGGCGAGACCGGGGAGGCCGATCCGTTCGCAGAGCGTACGGAACTGCCGGTCGTTGCCCACGGCGAGCACCAGCGGCCGGTCCTTCGCCTCGAAGACCTCGTACGGTGCGATGCTCGGATGCCGGTTGCCCATCGCCCGTGGTACGACCCCGGCGCCGAGGTAGGCCGCCGACTGGTTGGTGAGCGCGGACAGGAGTGAGGCGAGCAGGGAGACCTCGATCCGCTGCCCCTCTCCGGTGCGTTCCCGGTGGCGCAGGGCCGCGAGGATGCCGAGGCCCGCGTGCAGGCCAGTGATGACGTCGACGAGCGCGACGCCCGCCTTCGTCCCCTGGCCGCCGGGTTCCCCGGTGACACTCATCAGCCCGCCCATGGCCTGGACGAGGAGGTCGTAGCCGGGCAGCCGGGCGCCCTCGGCCGAGCCGAATCCGGTCACCGAGCAGTAGACCAGCCCCGGATTGGAGGCCCGTACCTCCTCGTGGCCCAGGCCCAGCTTCTCCATGGTCCCGGGGCGGAAGTTCTCGACCAGGACGTCGGCCCGGTCGACGACGGCCCGGGCCTTCTCCCGGTCCGCCGGGTCCGTCAGATCGAGGACGATGGACCGCTTGTTGCGGTTCACCCCGAGGAAGTACGTCGCCTCGCCGTCGGCGAAGGGCGGGCCCCACGCCCGGGTGTCGTCACCGGAGCCGGGCCGCTCGATCTTGATGACATCGGCGCCGAGGTCGGCGAGGAGCATCGTCATGTACGGTCCGGCGAGCACCCGGCCGAAGTCGGCCACGACGATCCCGGACAGGGCGCCCGGGCTCGGTGTTCCCGGCGTCTCCGGTCGATCTGCGCGCATCCCGCTGCTCCTCCGCCGGTGGTCGGATCCACGGCGAACGTACGCACCGCGGAAGGGATATTCAATACTGGATCCAAAATCCGATATCCCGCTAGGCTTCGGCACGCCGTGTTGCCGCAGCCGCCTGGAGGCCGTCCGTGAAGTCGCCCGCCGCGTCGAAGTCGTCACCCGTCCACCCCTTCGATCTGCTCGCCGTCGACGGCCTGCTGACCGACGAGGAGCGCGAGATCCGCCGGACCGTCCGCGCCATGGCGGACCGCGAACTGCGCCCGCGCGTCGCCGAATGGTTCGAGCACGGCGCCGTTCCGGCCCGCGAGCTCGCCCGTGAACTCGGCGGCATCGGCGTGCTCGGCATGCACCTGGAGGGCTACGGCTGCGCCGGCACCGACGCCGTCGCGTACGGCCTCGCCTGCCTGGAGCTGGAGGCCGTCGACTCGGGCCTGCGCAGCCTGGTGTCCGTGCAGGGCTCACTCGCCATGTACGCGATCTGGAAGTACGGCTCCGAGGAGCAGAAGCAGCGTTGGCTGCCCGGTATGGCGGCCGGCGAGTACATCGGCTGCTTCGGGCTGACGGAGCCGGACGCCGGTTCGGACCCCGGAGCCATGCGTACCCACGCCAAGCGGGACGGCGGGGACTGGGTGCTCAACGGCACCAAGATGTGGATCACCAACGGATCGGTCGCCGACGTCGCCGTCGTCTGGGCCAGGACCGACGACGGCGTCCGCGGCTTCCTGGTGCCGGCGGGCACCCCTGGCTTCACCGCCCCGGAGATCAAGCGGAAGCTGTCCCTGCGGGCCAGCGTCACCAGCGAACTGGTCCTCCAGGACGTACGGCTGCCGGCCGACGCGATGCTTCCGGCGGCCCGGGGTCTGTCCGGCCCGCTGGGCTGCCTCAACGAGGCCCGTTTCGGCATCGTCTTCGGCGCCCTCGGCGCGGCCCGCGACTGCCTGGAGACGGCGATCTCCTACGCCGGCGACCGCGTCGTCTTCGAGCGGTCCCTGGCCTCCTACCAGCTCACCCAGCAGAAGCTCGCCGACATGGCCCTGGAGCTCGGCAAGGGCATGCTCCTCGCCCTCCACCTCGGCCGGCTCAAGGACGCCGGGCGGCTGACGCCCGAGCAGGTCAGCGTCGGCAAGCTCAACAACGTGCGCGAGGCGATCGCGATCGCCCGAGAGTGCCGCACGATCCTGGGCGCCAACGGCATCACCCTGGAGTACCCGGTGATGCGCCACGCCAACAACCTGGAGTCGGTGCTCACCTACGAGGGCACCAGCGAGGTGCACTCCCTGGTCGTCGGCAAGGCCCTCACGGGTGAGGCGGCCTTCCGCTGACACCACCCGGCCTGCGGAGAACCCCTGGCGGGGGCCTCGCCGAACTCGACGGGCCCCCGGCCGCGGCCTGCTCCACCACGCAGCGCCTAGCCTGCCGTCACCTTGGCGAGGAACGCGTTCAGATTGGTCATCATCCGGTCGATCCGCTCCTCCGGCGCCAGGGACTCCTCGTGGCGGCCCGCCCTCAGCCTGGGCTGCCGCTTGCCGCGGACGTACAGGGAACAGGCCAGGTCGGCGCAGACGTAGATGCCGACCGTGTTCCCCTCGCGTCCGCGGCTGCCGGCGAGCGGCGCGGCGAGCAGGGTGACACCGGACGAGGCGTGACCCGTCAGGCAGACCTGGCAGAGACTGGACTTGACCGCGCTGGTGCGGCTCATGCCCGGCACCCTCAGCGTGATGCCGAGCGGCCCGTCCTCGCGGGGGACGACCAGATGGGCGCGCAGCGGCGCGCCGGGGTCGACCCAGCCGAGGAAGTCGAGGTCCTGCCAGGGGAGTTCGGCGAAGTCGAGCGGCAGTCGGAGCCGGCTCGCCTCACCCTTCGTGCAGTTCACGAAGGACGAGCGGATCTGTCGGTCGGTAAGAGGTTCCACTCGTTGGACCGTACACACACTTCGCGGGAGCGGCATCCGGTTTTCGCCCGGGCCGTCACGGTGAGCGGGTACCGAGCGGGGTACGAGGGGCAGGGCGCCGTTACGTTGAACCCATGGAACAGCGCATCAGTCTCGTCACCCTCGGCGTCGCCGACCTGCCCCGCGCCCGCGCCTTCTACGAGAGCCTCGGCTGGAGGGGCCAGGAGGTCGAGGAGACCGTCTTCTTCCAGGCGGGCGGCCTCGGCCTGGTCCTGTGGGGCCGTGACAAGCTCGCCGCGGACTGCGGCGTCGCCGCCCCGCCCACCGACGGTTTCGGTGGCATCGCCCTGGCCCACAACGTCCGCTCGCCCGCCGAGGTCGACGCGCTCCTGACGGCGGCGCACCAGGCGGGCGCCACCGTCACCCGCCCGGCCGCCTCCACCCCGTACGGCGGCTACGCCGGTGTCTTCCTGGACCCCGACGGCCACGCCTGGGAGATCGCCCACAACCCCGGCTTCCCCCTCGCGGACGACGGCACCCTGACGTTGCCCGACTTCGGGCCGCACTAGGGTCTTTCGTTTGGATCAGGCCGGATCAGGGAGCGGGGTCTGGTGCATGGGGTCTCCCCAGGCCCGCCAGGGCCGAGGGGACGGATCGCAA
>NZ_JBSFTU010000082.1:0-3187 GCF_053591435.1 Streptomyces sp. NPDC003027
GCAACTGAGGACAAGCCCTCGGCCTATTAGTACCGGTCAGCTCCACCCATTACTGGGCTTCCACATCCGGCCTATCAACCCAGTCGTCTACTGGGAGCCTTACCCTCTCAAGGAGGTGGGAATACTCATCTCGAAGCAGGCTTCCCGCTTAGATGCTTTCAGCGGTTATCCCTCCCGAACGTAGCCAACCAGCCATGCCCTTGGCAGGACAACTGGCACACCAGAGGTTCGTCCGTCCCGGTCCTCTCGTACTAGGGACAGCCCTTCTCAATATTCCTACGCGCGCAGCGGATAGGGACCGAACTGTCTCACGACGTTCTAAACCCAGCTCGCGTACCGCTTTAATGGGCGAACAGCCCAACCCTTGGGACCGACTCCAGCCCCAGGATGCGACGAGCCGACATCGAGGTGCCAAACCATCCCGTCGATATGGACTCTTGGGGAAGATCAGCCTGTTATCCCCGGGGTACCTTTTATCCGTTGAGCGACGGCGCTTCCACAAGCCACCGCCGGATCACTAGTCCCGACTTTCGTCCCTGCTCGACCCGTCGGTCTCACAGTCAAGCTCCCTTGTGCACTTACACTCAACACCTGATTGCCAACCAGGCTGAGGGAACCTTTGGGCGCCTCCGTTACCCTTTGGGAGGCAACCGCCCCAGTTAAACTACCCATCAGACACTGTCCCTGATCCGGATCACGGACCGAGGTTAGACATCCAGCACGACCAGAGTGGTATTTCAACGGCGACTCCACCATGACTGGCGTCACGGCTTCAAAGTCTCCCACCTATCCTACACAAGCCGAACCGAACACCAATATCAAACTGTAGTAAAGGTCCCGGGGTCTTTCCGTCCTGCTGCGCGAAACGAGCATCTTTACTCGTAGTGCAATTTCACCGGGCCTATGGTTGAGACAGTCGAGAAGTCGTTACGCCATTCGTGCAGGTCGGAACTTACCCGACAAGGAATTTCGCTACCTTAGGATGGTTATAGTTACCACCGCCGTTTACTGGCGCTTAAGTTCTCAGCTTCGCAACCCCGAAAGGTCACTAACCGGTCCCCTTAACGTTCCAGCACCGGGCAGGCGTCAGTCCGTATACATCGCCTTACGGCTTCGCACGGACCTGTGTTTTTAGTAAACAGTCGCTTCTCGCTGGTCTCTGCGGCCACCCCCAGCTCAGAGTGCAAGACTCATCACCGGTGATGGCCCCCCTTCTCCCGAAGTTACGGGGGCATTTTGCCGAGTTCCTTAACCATAGTTCACCCGAACGCCTCGGTATTCTCTACCTGACCACCTGAGTCGGTTTAGGGTACGGGCCGCCATGAAACTCGCTAGAGGCTTTTCTCGACAGCATAGGATCATCCACTTCACCACAATCGGCTCGGCATCAGGTCTCAGCCTTAATGTGTGACGGATTTGCCTATCACACGGCCTACACCCTTACCCCGGGACAACCACCGCCCGGGCTGGACTACCTTCCTGCGTCACCCCATCGCTTACCTACTACCACCTTGGGCCGGCGGCTCCACCACTCCCCTTCACCCGAAGGATCCAGGGCGGCTTCACGGCCTTAGCATTAATGGGCTCGGTATTGGGCGTTTCAAAGCGGGTACCGGAATATCAACCGGTTGTCCATCGACTACGCCTGTCGGCCTCGCCTTAGGTCCCGACTTACCCTGGGCAGATCAGCTTGACCCAGGAACCCTTAGTCAATCGGCGCACACGTTTCTCACGTGTGTATCGCTACTCATGCCTGCATTCTCACTCGTGAACCGTCCACAACTCGCTTCCGCGGCTGCTTCACCCGGCACACGACGCTCCCCTACCCATCACAGCAGGCGTTGGCCCTATAGCTGCAATGACACGACTTCGGCGGTACGCTTGAGCCCCGCTACATTGTCGGCGCGGAATCACTTGACCAGTGAGCTATTACGCACTCTTTCAAGGGTGGCTGCTTCTAAGCCAACCTCCTGGTTGTCTCTGCGACTCCACATCCTTTCCCACTTAGCGTACGCTTAGGGGCCTTAGTCGATGCTCTGGGCTGTTTCCCTCTCGACCATGGAGCTTATCCCCCACAGTCTCACTGCCGTGCTCTCACTTACCGGCATTCGGAGTTTGGCTAAGGTCAGTAACCCGGTAGGGCCCATCGCCTATCCAGTGCTCTACCTCCGGCAAGAAACACACGACGCTGCACCTAAATGCATTTCGGGGAGAACCAGCTATCACGGAGTTTGATTGGCCTTTCACCCCTAACCACAGGTCATCCCCCAGGTTTTCAACCCTGGTGGGTTCGGTCCTCCACGAAGTCTTACCTCCGCTTCAACCTGCCCATGGCTAGATCACTCCGCTTCGGGTCTTGAGCGCGCTACTGAATCGCCCTGTTCGGACTCGCTTTCGCTACGGCTTCCCCACACGGGTTAACCTCGCAACGCACCGCAAACTCGCAGGCTCATTCTTCAAAAGGCACGCAGTCACGACCCACCGGGTAAACCCGATGAGCGACGCTCCCACGGCTTGTAGGCACACGGTTTCAGGTACTATTTCACTCCGCTCCCGCGGTACTTTTCACCATTCCCTCACGGTACTATCCGCTATCGGTCACCAGGGAATATTTAGGCTTAGCGGGTGGTCCCGCCAGATTCACACGGGATTTCTCGGGCCCCGTGCTACTTGGGTGTCTCTCAAACGAGCCGTTGATGTTTCAGCTACGGGGGTCTTACCCTCTACGCCGGACCTTTCGCATGTCCTTCGCCTACATCAACGGTTTCTGACTCGTCTCACAGCCGGCAGACCGTGAAAGAGAGATCCCACAACCCCGCATGCGCAACCCCTGCCGGGTATCACACGCATACGGTTTGGCCTCATCCGGTTTCGCTCGCCACTACTCCCGGAATCACGGTTGTTTTCTCTTCCTGAGGGTACTGAGATGTTTCACTTCCCCTCGTTCCCTCCACATGCCCTATGTGTTCAGGCATGGGTGACAGCCCATGACGACTGCCGGGTTTCCCCATTCGGAAACCCCCGGATCAAAGCCTGGTTGACGGCTCCCCGGGGACTATCGTGGCCTCCCACGTCCTTCATCGGTTCCTGGTGCCAAGGCATCCACCGTGCGCCCTTAAAAACTTGGCCACAGATGCTCGCGTCCACTGTGTAGTTCTCAAGCAACGACCAGCCACCCATCACCCCA
>NZ_JBSFTU010000083.1:0-3835 GCF_053591435.1 Streptomyces sp. NPDC003027
ACCACTCGTGCCCGCCGCGCGGGACTTCAACCCCGGTCCTCCTTCGGCTCCCGCCGCTCCAGCGGGTGCAGCGCCGGCCCCTGGATGACCTCGCCGTCGACGCCGAAACGGGAGCCGTGGCAGGGGCACTCCCAGGTCCGTTCGGCGGGATTGAACGCCACCAGGCAGCCCATGTGCGTACACACCGCCGAGACGGAGTGCACCGAGCCGCTCTCCTCCCGGTAGACGGCGCAGGGCCGTCCCGCCACGCGCAGGACCTCGCCGGTGCCGGGCCGGACATCGTCGACCGTGCGCCGCGCACCGGCGCCGAGCGAGTCCAGGCGGTCCTTCACGAAATGCTTGGCGACGTCCCACTGCTCCTTGGCGATGGCGGGCGCCGTGCGGACGACGGCCCCCGGCCGCCGCGGGTCGTACAGTTCCGCCCACTCCCGCTCCACGGGACGGCCCGCCACGAGGGAGCCGAGCAGCAGACCGGACAGGACGCCGCCGGCCATCCCCCAGCCGGCGAAGCCGGTGACCACGTACACATGGTCGTCGCCGTGGTGCATGGGACCGATGAGCGGCACCGTGTCGGTGGAGGCGTTGTCCTGGGCCGCCCAGCGGTGGGTGATCTCCACACCGGGGAACCTCTCCCGCGTCCACCGCTCCAGACGCTCGTAGCGGCCCTCGGTGTCCGGCTCCGTCCCCGGGGCGAAGGCCTCGCCGGTGACGATCAGCAGCCGGCCGTCCCCGTACGGGGCGGTGCGCACCGAGCGCTTTCCCTCCTCCTGCGTGATGTACATCCCGTCCGGGTCCCGGTCCGCGGGCAGCGGCCCCGCCACCACGAGATCGCGGTGCTGGGAGAGGCGGGCGGCGAGCATGCCCCGGTCGAACACCGGATGGTGGGTGGCGACGACCACGTCCCGCGCGGTCACCGTGGAGCCGGAGGAGGTCGTCAGACGGCAGGGCTCGCCCCGGTGCAGGTCGACGACGCGGGTCCGCTCATGGATCCGCCCTCCGCGCGCCGTCAGATCCTCGGCCAGCGCGCGCAGGTACTTCCGCGGGTGGAACTGCGCCTGC
This sequence comes from Streptomyces sp. NPDC003027, assembly GCF_053591435.1. Taxonomy (NCBI): domain Bacteria; kingdom Bacillati; phylum Actinomycetota; class Actinomycetes; order Kitasatosporales; family Streptomycetaceae; genus Streptomyces; species Streptomyces sp. NPDC003027. Next base: position 1,060 of record NZ_JBSFTU010000083.1, read on the forward strand.
CCTTCGACGCGGACCGCGCCGGCGACGGGAAAGGGGAGTCCCGTCTCCGTCACGAACGACGCGTCGAGCCCGGCCTCCCGGGCGGCCTCCGCCTCGGCCCGCAGCTTCTCGACGCCGCCCGGATCCTGGCAGTACGTGAAGGCCGCCCGGCCTTCGAGTTCGCAGTCGACGCCGAGCTCGGCCGCCACCTCGCCGATGTGGCGCACCGCGGCCATCTGCGACTGGGCGTAGGCGCGGGCCGTGTCGGGACCGCGGGACGTGCGGAGGTCGTCGTAGACGAGGGTGTGCAGGGCGCTCACCTTCGCGGTGGTGTGGCCGGTGACACCGCCCGCCACGCGGTCGCCTTCCAGGACGACCACGGAGCGGCCCGCCCGGGTGAGCTCCCAGGCGACGCTGAGCCCGGCGATGCCTCCGCCGATCACGGCCACATCCGCCTCGGTGTCGCCGGTGAGCGGGGGATGGGCCGGGAACGCGGCCGTCCGCAGCCAGTGGGAGCCATGGGTGCCGGTGAGTTCGTTCATAGGGCGCCATTGCCCTGAAAGCCCCTGCGGATGCGTGGCGGCCACCCGCTCAGGGCCCGCCCTCGTAGGCCAGCGGGCTCTGCGGCAAGCGGCTCAGGAGCTCGGCGGGATCCGCGTACACGGCCTCGGCCCCCGCGGCGCGGAGGTCGTCGGCGGGAATGCCCCCGCACAGCAGGCCCACGCACGCCACCCCGGCCCGGCTGCCCGCCTTCATGTCCCAGACCGAGTCCCCGACCAGTACGGCGCGCTCCGGCGGCACCTCGACGAGGTCGAGGGCGTGCCGCACCGGTTCCGGCGCCGGTTTGCCCTCCTCCACGTCGTCGGAGCTCGCCGTCCGCGCGATCACCTCGTCCGCGTCGATCGCACGGCGCAGCGCCTCCAGCTCACGGCCGCTCGCCGACGTGACGAGGACGACCGTCCAGCCCTGGCCGGCCACCGCCCGCAGCAGCTTCCCGGCCGACCGCAGCGCGGGCAGCCGGTCGAAGTAGGTGGCGTACAGCGTCTTGTGCGCGGCGCTGATCGAGGAGTCCTGCCGCGTGTCGCGGTGGTCGCCCAGCAGATGGGCGATGAGGTCCTCGCTGCTGAGCCCGATGGCCCGGTGGATGGCGTGCATCGGGACGTCGTGCCCCGACTGCCGGAATGCCTCCCACCACGTGACCACGTGCAGATGGTTGGTGTCGGCCAGGGTGCCGTCCACGTCGAACAGAGCCGCGCGGGCCATCCTCGGTCGCCTCCTCGTACGGCGGATCGCTTTCCGGCGCGGCTACCCGCGCACCGGGGGAGAAACCGTCGAACGGAGAGGCGTGGAAACGCCCGGCGCGGGCATCTGCGCCTCATGCGCATGATCAAGCCGCCGAGCGTGTACGCCCCTCAGGGAGACACGGAACTGCTGTTGGAGGGCCTGGCCGAGGAGGACATCCGGCCAGGCACCCGTTCGCTGGACCTGTGCACCGGCACGGGCATCATCGCCATCGCCGCCGCCCTCCGGGGCGCGCACGCCACCGCCGTCGACGTCTCCCGGGCCGCGGTGGCCACCGCGAGGCTCAACGCCCGGCTCCACGACTGCCGGGTCCGGCTGTTCCGGGGGGACCTGGGCGAGCCGGTGGCGGGGGAGCGGTTCGACCTGGTCACCGCCAACCCGCCGTACGTACCGGCCGAGAACCCCGAGCCGCCCGCCTACGGCCCGGGCAGGGCCTGGGACGCCGGGCCCGACGGGCGGCTGCTCCTCGACCGCATCTGCCACCAGGCGCCGCTCCTGCTCAACCCGGGCGGGGTGCTGCTCCTCGTCCAGTCCTCGCTCTCCGGTGTCACCGCGACCCTCGACGCGCTCGACCGCGCCGGTCTGGGCGCCGACGTGGCCCGCCGCCGCACCCAGCCCTTCGGGCCGGTGATGACGGCCCGGGCGGACTGGTTCGAGGACCGGGGCCTGGTCGAGACCGGGCTGCGGACCGAAGAACTCGTCGTCATCCGCGCGACCCGCGACTGAACCGGCGACGAGGAGGCGCCCATGGGAGCCGGAGACCCACCGGCCGGCGCCAAGGCGTCCGTCCGCGTCGGGCGGCGCACGGTCGAGGTGAGCCGCCCGGCGAAGCTCCTGTTCCCCGACGACGGCATCACCAAGGTGCGTCACCCCGCACCGCTTCCTGTCCAGGGCGGAGCGGCCGGACCATCCCGACCGGCTCGTCTTCGACCTCGACCCGGCCGGGGACGACTTCGCACCCGTATGGGAAGCGGCGCGGCAGCTGCACCAGCTTCTGGACGAGGTCGCACTGCCGTCGGCCGTCATGACCACCGGCTCCCGCGGACTGCACGTCCTCGTCCCGCTGGACCGGCGCGCCCCCTTCGACGAGGTACGGGCCTTCGCCCGCGACCTCGCCGGACTGCTCGCGTCCCGCCACCCCGAGACGCTCACCACCGAGGCCCGGAAGAAGGCGCGCCGGGGCCGGCTCTACCTCGACGTCCAACGCAACGGCTATGCCCAGACGGCCGTGGTGCCCTATGCCGTCCGCGCCCGTCCCGGCGCGCCCGTCGCGGCGCCGGTCAGCTGGGCCGACGTCGAGTCACCGGACCTCACCCCGGGGCATCGCCGCCTCGCGGACGTCGACGCCCTGCTGCGGGACGACCCCTGGCACGACGTCCCGCTCCGCGGCCGCTCGCTCGGCCCGGCCCGCCGCCGCCTCGCCTCCCTGCGCGACTGAGCGGAGCGGGCATGGGGCGGCCGGCGAATGAAGTACCGGACCTCGGGCAGGCGAGTC
>NZ_JBSFTU010000084.1:0-3280 GCF_053591435.1 Streptomyces sp. NPDC003027
TTCGTGTTTCCAGCTTAGCAGATCCGTTTTCCGTTTCCGCCACCCGCTGGAGCGGGCTGCCGGTCCGTTCTCCGCTTTCGCGTTTCCCTTTCCGGTGATTCCGACTTTATCAGATTCATTCTGGCCGACCTAATCGGTGGCTTTCGTGATTCGAATAAGGAATCGGGTGGCTCCGTGGAAACCGTGTTCCCGACCGGAGCGAGCTAGAGACTAGCTGGTTGCGCTGGTGACGTGTCCCGTCCCCGGCAACCGTTAAAATCTACCTCCCCACGTCCACCGTGTCAACGGCTCCGTGGGCGAAGAGGAGACTAGCAGGTCAGCGAGGTGCTCCGCACATCACGCGGCCACCGGCAGCTCCGCGCTGCGGTCCGCCTCCTCGATGTCGCCGGTGTCGCCGGCTCGGGCCGCCCGGGCGCCCAGGACATAGACATAGGCGAGGAATGCCAGTTCCGCCGCGATGCCGATGGTGACGCGGGCCCAGGTCGGGAGGCCCGACGGGGTGACGAAGCCTTCGATCAGGCCCGAGACGAAGAGGACCAGGGCCAGGCCGATGGCCATGCCCACGGCGGCGCGGCCCTGCTGGGCGAGCGCGGCGCGGCGGGTCATGGGGCCGGGGTCGATGACGGTCCAGCCGAGGCGGAGGCCGGTTCCGGCGGCGACGAAGACGGCGGTCAGTTCCAGGAGGCCGTGCGGAAGGACCAGGCCGAGGAAGACGTCGAGGCGGCCGGCGGAGGACATGAGTCCGATGCCCACGCCGAGGTTCAGCATGTTGAGGAAGAGGATCCAGAGCACCGGGACGCAGAGGAACGCGCCCAGGACCAGGCACATGGCGGCGGCCTGAGCGTTGTTCGTCCAGACCTGGGCGGCGAAGGAGGCCGCCGGGTGACTGGAGTAGTACGTCTCGTACTCGCCGCCGGGGCGGGTCATCTCGCGCAGCTCGGCCGGGGCGCCGATCGCCGACTGGACCTCCGGGTGCGTGCCGATCCACCAGCCGATGAGCGCCGCGAGGAGGGTGGAGAGGACGGCGGTCGGCACCCACCAGTGGCGGGAACGGTAGACCGCGGCCGGGAAGCCGGCGGTCAGGAAGCCGACGGCGTCGCGCCAGGAGGCGCGGCGGGTGCCGGTGACGGCGGCACGGGCGCGTGCGACGAGCTGGGTGAGCCGGGCCGTGAGCATGGGGTCCGGGGCGCTGGACTGGATCAGCGACAGGTGCGTCGCCGTGCGCTGGTAGAGGGCGACGAGTTCGTCGGCCTCGGCGCCGGTGAGCTTCCGGCCCCGGCGCAGGAGCTGGTCCAGGCGGTCCCACTCGGCGCGGTGGGCGGTGACGTAGACGTCGAGGTCCATGATCGGCTGCTGCTCCAGGCACTGGGTGCGTACGGGGGCGTACTACTGCGGCGCGCTGACGGTCAGCTTGGCAGACTGTCGTACAGCGGGGTCGGGAAGGTCGGAGAAGGGTGGGCGTCGTGAGCGGGGTTGTGACGGGGGACGCCGTCGTACTGGGGCTGCGGCCGGCCAGGCTGCCGAGCCGCGCTCTGGCGCTGCTCATCGATCTCTTGGTGGTGTGGACCGCCTATCTGCTGATCAGTCTCGGGCTCGCGGTCGCGATGGCTTCGCTGGACGAGGCCGCGCAGATGGCGCTGTCGATCGCCTCCTTCCTGCTGGTACTGGTGGGGGCGCCGATCGCGGTGGAGACGCTGACGCACGGCCGGTCGCTCGGCAAGATGGCGTGCGGGCTGCGGGTGGTGCGCGACGACGGGGGGCCGATCCGGTTCCGGCACGCGCTGGTGCGCGGGGCGATCGGGGTCGTGGAGATCATGATGACGTTCGGGGTGGTCGCCTGTATCGCTTCGCTTGTGTCGGAGCGCGGGCGGCGCATCGGGGACGTGTTCGCCGGAACGCTGGTCGTGCGGGAGCGGGTGCCGGCGGCGCGGAGCGTGGCCGTTCCGCCCGCCCCGGCGTGGCTCGCGGGGGCGTTCGCCGGGCTGGATCTCTCCGCCGTGCCGGACGGCCTGTGGCTGGAGATACGGCAGTACCTGACGCGGATGCGGCAGCTGGATCCGGTCGTGGGGCAGCGGCTGGCGGAGCGGCTGGCCGATGAGCTCGTGGCGCGGACCGGGACTCCTCCGCCGCCGGGCGTGCCGGCCGCGGCCTATCTGGCGGGGGTCGTGGGTGAGCGGCAGGCCCGGGACGCACGCCGTGCCTTCGCCTCGGACAGGCCGGCGTCCGGGGTCGGGCCCGTGCCTGTGGCGGCGTCGGTGGCGGGGGCGGGGGCCGGTTGGAGCGCGGGATTCGCGGCCCCGGTCGCTCCGGTTGCCCCTGCCGCGGCCGTCGCCGGTTCCGGGGAGCGGACGGGCGGCGATGCCGCTGCGCCGGCGACGGGGTTCGCGCCTCCCGCCTAGGAGACGACCCGAGGGGCTCAGGGGAAGACGGACGGCGGGGTCTCGAGGGCTTCGAGTTCGATGCCGGGGGCGGAGAGGACCACGTCGCCGGCGATGTGAAGCGTGTGCCGCTCCCCCGTGTCCAGGGCGTCGACCTGGTATTCGTCCACCATCAGCACGCCGTTGTCAGTGGTGTGCGCTTCACTCTTCACCAGGGCCCAGGACTGGTCGATCGTGAGGGGGGCGAGCACGGGATCCGTGAAGGCGACGAGCCGGACGCGGGTCGCGGGGGAACCGGGGGTGAGACGCAACAGTCGAGTGATCGCGACGAGGAACGCCGGGGACGTGCCGGTGAAGGCGTGGGCGCGCACATTGCCTTCGGTGGCGTGGGTGCCGGTGGGGTCGGTACGGACCCAGGTGACGCCGTCGAGGGCGGCGCCGCGGATCTGCCAGCTCGCGGCGTGGAGTTCGAGTCGGATGGGGCGGCCGAGTTCGTCGATGGCCAGGTCGACGGAGCCCGCGTGGTCGCCCGAGGGGGTGGTGGTCTGGGAGACGTAGCGCCAGCCGGACGGGCCTGGTGCGCAGTGGAAGTGCTCTTCACCGAGGGGGGTGTGATCGTGCGGGTCATGGAGCGAATAGCGGCCGCGGGGCATGGGTCCTCGGGGTGCTTCCTGGGGCGGTGGGTCCGGGTGCGGGCCGGATGACGGACGAGGCAGGCCCCCGGCACGGGGGTGCGGGGGCCTGCCTGGTTCCTCTACGGGTGCCGTCGACGGGTGTGCGTCAGTGCACGGGCGCCGTCGGTGGTGGCATCAGTAGCGGTAGTGGTCCGGCTTGTACGGGCCCTCGACCGGGACGCCGATGTAGGCGGCCTGCTCCGGGCGCAGGGTCGTGAGCTTCACACC
>NZ_JBSFTU010000085.1:0-2743 GCF_053591435.1 Streptomyces sp. NPDC003027
GTGGACATCATCCTGTCCAACAACGGCTACAACGTGGTCAACCTGGGCATCAAGCAGCCGGTCTCCGCGATCCTGGAGGCGGCCGAGGAGCACCGGGCCGACGTCATCGGCATGTCCGGCCTGCTGGTCAAGTCCACGGTGATCATGAAGGAGAACCTGGAGGAGCTGAACCAGCGCGGCATGGCCGCCGACTTCCCGGTCATCCTCGGTGGCGCCGCCCTGACCCGCGCCTACGTCGAACAGGACCTCCACGAGATCTACCAGGGCGAGGTCCGCTACGCCCGCGACGCGTTCGAGGGCCTGCGGCTCATGGACGCGCTCATGGGGATCAAGCGGGGCGTGCCCGGGGCCGTACTGCCGGAGCTGAAGCAGCGGCGGGTGCCCCGGCGGGAGGCGCCTCTGCCGGAGGTGCGCGAGCCCGAGCCGGCCGGCCGCTCGGACGTGGCCGCCGACAACCCCGTCCCGGAGCCGCCGTTCCTCGGCACCCGGGTCGTCAAGGGCATCCAGCTCGCCGAGTACGCCTCCTGGCTCGACGAAGGCGCCCTCTTCAAGGGGCAGTGGGGCCTGAAGGACGCCGGGACCATCGAGTCGGAGGGCCGCGCGCGGCTGCGCGGCTGGCTGGACCGGATCCAGACCGGTCGGCTCCTCGAAGCGGCCGTCGTCCACGGCTACTTCCCCTGTGTGTCCAAGGGCGACGACCTGATCGTCCTGGACGAGGACGGAGGCGAGCGGACCCGCTTCACCTTCCCCCGCCAGCAGCGGGGCCGGCGCCTCTGCCTGGCGGACTTCTTCCGCGCCGAGAACGCGGGGGAGGTGGACGTGGTCGGCCTCCAGGTCGTCACGGTCGGCTCCCGGATCGGCGAGGAGACCGCGAAGCTCTTCGCCGCCGACCGGTACCGCGACTACCTCGAACTGCACGGCCTGTCCGTGCAGTTGGCCGAAGCGCTCGCCGAGTGCTGGCACGCGCGGGTCCGCCAGGAGTGGGGTATCGCGGGCGCCTCGGAGCCGGCGGGCATCGAGGGCATGCTGCGCACCGAGTACCAGGGCTGCCGGTACTCGCTCGGCTATCCGGCCTGCCCCGACCTGGAGGACCGGGCGAAGATCGCCGAGCTGCTGCGCCCGGAGCGGATCGGGGTGGAGCTGTCGGAGGAGTACCAGCTGCATCCGGAGCAGTCGACGGACGCGATCGTCGTCCACCACCCGGAGGCGAGCTACTTCAACGCGGGAGGGCGACGGTGAGCGCCGGCGGGAACCCCACCTTCTCGTTCGAGTTCTTCCCGCCGAAGAGCGAGCGCGGGGAGCGGACGCTGTGGGACGCGATCCGGCGCGTGGAGGCGCTCGGCCCTGACTTCGTGTCCGTGACGTACGGCGCCGGCGGCTCGTCGCGCGACCGGACCATCGACGTCACCAAGCGGATCGTGGCCGAGACGACCCTGCGGCCGGTGGCGCACCTGACGGCGGTCGGGCACTCGGTGGCGGAGCTGCGCGCCATCATCGGCGCGTACGCGGACGCGGGGGTGCGGGACGTGCTCGTGCTGCGCGGCGACCCTCCGGGCGATCCGCGCGGCGCGTGGACCCCGCACCCGGAGGGCTTCACGTACGCGTACGAACTGATCGAGCTGGTGCGGTCGTTGGGCGACTTCCGGATCGGGGTGGCGGCCTTTCCGGAGGGCCACCCCCGGTCGTCGGATCCGGCGAGCGACCTGGCGCACTTCGTGGCGAAGTGCCGGGCCGGCGCCGACTACGCCATCACGCAGATGTTCTTCGACGTGGAGGACTATCTGCGGCTTCGGGACCGGGTGGCGGCGGCCGGCTGCGACACCCCGATCATCCCGGAGATCATGCCGGCCACCGACGTCCGCCAGATCCGCAGGTTCGCCGAGCTGAGCGACGCCGCGTTCCCGGAGGACCTGGCGCACCGGCTGGAGGCGGCCAGGGACGACCCGGCGGCGGCGTACCGGACCGGCGTCGAGTACGCGACGGCGATGGGCCTGCGGCTGCTCCACGAAGGGGCGCCGGGCCTGCACTACATCACGTTGAACAAGTCCACGGCGGCACTGGAAATCCACCGGACGATTCAAGCTTCGAGGAGCGTTGCCCATGTCTGAGTCCCTGTCTGAGTTCACGGACTACAAGGTCGCCGACATCGGCCTGGCGGAGTTCGGCCGCAAGGAGATCACGCTGGCCGAGCACGAGATGCCCGGCCTGATGTCGATCCGCCGCGAGTACGCCGCCGCCCAGCCGCTCGCGGGCGCGCGGATCACGGGCTCCCTGCACATGACCGTGCAGACGGCCGTCCTCATCGAGACCCTGGTCGCGCTCGGCGCCGAGGTGCGGTGGGTGTCCTGCAACATCTACTCCACGCAGGACCACGCGGCCGCGGCGATCGCCGCGGCCGGCATCCCGGTGTTCGCCTGGAAGGGCGAGACGCTGGAGGAGTACTGGTGGTGCACGGAGCAGGCCCTGACCTGGCCGGACGTCGTGGGCCCGAACATGATCCTGGACGACGGCGGTGACGCCACCCTCCTCGTCCACAAGGGCGTCGAGTACCAGAAGGCGGGGGCGGTCCCGGACCCGTCGACGGCGGACAACGACGAACTGCGATGTGTCCTTGAGCTGTTGGGCCGGTCCGCCCTGGACTGGACGGCGCTGGCGTCCGAGATCCGCGGTGTCACGGAGGAGACCACGACGGGTGTCCACCGCCTGTACGAGATGCACCGCGAGGGCCGGTTGCTGTTCCCGG
>NZ_JBSFTU010000086.1:0-2397 GCF_053591435.1 Streptomyces sp. NPDC003027
GGGGCCCCCCTTCGCTGGGGGCCTTGGCCTGCGGGGCGGGGGGGCCCTCCCGGCGTACGCCGGTCGGCCCCCCACACGTGTCGTCCGTTGCTGTCCTCGGGCCGGACAGGCCCTAGCGGTGGCTCACTGGTCGGAATAGCTGAAGTCGCCCACCGTCCACGCGGTGACCTCGTCGATCGAGACGCGGTACATCCCACCCGTCTCGGGGATCCCCACGGGGCCCTGCAGGATCCGGGCGACGTGGAAGTGCAGATGCCTGGGCGGCCCGCTCTTCTCCTCGGACGTACGGAAGACCCCGGAGAACTCGCTCAGGCGCTCGGAATCCGTCAGGACCTCCGACACGCGCTGGCGCCACACCGCTTCGGGGGCCAATCGACCGGTGATGACGGCGCCACCCGCGACCACCGTCAGGGACATCTGATTGCTCTGCCCGGACTCCACCATGGCGGCGATGTCAACGAGCAACTCGTCAGGCTTCGACATGGAAGCCGATTCTATTCAAGCCCCGGTCGCGTGGATGCGGCGCGGTGGCCCGACTTCGTCCGCCGGTCAGTTCAACGCGGCGGCGAACATGCCGGGCTCGTAGGAACCCCCCTTCTGCCGCAGGATCACGGCGAGCCGGTTCGCCGCGTTGATCAGGGCGACCAGAGCGACCAGCGCGGCGATCTGGTCGTCGTCGTAGTGCTCGCGCACCCGGGCCCAGGTCGCGTCGGACACGCCCTCGTAAGCGTCGGCGAGCCGCGTGCCCTCTTCGGCGAGCGCCAGGGCGGCCTGCTCGGCCTCGGTGAACACGGTGGACTCGCGCCACGCGGCGACGAGGTTGAGCCGGACCGGGGTCTCGCCGGCGGCCGCGGCCTCCTTGGTGTGCATGTCGATGCAGTGCCCGCAGCTGTTGATCTGGCTGGCGCGCAGCGACACCAGCTCCTGCGTGGACGCCGGCAGCGGCGACGTGTGGATCACCTGGGCGGCATGAGCGAACCGCTTGACGAACGTGGCGGCGATGTCGTTCTCGAACAGATTGAACCGGGCTTCCATGACGTCGTCCTCACTCGTGTGTCGTACGGGACGAACACGAGATGCCGGCGACCCGCTCCCTGTGACGGGACGGCCGTGTGACGTGCGCCACCGCTCGGGGATGTCACAGAGCCGCGCGGCGCGGCGTCCTGTGCGCGTGGCACCGCCGAGAGCGGACAGACAGGAGCAGCCGGTGGAGAGCGAGCACAGGGAGCACGCGGAGGACACGGCCGGGCGGCCCGCCGACGGCGGACGTACGGACCCGGCCACCGAGGCCTTCGTCGCCCACCGCAGGCTGCTGTTCACCGTCGCCTACGAGATGCTCGGCTCGGCCGCCGACGCGGAGGACGTCCTGCAGGAGACCTGGTTGCGCTGGGTGGGGGTCGATCTCGGCACGGTACGGGAGCACCGTGCCTACCTGGTCCGGATCACCACGCGCCAGGCGCTGAGCCGGCTGCGTACGCTCGGCCGCCGCAAGGAGTCGTACGTCGGGCCCTGGCTGCCCGAGCCCCTGCTCACCACGCCCGATGTGGCCGAGGACGTGGAGCTGGCGGAGAGCGTCTCGATGGCGATGCTGCTGGTGCTGGAGACGCTGGCGCCGGTCGAGCGGGCGGTGTTCGTGCTGCGTGAGGTGTTCGACGTCGGGTACGACGAGATCGCCGAAGCCGTCGGCGAGAGCCCGGCCGCGGTCCGCCAGATCGCGCACCGGGCGCGGGCACACGTCGCGGCGCGGCGGCCGCGCGGGGGCGTCTCCCCGGCCGAGACCCGCGACGCGCTCGACGCGTTCCGGCGGGCCACCGAGACGGGCGATCTTCAGGGTCTGCTCGACATCCTCGCGCCGGATGTCGTCCTCATGGGCGACGGCGGCGGCATCAGGCAGGCGATCCCGCGTCCGGTGGTGGGAGCGGACAAGGTGGCCCGCCTGCTGATCGGCGGGCTCGGCAAGGAGCCTGCCGACGTGTCGATGCGGCCGGCTCAGGTCAACGGCCACCCGGCGCTGATCATCCGGCTCGACGGCGTGATCGACACCGTCGTGGCGGCGCGCATCGACGACGGCCTCATCACCGGCCTCTACGCCGTGCGCAACCCGGAGAAGCTGTCCCGCGTACATCGGGATACCCCCCTGCGCCGCTGAGCCGGATGGCCTCGGGCCGGACCGGGTCGTCGATCCCGCTCCCCCGGAGCCGCGCCACGCCGACCCCGTGAACGCCACACTGGCATCATGGCACTGAGTGTGTTTTGCTGAGGGTACTCAGTGCCACGCTGCGATGCCACAAGCGTTGCCGACGCGTTCTAGGGGAGCTCGGGATCATGGGCAAGGACTTCGACCTTTATCGTCCGTCGGAGGAGCACGAGATGCTCCGGGAGTCGGTGCGTGCGCTG
>NZ_JBSFTU010000087.1:0-1262 GCF_053591435.1 Streptomyces sp. NPDC003027
TAAGGGCTGTCCCGTAACTGCGGGAGCATGAGGGCCTGCCCCGGCTTCGCGGACATCAGAGAAAGAGAAGCTCGACGTCTTTCGCGACGCAGAGCCGCAGAACGACCGTCAGCTGTTGAGCCGCGTCGATGTGTGTCCGCGGGACGTCGACCTCATGCCGCCACTGGTCGACGATCGCCTCGAGCCGGGGCAGGAGCGCAGCGCATGCAATGTGCGAGAGCTCGCCTCCACCATCGTCGGGGCGATCGAGGAGCGGTGCGAGCGAGGTGGAGACATCACTCCAGGGGCGTTCACCGCCGAAGCCCCACATCCCGTCGAGATCGAACCCTTCGGCTCGCGCCAGCTGCCGCCGGAACGCGGCGAAGCCGCTGTAGGACCAGCCGACGTCGGGACTGCTGGTGTCTCCGTCTCCTGGGAACAGAGTCAGCCCCACGTCGTTCTCCCTCGGATCGTCGAATAGGCAAAGGATCGGTCGGCACCAGCGACGTCTGCAACTGAGATGATCCGGCGGTGGCTGGTGTGATCACGGCGTCGGAGCCGTCTTGGATACTTCCGTTCGCCGGGCTGAACCCGCGCAACTTCGGCAAGCTCGTGACCGTCCTACGGCGCGAGGGCGCGGACGCGGTCCGCAAGGGCCGGCCGTGGAGCCTTCCGCTGGAGGACCGGGCCCTGCTGGTCGCGGCCTACTGGCGCACGAACCTGACCATGCGCCAGCTCGCTCCGCTGTTCGGGGTTTCCAAGTCGACGGCGGACCGGATCATTGACCACCTCGGGCCAATGCTCGCGCTTCAGCCGCGCAAGCGGTTCGCCAAGGACACGGTGCTTATCGTGGACGGCACCCTGGTCCCCACCCGCGACCACTCCGTCGCCCAGCGGTCGAAGAATTACCGCTACTCAACCAACCACCAGGTCGTCATCGACGCCGACACCCGCCTGGTCGTCGTGGTCGGCCGGCCGCTCGCCGGAAACCGCAACGACTGCAAGGCCTGGGAGGAGTCCGGCGCCAAGGCCGCCGTCGGCAAGACCCTAACGATCGCCGACGGCGGCTACCCGGGCACCGGCCTCGTCATCCCTCACCGCCGGGAACGCGGCCAGACTGAGCTCCCGGATTGGAAAGAGGAACACAACAAGTCCCACAAGCAGGTCCGAGCCCGCGTCGAGCACGTCTTCGCCCGCATGAAGACCTGGAAGATCCTCCGCGACTGCCGCCTGAAAGGCGACGGAGTGCACCATGCCGTGCTCGGCATCGCCCGGATGCACAA